>DASXBY010000025.1:0-28426 GCA_036491455.1 Caulobacteraceae bacterium
CATGACCCTGTGCGCGGGCGACATGGGCTTTTCGGTGAGGAAGACCTACGACCTGGAGGTATGGCTGCCGTCGCAGAAGCAGTTCCGTGAGATCAGCTCGGTCTCCAACTGCGGGGATTTCCAGGCCCGGCGCATGGACGCGCGTTGTCGGCGCGACGGCGAGAAGGGCGTGCGGTTCGTCCATACCCTCAACGGCTCGGGCCTGGCGGTGGGCCGCACTCTGGTGGCGGTGATGGAGAACTACCAGGACGATCACGGCCGGATCGCCATTCCCCAGGCCCTCCATCCCTACCTGCCGGGGGTCACGCACATTTCTTCGACGTCCGGGGGCGGTTGATGCGCATCCTCGTCACCAACGACGACGGCATCCACGCCGAGGGCCTCGCGGTGCTGGAGCGGATCGCCCAGGCCCTGTCAGACGATGTGTGGGTGGTTGCGCCGGAGATCGAGCAGTCCGGCGCCTCGCGGGCGCTGACCATCTCCGAGCCGCTGCGGGTGCGGCCGATCTCGCCGCGACGCTTCGCGGTCATGGGCACGCCCACCGATTGTGTGATGCTCGCCGTCCAGAACCTGATGGCGGCGGCCAGGCCCGATCTGGTGCTCTCCGGCGTCAACCGCGGCCTCAACGCGGCGGAAGACGTGACCATGAGCGGCACGGTCGCCGGGGCCATCGAAGCCATGTCTTTGGGCGTTCCCGCCATCGCCCTGTCGCAAAGGATGTCCTACGGTCCGGCCGACGAGATCGCGCCGTTCGAGTCGGCCGAGACCCACGGTCCTGGTCTGGTGGCGAAACTGGTGGAATTAGGCTGGCCAAACGAGGTGATTCTGAACATCAACTTCCCGGCGGTGCGGGCGAGCGAGGTGCGCGAGGTGGAAGTGACCCGGCAGGGCTTTCGCGACGTCATGACCCGTTTCGTGGAGCGCCGCACCGACCTGCGCGGCCGCGACTATTACTGGCTTGGCTTCCGGGCGGCCGAGCAGGCGCCGGCCAAGGGGACCGATCTGCGCGCCGCAGACGAGGGGCGGGTGTCGGTGACGCCGCTGCACATCGACCTGACCCACATGCCGACGGTGCATGAGCTCTCCGGCCGCCTGGGCGGGACCATCCCGCGCCTGAAGGAGCGCGCATGACGCGCAAGCCCAAGGAGCTCGCCGCCGAGCCCGACACCCGCGTCGCCCGCCTGGTGCTGGCGCTACGCACCCAGGGGGTCACGGACCCGGCGGTGCTCGCGGCCATGGAGCGCACGCCGCGCGACCTCTTCACGCCCGAGCTGTTCAAGGATCGGTCCTGGGAGGATTCGGCGCTGCCGATCGCCTGCGGCCAGACCATCAGCCAGCCGTTCATCGTCGGCCTGATGACCCAGGCCCTGACGCTGGAGCCGCGCGCCCGCGTGCTCGAGATCGGCTCCGGCTCGGGCTATCAGACGGCAGTGCTGGCGAGGCTTTCGCGCCTCGTCTACACGATCGAGCGCTACCGCACCCTGCTGCGCGAGGCCGAGGCCAGGTTCCAGACCCTGCAACTCACCAACGTCATCACCAAGTTCGGAGACGGGGCCTTGGGATGGCCGGAGCAGGCGCCTTTCGACCGCATTCTAGTCACAGCCGCAGCGCACGAGGAGCCGAAGGTGCTGCTTGGACAGCTGAAGCCCAACGGCGTCCTCGTCGCGCCCGTCGGCAAAGGGTCCGTGCAGAAACTTTGCCGCTACGCCGGCGACGGCGACGGCGGCTTCACCATGGACATCCTCTGCGAAGTCCGCTTCGTGCCGCTTCTCGAAGGGGTGGCGCGCGAGCTCTGACCAGACGCCCCACCAAAAGGGCGCAACACCAGGCGAGGGCATGAGTAGGAAGACGACGCTGACGCAATCCACCTATCGAGCCGCTCCGATCCGGAGCCTGCTCCTTTGCGGCCTGGCCGCCGCGGCGCTGGCCGGCTGCGCGACGCCGGACTATCCGATCAAGCCGGGCTATACGGCGCCGCCGCCGATCAAACCGAAGTATCCGATCGACCGGACCGACCCAACGCCACCCGCGAGCCCGCCGGCGGCGAACGAGAAGAGCGAGCCGCCCTCCGTCCCATCGGCAGCCCGCGACTCCGCCGCCCAGACCGAGAGCGGTCCGTCTCAAACCACCGCCTCGCCCGCGTCCGCGCCGGTAGAAAGCGCGCCGCTGGCTCTGATCCCGCAGCAGGCCGAGGCCGCCACCGGACCGGCGGGCGTGACCCGGATCTCGACGGAACAGACGCCTCCGGCAGCGGCAGCCCCCGCCGCGACGCCAGCCCCGACAACGCCGCCGCCTGCGGCGACGACAACGACGACACCGGGGACGGCTCCGGCGACAGCTCGGGCGACGACGCCGCCGGTCACGGCCACTCCTGCTCCGCCGGCCGCCGCACCGGCGCCCGCCTATACGGCGCCGGTCTCTCGTCCGGCGGCGCAGCCCGCCTACACGCCGCCCAGGCCCGAACGGCGCACCGAGACGCGGCTCACCACCGACGGCAAGGTGGTGGCCGCTCGTGGCATGTATCGCGACTACGCGGTGCGCGACGGGGACCATCTCGACGCCATCGCCCGGGACCTGGAAACCACCCGCGACGAACTGATCCGGGCCAACCGCTTGAAGAAGCCCTACCGGATCCATCCGGGCGAGCACATCAAGGTGCCGGTGGCCAAGGCTTATGTGGCCCAGAGTGGGGATTCCCTGACCGGTGTCGCCAAGCGGTTCGGCGTGGGACTGGGCGAACTCGCGGATCTCAACGATCTGCCCTCGCGTGGGCGGCTGGCGCCCGGCATGTACATCGCCCTGCCGACGCACTTTGAGGATCACGGGCCCTCGCGCGAGACATTCACGCAAGAGGTCTATGAGCAGCCGGCCTATCGTCCGCCGCCGACCTATCGTCCGCCGCCGACCTATCAGCCCCCGCCGACCTACCCGTCCGCGAGCCGGGCGCCGGCGCCGGCCTATGTGCCAGGTAGTCCGTATTCGCCGAGCGCCGAAGCTCTGGCCGCCGCAAACGCCCGGCGCGAGGCCCTGACCCGCCCGACGCCGACTTATCCCACGACCACCGAGCCCGCGCGGCCCGAGGCGCCCGTTGATTCGACCAAGCTCGCGAGCCTCGGTGTTGGCAAATTCATCTGGCCGGTGAGGGGCAGCGTGGTTTCCTCATTCGGCGCCACCGGCATGGGCCGGCGCAATGACGGCGTCGACATCGGCGCGGCCGTAGGCTCCGAGGTGCGGGCGGCGGCGGTGGGCGAGGTGGTCTACGCAGGCGACCAGGTGCCGGGCTTCGGTAACCTGGTGCTGATCAAGCACGCCGGCGGCTGGGTCAGCGCCTATGCTCACCTGGCGCAGGTGAGCGTGCGCATGCGCGACACGGTCTACCAGGGCCAGCAGATCGGCACCGTCGGCCAGACTGGCGGCGCGAGCCAGCCGGAACTGCATTTCGAACTGCGCTATGCGGCCACGCCCGAGGACAAGGCCAAGCCGCTTGATCCCCTGCTGGTGCTGCCGAAGATGTCAGGCGCGGGCGCCTAGGCCCAACCTGTCCGCCGCGGATGCGAGGCGGCCATCGCGAGTCCAGAGCGTAGCGCCCGGCGTCAAACGGACGCTCGCCAGAAGGTGGGCGTCAACCCAGCCCACGCCGGAGCCGTGCAGGCCGGCATTCTCGATCAGGTGGCGAACCTCGGCGTCGGTGGCGACCAAGGCCGGCGGAAGATTGTCGAGGTCGGCAAGGATCGAGCGGTCTGACAGGGCGCCAAGCGCCAACTCCACGATGATGAACGGATGGACGAGGACCTGGGCCTCGGACAGGAGCGTTCGGAGGCGGTCGTCGCCGGATCTGAAATGGTCCACCCAGATGCTGGTGTCGGCGAGGATCACCTAGGGGCGATTCATCCGGGCCGCCGCCGCGGCGGCGCGATCAAGCGAGGCTCCGAACCGCCCAGCCTCGCGAGACGTCGGGCGCTTTCGCGTTCAATGAGTGCCTTGAGGGCCTCGCGAACCAGCACAGACTTCTCCTTCACGCCTGTGTAGGCCTGAGCGGTTTCGACGAGCTCATCATCGAGGGCGAGGGTCGTACGCATGCGGAATCTCCCGAATCCGCATCAGATTTAGCATCGAATGATGTCAAATTCCATGCCTATATGGGCACGCTCTTGCCCAGTTCGCCGGCGAGGTCGCGGGTGAACTGCCAGGCGACGCGGCCGGAGCGCGCGCCGCGCTGCTGGGCCCAGCGAAGCGCCCGCGCCGCGAGGTCCGGCACGGCGAGGCCGAAGCGATCGGCGTAGGCGCTGACCGCGGCCAGGTAGGTCGCCTGGTCCATGGGCGGAAAGCCGACCCACAGGCCGAAGCGATCGGACACGCTGACCTCCTCCTCGGCGTCTTCGGCCGAGGCGATCAATCCCCTGCGCTCGTCATAGTCGCGCGGCATCAGGTGGCGGCGATTGGAGGTGGCGACGAAGATGACGTTTTCCGGCGGGCCGGCGACGCCCCCCTCTAGGGCAGACTTCAGCGCCTTGGCCGCCGCCGCGCCCTCCTCAAAGGAAAGATCGTCGCACAGGACCACAAAGCGCCAGGGATGATCGCGCAGGCTCTCAAACAGGACCGGCAGCGCTAGGGTCTCATCGCGGTCGACCTCGACCAGCTTAAGCCGCTCGGCTCCGGCCGCCACGGTCATGAAGGCGGCCTTGACCAGCGAGCTCTTGCCGGCCCCCCGCACGCCCCACAGCAGGATGTGGTTGACCGGCCGGCCGGCGGCGAAGCGGCTGAGCGCCTCCACCACCAGGGCCTTCTGGCGGTCGACGCCGACGAGGAGATCGAGATCGAGGCCGTAGTCCGGCGCCGGAACGAAGGCGCCGCCATAGGGGCCCTGGGGCGGGTCGTGGCGAAAGAGGCGCGCACCGGCGAAATCGGGCGGCCGGAACGCCGGCGGCGCGAGGCGCTCGATGGCTTCGGCGATGCGGCCGAGGGCGGAAGCTATGGCGTCATCCATCAGGCCACGCCATAGACGGCCCGCTCGCATTGCAAAAGGCCGGGCGAACGCATAGCTTCCGGCCGCTTCGCGCGCGGGCGCCCCCTGGGGCGGCTCCTGCGCCGCCGTTCACCTCCTGTCGGAACCCACGATGATCGCCCTGACACCCCTCTTTCTGGCCGCCGCCGTGGCCGCGGCGCCCGCTGGCGACGCTCTGACCACCTTCCTCACCGGACCGGGACAGTTCCTGCCGATCGTGGCGATCATGGTGCTGTTCTATGTGATGATCATCATGCCGCAGGGCCGCCGTCAGAGGCAGCACCAGGCCAAGGTCGGCGCGGTCAAGCGCGGTGACACGGTGATCATGTCCAGCGGCCTCAAGGGCAAGGTGGTGCGGGTCGAAGAGAACGAGCTGGGGGTCGAAATCGCCCAGAACGTGACGGTCAAGGTGGTCAAGTCGATGATCGCCGACGTTGTCGCCCGCGGTGAGCCCGCGGCGGCCAATGACTCCAAGTCCTGACGCCCGACTAATCCATGCTGGAGCTGACGCGCTGGAAGATCTTCCTGGTGGTGGCCTCGGCCATTTTCGGGCTTCTCTTCACCTTGCCGAACCTGCTGCCGGAGTCGGTGCTGGACCAGGTTCCTGCCTTCCTTCCTCATGACAAGCTGAGCCTTGGGCTCGACCTCAAGGGCGGCTCCTATCTGCTGATGGAGGTGGACACGGCCGCCCTCAATCAGGAGCGGCTCTCCAATCTTACCGAGGATGTGCGCACCAAGCTTCGCGTGGCGCAGATCAATTTCGACAACCTCGCCCTGCAGGGACAGACCGTGCAGGTCCACATCCCCGATGCCGGGCAGTACGCCCAGGCCTACAAGCTGTTGTCGAACCAGATCGGCGGCGCCCTGACCTCCGGCGGCCGGGATGTCACCATCCGCCAGACGGTGGGGAACCTGATCCAGATCGCCTATGTGCCGCAGGCGGCCAAGGACGCGGCCGAGGACGCCGTCACCCGCTCGATCGAGATCATCCGCAAGCGCATCGATGCATTGGGGGCCACGAACCCCGACATCACCCGCCAGGGCGCCAACCGCATCGTCATCGAGGCGCCGGGCGAGAGCGATCCGGAGCGGCTGAAGGCGGTGATCGGCAAGACCGCCAAGCTGACTTTCCAAATGGTCGACACGACGCTTTCGGCCGACGACCTCAAGGCCGGCCGCATCCCGCCCGATGACGAGGTGCTGCCAAGCGACGACCATTACCAGGAGGCCTATGTGGTCAAGCGCCGCGTGCTGGTCGACGGCGGCATGCTGACAAACGCCATCGCCGGCCATGACGAGAACGGCCAGCCGGATATCAACTTCGCCTTCAACGGCATCGGCTCCCAGCGCTTCGGCGAGGCGACGAGCGAAAACGTCGGCAAGCCGTTCTCGATCATCATCGACAATCGGATCATCTCGGCGCCGAACATCCGCGGCGCGATCATGGGCGGCAGCGGCGAGATCACCGGCAGCTTCACCGAAGAGTCAGCCCACGACTTGGCGCTGATGCTGAAGACGGGCGCCCTGCCGGCGCCTCTGCACATGATCGAGCAACACACCGTCGGGGCTGAGCTCGGGGCCGACGCCATCAAGGCGGGACAGATCTCGGTATTGATCGGCGCGGCCCTGATCCTCGTCTTCATCCTGTTGTCCTATGGCCTCTTCGGCACCTTCGCGGCCGTGGCCTTGGCGGTGAACGGACTGATGATCGTCGGCGTGATGAGCCTGTTCCACGCCTCGCTGACCCTGCCGGGCGTGGCCGGCCTGCTATTGACCCTGGCCGTGGCGGTGGACGCCAACGTGCTGATCTATGAGAGGATGCGCGACGAGGTCCGATCCGGGAGGCCGGCGATGGCAGCTGCCGACGCCGGCTTTTCCAGGGCTCTGACCACGATCATCGACGCCAACGTCACTACGGTGGTGGCCGCGGTGATCATGTTCAACCTGGGCGCCGGGCCGGTGAAAGGCTTTGCTCTGACCCTGCTCATCGGGGTGCTGACCAGCGTCTTCACCGCCGTGCTGATCACCCAGGTGCTGATCGGCTGGTGGTTCCGGCTGACCCGCGCCAAGAAGCTGCCGATCGTCTGAGGATCCTTCCAAACCATGTGGCCGCTGATCAAGATCCTCCCCCAGAAGACACACGTGCCGTTCGTGTCGCTGGCGCGCCTTTTCGCCACGCTGTCGATCCTGGCGGTGATCGCCACCGCGGTGGGGACCTATTATCCGGGCCTCAACCTGGGCATCGACTTCAAGGGCGGCACTGTGCTGGAGTTCAACACCGGAGCCAAGGCGGCCGATCTCGGGGCGGTGCGCGGCGCGGTGAGCGGCCTCAACCTCGGCGACGTGCAGGTGCAGCGCTTTGGCGCCGACAACGACGCGGTCGTCCGGTTCCAGACGCCAAAGGGCGCCGACCCCAACGTGGTGGCGGACAGCGTCAAGAAGGCGGTCACCAAGTCTCTGGGCCAGGTGACGTTCACCCGCATGGACGTGGTCGGGCCAGAGGTTTCTGGCGAACTTGAGATCAAGGGCGTCGAAGCCCTGTTCACGGCCGTGGGCCTGATGCTGATCTACATCTGGTTCCGCTTCGAGCTGCAGTTCGGCCTGGGCGCGGTCGTCGCCCTGTTCCACGACTTGACGCTTTCCTTCGGTCTCATCCTACTGCTGCGCCTGGAGTTCAGCCTGAACCTGATCGCCGCGCTGCTGACCATCATCGGCTATTCGATGAACGATACGGTGGTGGTTTTCGATCGCCTGCGCGAGAACCGGCGCAAGTACAAGCGGATGCCGCTGCGCGACCTGATCGACCTGTCGGTCAACGAGACCCTGTCGCGGACGGTGATCACGGGTCTGACCGCCCTGCTGGCCCTGTCGGGCCTGGCGGTGTTCGGCGGCGAGTCGCTGAGGCCGCTGTCGATCGTGCTGCTGTTCGGCATCGTCATCGGCACCTATTCCTCGATCTACGTCGCCTCGCCGATCGTGCTCTTGTGGGGCGTGCGGCGCGAGGACGATCCGGCTCGGCCCATCGCACCGCAGCCGGCCAATATCGCTAGGCCCTAACGATAATCGGAGGACAACATGGCTTTCGGCGCTGAATCCACCACCGACGAAGTGCTGGAGGGCCGCGATCTGACCGGCCTCAGAGTACTGATCACCGGCGCCTCGGCTGGGCTAGGGGTCGAAACCGCCCGGGCGCTCACCGCCCACGGCGCCAAGATTGTTGGCGCGGCCCGCGACCTCGACAAGGCTGCCAAGGCCACGGCTCACATTCCGGGGATCGAGCTGATCGAACTGGATCTGGCCTCGCTCGCCAGCGTGCGCAACTGCGCCGACGAACTCAATGCCAAGGGCGAGCCCTTCAATGTCGTCATCGCCAACGCCGGGGTCATGGCATGCCCCAAGGGCGTCACGGCCGACGGCTTCGAAACCCAGTTCGGCACCAACCATCTCGGGCACTTCGTCCTGGTCAACCGCATCGCCCCTCTGATCCGTGAGCGGCTGGTCAACCTGTCCTCGGCCGGCCATCAGTTCGCCGACGTCGACCTCGACGATCCGAACTTCGAGCACACGCCCTACACCGAGTTCGGCGCCTACGGCCGCTCCAAGACCGCCAACATCCTCTTCGCCGTCGAATTCGACCGCCGGCACAAGGCGCGGGGCGTGCGCGCCACGGCCCTGCATCCAGGCGGCATCCAAACCGAGCTCGGCCGTCACCTGACTCCTGAGGTCATGGAACAGCTGATGGCGGCCCGTCGCCAGGCCGGACGTCCGATCGAACCGGGGTCATTCAAATTCAAGACGGTGCCGCAGGGCGCGGCCACTTCGGTTTGGGCGGCGGCGGTGGCCGGCTCCGACGAAGTGGGCGGTCGGTACTGCGAGGATTGTCACGTGGCGGAGGTTACCGACATCTCCGGCGGTCTGTCGGGCGGGGTGAGGTCCTACGCGCTCGATCCGGAGCACGCCAAGGCCTTGTGGGCCAAGAGCTGCGAGATGGTCGGCGAGAACTTCTGACGCCCGCGGAGGGTCCCAACCGCCACTTTGCGCCGCTCTTCAAACGGGTTTATGCCAACGCCATTGGGTGGGCTCGCAACAGGGACAAGGCGCTGACAATGGCCGGAATTCTACTCAACCTCCGCAATACGATCATCCTCAGCCTGGTGCTGGCGGCGATCATGATCTTCGCCTACGCGCAGGTCAGCCCGCAGGGCATGGGCCCGATCTTCTGGCAGGCGGTGTTTCGCTGGATGCACGTTGTGTTCGGCATCCTGTGGATCGGCCTGTTGTACTATTTCAACTTCGTCCAGACCCGGAAGATGCCTGAAATCCCGGCCGAGCAGAAACCGGCGATCACGAAATACATCGCGCCGGAAGCGATGTTCTGGTTCCGCTGGTCGGCGCTTTTCACCGTCCTCGCCGGTATCTGCATCGCTATGCTGCGCGGCCGCGAATACGCCGAGAAGGTGTTCAGCCTCGGCTTCGCCGGCGGCTATGGCCCGGACGACCGCGGCTACACCCTCATGGGCATCGGCGTGTGGCTGGCGATCATCATGTTCCTGAACGTCTGGGGGATCATCTGGCCGAACCAGAAGATTGTCCTCGGGATCAAGGACGCCGACGCCGACGCCAAGGCCAAGGCCGGCCGCATCGCGACGCTCGCCTCGCGCACGAACGTCCTGCTTTCCCTTCCGATGCTGACCTCCATGGCGATGTATCAGTCGCTCTACGGCTAGGCTTTGACCTCAGGGGTCGACCTGGATGGCGACGTCCGTCGGGCCGACCCCGACCGCTGGCTGACAAGCCGCTTCATCGCCGACACGGGGCGACGGGCGGATGTCGTCGCCCTCTACGCCTTCGATCATGAGTTGGCGCGCGCCGAGACGGCGGCGTCAAACCCGCTGGCGGCCGAGATCCGCCTTGTCTGGTGGCGCGAGACCATCGCCGAGATCTTCGAGGGCCAGCCTCCCCGGCGGCATCCGACAGCCGAGGCCCTGGCCGGCGTCATCCGCGCCCGCGATCTGCCCGAGGCGCCCTTCGAGACCATGATCGAAGCCCGTATCGGCGGGCTTGGCCGGCAGACCATGGCGGCAGCCGAGGCAGCGGCCTGGGCCGATGCGACCGAGGGGCGCCTTGCGGGGATCGCTGCGACCGTCCTGGGCGCGGGAGAGTCGGCAAAAGGGGCCGAGCCTGCGGGAAAGGTGTGGGGACTCGTCCTGCTGCGACGTGCCGGGCGGCCGATCGGCGTGGAGCGCGCGCTCAATGAAACCCTGGACGAGGCCAGAGAAGCCGCGCGACGTCTGCCGACCTCCGCTTTTCCGGCCGCACTCGCGGCCACCTTGGCGCGCGCCGATCTGCGTACGCCGAGACCGTCAGACCTCGAGAAGCGGATCCGTCTGGCTATCGCGGCCCTGACCGGCTCGCTCTAGGCGTCTCAGACCGCGAGCGAGGCCTTGGTCTTCTTGGCTTTCTTGTGTTTCTTGCCGGCCTTGACCGCTCCGCCCTTGGCCTTTGCCGCCTTGGCTTTGGGGATTTTGGCCGCCTTGGCGGGCTTGGCCTTCTTTTCCGCGGCTTCCGTCGCCGCAGTGATGGCGGTGAGAGTCTTCAGGAACCCGTCCCGCTTCTTAGGCGACAGGACAGAAAGCAGGCGAGAGTCGGCCGCACTCGCAGGCGCCGCGCCGGCCGTCAGGGCGGCGCGTCCAGCTTGGCTGACGCGCACGGAATTGGCCCGGCCGTCGGTCGCGGAGCGCTCGCGGATGAGCAGACCCTTGACCAGCATGCGGGCGACGAGGTCGGCCAGGGTCGAGCGGTCGATGCCGGTGGCCCTGACAAGGTCGTTCTGGGTCAATCCGTCATGGGCGGCAGCCGCGGCGAGCACGGTGTATTGCCGCTGGGTGACAGCGCCTGAACCGGCGGCCTCGGAATGATAGTCCAGCGCCATCTGCAAGGCGCGATGGAGAAGATGGGTCGCCGAGCCGCCGAGCACATCGGAGGTCGACTTAAGTTTGGTCTTGGCCATGGCGCGCCCTCTCGTTGAACGCCGGTCCAACTTGCCGACGCCGTCTTATCTCATTTCCGCGTCAATTTGACGACAGACCTTCCGTGGACGGTTCATCGGGCTCAGGCAGGCGGCTCCGGCGGGACGGGTGGGCTGCGTTCGTCCAGGGCCCCGTGACGCATCAGGAGCGGGATCTGGGCGGCGGCAAAGAGCACGCCGATGACATAGCTCCCCAGCCGGAACAGGGCCCAGACGTGGTCGCTCTGGGTGCGGCGCACCACTTCGTTGGCCAGCGCACAGGCAAACCAGTAGAGTCCGTAGCGCACCGCAAGCTTCGCCCACGCCTTGTCAGGCAGGGAAAGCGTGGCGCCCAATACCATCTTGAGCGGATTACGGCCGATCGCCACGCCGCCAAGCAACATGGCCCCGAGGGCGCCGTCGACCAAGCTGGTCTTCATCTTCAGGACCTGCGGGTCGTGCAGCAGAAGGGAACCGCCGCCGAAGGCGATCGCCAGCACACTGACGGCGGTGGGCAGCGCCCTGAAGCGCCGCTCGACCGCCAGCATGACTGCCAACGCAAGGGCGGCGCCGACCATCAGGACGATGGTGGCCAGACGGAAATCGCGCGTGGCCAGCAGGGCCGCGAGGAAAGCGAGCCCCGGCCCCGCGTCGATCGCCGACCCGAGCCAGCGCGGCCCGCGAGTCCCTTCAACCATGGACGCCTGCCTCCAGGCCGACCAGGGAGCGGGCGAAGGCGCGGGCGTCGAACGTCTGAAGGTCTTCGATCCCTTCGCCGACCCCGATCAGCATGATCGGCGAATCCGAGGCCTGCGCGACCGGCACAAGCACGCCGCCGCGCGCGGTGCCGTCGAGCTTGGTCATGACGATGCCGGTGACGCCGATGGCGTTGCCGAAGATGTTTTCCTGAGCCAGGGCGTTGCGGCCGACGGTGGCGTCCAGCACCAGCAGAACCTCGTGCGGCGCCGCGGGATCCAGCTTGCGCAGAACGCGGATCATTTTGGTGAGTTCGTCCATCAGCCCCTGCTTGTTCTGCAGCCGGCCGGCCGTGTCGATCAGCAACACGTCGTATTTCTCGGCCTGCGCCCGAGCGAGAGCGTCATAGGCGAGGCCAGCGGCGTCAGCGCCTTGGGGTGCGCTCATGAAGTCCGCGGAAGCGCGTTCTGCCCAGGTGTGAAGTTGCTCAACCGCCGCGGCGCGGAACGTGTCGCCGGCCGCAATCAGCACCCTGGCGCCCCGGCCGGTCAGGTCGTGAGCGATCTTGCCGAGGGTGGTGGTCTTGCCCGAACCGTTGACGCCAATGAACAGGACAACGAACGGGCGGGGACCTGCCAGGGGGTCGAACCGTCCCTGCCGGGGGATCAACTCGGCGGCCACCGTCTCGGCCAGGAGCTCCCGGACTTCCTCGTCGGTGGAGGATTTGCCGAACCGGCGTTCGGCGAAGGTCGCGGTGATCCGGGCCGCGGCCTTGGGGCCGAGGTCGGCCTCGATCAGCATCTCCTCGAGGGCATCAAGGCGGGCCTGGTCGAGCGGCCGCGCGCCCAGGACGCCGACGACCTGCTCGCTCATCTGGCGCGACGTGCGCGAAAGGCCTTCGGAGAGACGCCTCAGCCAGGACTTGGCGGGATCGGCCATTCCCTAGGAGTCGTCGTCCGGGTGTTGGAACGACCGGACGTTCTGCTCGGTGGTCTCCTTCCCCGGCAGGGTCGCGATGTCGCCGACCCAGGCGATGCGCGCTTCAATGCCGTGCTGAGTGGTGGGCCTGATACGCGTCGGCTCATCAAAGGCGCCGATGGCCAGGTCCGTCTTGCTGCCGTCCGGCTCGTAGGTGAGCGGCGTGCCGCAGTCGCGGCAGAACCCGCGCACGGCCATGCTCGAACTGCGGAAGCGGGCCGGCTCGCCGCGGGTCCATTCCACCCGCCCCGCCGTCACCAGGGGTGCGAAGACGCTGCCGAACGCCTTTTGGCACATCCGGCAGTGGCACACGCCGGCGCCGCGCAGGTCATATGCGGCGAAGCGCACGGCGCCGCACTGGCAGCCGCCAGTCAGCGGTTCGTCACTCATGCAGTCTTCCAGTCTCCAAATCGGGCGCGGGCGCCGTCGTGGGCGATGATTTCGCCACGGACAAGGGCGCCCGGCGGAGCCTCGCCGTCAAAGGTGATCTCGGTGAAATCCTCGGCCCGGGCGCGGCCCGGCCGTTCGACCAGAGCCGTCACCCGCGCGCCGATCCTGTCCGCGAGATGGCGCGCGAGTGCTGCATCGCCGGCGGCGCGAAGGCGCCGGGCGCGTGCGTGGATCAGTTCGGGGGAGTGCTGGGGCATGCGGGCGGCGGGTGTTCCGGGCCTCGCGCTGTAGGGGAAGACGTGCAGAAAGGCGAGCCTCGCCTCCTCGACGAAAGCCAGAGTGTTGTTGAACGCCGCTTCGCTCTCAGTGGGAAAGCCGGCGATGAAATCGGCGCCGAGGGCAATGTCCGGCCGCGCGCGTCGCAGCATCGCGAGCAACGCCAGGGCGTCGGCGCGGCTGTGCCGCCGCTTCATCCGCTTGAGGATCAGGTCGTCGCCGGATTGCAGCGAGAGATGCAGGTAAGGCATGAGCCTTGGCTCGGCGCCGATCAGGCCGAGCAGGCGCTCATCAATCTCCGCTGCGTCGATCGAGGACAGGCGAAGTCGCGCAAGGCCGGGCACGGCTTCGAGGATCGCCGCGATCAGATCTCCGAGCTTCGGTCGGTTGTCGAGATCAGCGCCCCAGCTGGTGAGGTCAACGCCGGTCAGCACCACTTCGCGATATCCCTGGACGGCCATCGCCCGAACCTGGCTGATGACCGCCTCGGCGTCCTGTGAGCGCGAATTGCCGCGGCCGTAGGGAATGACACAGAATGTGCAGCGGTGGTCGCAGCCGTTCTGAATGGCGACATACGCACGCGCGCGACCAGCGAGGCCGGTGACGGCCGGCGCTGCCTCGGCCTCGGCCAGGATATCGCCAACACGCTCACGCGCGCCCTGGCGGGCGAAGACGCCGGGCCGCCAGACATTGCCGACGACGAGGTCAACCTCTTCCATCGCCGAGAACGCTCCGGAGTCGATCTGGGCGGCGCAACCGGTGACCACGAGGCGGGCGTTCGGCTGTTCGCGGCGCGCGCGACGGATCGCCTGCCGCGCCTGGCGCACAGCCTCGGCGGTGACCGCGCAGGTGTTGAACACGACGGCGTCGGCAAGGTCTTCGTCGCGGCGTTCGCGAAGCGCTTGGGATTGGACCGCATTCAGCCGGCAACCAAAGGTGATCACCCGGGGGGCGCCGGGATTGGCGAGGCCCGCGGTCATGACCCGTTCAAGCGCGGCGGAAGGGATCTGAGTTTGGCGCGCTGGACCAGCGCTCGTACTCGACGCGTCGGCCGGTGTCGTTGGCGGCCGCACGCACTGGACTGAACGGTTCGGGTCGAACCTGGGGCTTGGGCGCTTCCAGATCCGGCAGCCGGCCGGTGAACTCTACCTCGACGGGTCCGGTCATCAGCACGTGGCCATCGGCCTCGCGCCATTCGACGACAAGCTCGCCCCCCTCGACTTCGATCACCGCCCTACGGTCCGCCAGACCGCGGCGATGCGCGGCGACCAGGGCGGCGCAGGCGCCGGTGCCGCAGGAGCGGGTGAGCCCCACGCCGCGTTCCCACACCCTCAGACGGATGCGGTCGGGCTTGACGACCTGAGCGAAGCCCACATTGGCGCCTTCCGGGAACCGCTGATGTTTTTCGAGCCATGGGCCCAAGGTCTCCACCGGCGCGGTGTCGACATTGTCGACGAAGAACACCACGTGCGGATTGCCCATCGATACGCAGCCCGGTCCGCCCCGGGCCGCCTCGACGCGCAGATCAAGCTCGAGCGTGTTCATCGGCGAGGCCAGAGGGATGTCCGACCATTCCAGGCGCGGCTCGCCCATATCGACCACGACGCTGCCGTCGACGCCTTTGAACGCCTCCATCACGCCGGCGCCGGTCTCAACAGTGACGCGATCGGACTTCCCGGCCTGCATGAACAGCCAGGCAACGCAGCGAGTGGCGTTACCGCAGATGGGCACCTCGCCGCCGTCGGCGTTCCAGGTGCGCATGCGGATGTTGGCTTTTTCGGACGGCTCCAGCACGATCAGTTGGTCGCAGCCGACGCCGTCGATGCGGTCGCAAATTTCTCGAGCTTGCTCGGCGCTCGGTTCAAAGGGATCGGGCCCGGGCTGAACGACAACGAAGTCGTTGCCAAGACCATTCATCTTGATGAACGCTCTACTCATGGCCTTCCGATATAGTGCAAAGCGGAAGTCTGCGCACGTATTCGATGCGCCTCGCAAGCGAGAATCAGGGCGGTGCGCCCGGTTGGGCGCCGCTATAGCCAGCAAAGGTTAAGCTTGGCGAAACGCCTGGGCCAGCAGGCGGCCCTCCTGCGCCCGGTTGGAGCCGGCCCGCCATGCAACCACAATCTCGCGGTTCGGATGGTCGGCTTCGAGGGGCCGGACCGCAATCTGCGCGGCGCTGGCGAGGCCGGCGTCGACCGCCATGGATGGCAGGAACGAAACCCCCAGGCCCGATCTGACCATCTGCACCAGGGTGGCTAGCGAGGTCGCAGCGAAGCCTTCATCACGGTCGTAGCGCGGCAGGCCGCAGGCCATCAGGGCGTGGTCGCGCAGGCAGTGGCCATCCTCCAGCAGGATCATCTCCTCACGCTCGAGCCGGGCCGGGGACACGCGTTCGGCGCGGCACAGGGGATGACCCTCCGGCAGGGCGGCGAGGAGCTCGTCGTCGACGACATGCGCCCAGTCCAGACCCTGGGTATCGTAAGGCAGGGCGACAAGGGCGGCGTCGAGAACCCCCGAGCGGACCTCCGCCAGCAGACGGTGGGTCAAGTCCTCGCGCAGGAACAGGCGCAGCCTGGGGTAGGCTTCACGAAGCTGCGGCAGCGCGGCCGGCAGGAGGAACGGAGCGATGGTCGGGATGACGCCCAGACGGAAACGACCGCCCAGCGGCATGCCGGCGCTCTGCGCCTCGCGCACCAGCTCTTCGGTCTGGGCAAGAATGGCGCCAGCCCGGGCGACAACTTCCTCGCCGGCGGCGGTGAGGATCACGCCAGAGCGATTACGATCCACCAGCGGGGCGCCAAGGATCCGTTCCAACTCCTGGATTCCGGCCGACAGGGTCGGTTGAGTGACGTGCGCGGCCTCAGCCGCGCGACTGAACGAGCCGTGATCGGAAAGCAGCTTGAGATAGCGGAGCTGGCGCAGGGTTGGGGTGACGGAAATCATTCAGCCTTGGGGAGTGCGGACCAGTAATATAGACGCACGCAATGGAATTCCCAATGTCTATCGGAATATCCAAAATTGGCGACGCCATGGCATGATGTCAGGGCTTGACGGAACCCCGCCTCTGATCTCGTGTTGGAACTGCGATGCTCGAAAGCTCTGGTGATCAGCGGAGGGATGGAACGGGCCGCCGGGCGCTTCTGGTGTTTCCGCGCTACACGCCGTCGTTCGGCACCTTCGAATATGCCTTTCCCTTGGTCGGGGCGAAGGCGTTCATGCCGCCCCAGGGCTTGCTGACGATCGCCGCGGCGCTGCCGACCACATGGCAGGTGCGCTTCATCGACGAGAACCTGAAGCCCGCCACGACGCGCGATTTCGCCTGGGCCGAGGTGGTGTTTGTCTCCGGCATGCACATCCAGCGCGGCCAGATCAACGACATCAACAGACGCGCCCACGCGGCCGGCAAGGCGACCGTGCTCGGTGGGCCGTCGGTTTCGGCCTCGCCGGACTATTATCCCGACTTCGACTATCTGCATCTGGGCGAGTTGGGCGACGCCACGGAGGCGCTCATTGAGCACCTGGAGAAGGACGCCACACGCCCGACCGCCCAAACGCAATTTGTCACGGACAAGCGCCGCGACCTCGCAGACTTCCCTCTGCCGGCCTACGAGCTCGCCGAGCTGAAGAAATATTTCATGGGCTCGATCCAGTTCTCGAGTGGCTGCCCCTACGACTGCGAGTTCTGCGACATCCCGGCCCTCTATGGCCGCATCCCGCGCCTCAAGACACCGGCCCAGGTCTGCGCCGAACTCGATAAGCTCCGCGCGTGCGGTGTGCAGAACACGGTCTATTTCGTCGACGATAACTTCATCGCCCACCGTCGGGCGGCGCGCGAACTCGTGCCGGCGCTGATCGAATGGCAGAAGGCGCGGGGCTACCCCTTGCGCTTCGCCTGTGAGGCGACGCTCAATATCGCCAAGCGGCCCGAGTTCCTGGCCGACATGCGTGAGGCCAATTTCCAGACCATCTTCTGCGGCATCGAAACGCCCGAGCCTGACGCCCTGGAGGCGATGGACAAGTCTCACAATCTGATGGTGCCGCTGCTGGAAAGCATCGAGCGGCTCAACGCCTACGGTTTCGAGGTGGTTTCCGGTATCATCCTGGGGCTGGACACCGACACGTCGCAGACGCCGCGCCAGATCCTCGACTTCGTCGAAGCCAGTCACATCCCTCTCCTGACCATGAATCTGCTCCAGGCTCTGCCGAAGACGCGCCTGTGGGACCGGCTCGAGCGCGATGGACGGCTCACCGACGACGAAGGCCTGGAATCCAATGTCGTGTTCCGCCGACCCTACGAGCAGGTAGTCGAGGGCTGGCGGACTTGCATCGCCACGGCCTATTCTCCTGAGGCCCTGTACAGGCGCTTCGAGCACCAAGATCGCGCCACCTATCCGCATCGGCTTCAGCTCGCCACAAAAGTGACGTTTGGCGATATCCGGAAGGGTCTGACGACGCTGGCGCGCGTCCTCTGGACCTGCGGCGTCAGGTCGAGTTACCGCAGGACCTTCTGGGCCTTCGCCTGGCCCAGGCTAAAGAGGATGGAGATCGAGCGGGTGATCGCCACGGGCCTCGTCTCCCACCATCTCATCACCTTCGCCCGTGAGGCCGCCCAGGGACGCCAGAACGCCTCATTCTATTCGCGCAAGGTCTCGGCCAAGGCGGAGGCGACGGCTCCGGCGATTGCCGAGGCCGCCGCCTGATCCGGCCTATTTCGCGGCGGTCTTCGTCGCTTCGTCCGGCCGCCAGCCCGGCTCGCCCGCCCGCCATTTGCAGAAGGCAATCCAGTCGGCCGACAACAGGTCGGTCTGGGTCCGGGTCGAGCCAATGCCATGGCCGGCCTGAGTGTCGACCCTCAGCAGCACCGGATTGGGCGTACCGGAGGCCATGAGCGCGGCAGCAAATTTCGCCGGCTCCCAGGGAGACACGCGGGGGTCATTGAGGCCGGTGGAGATCATCACAGGCGGATAGTCCACGCCCGCCTTGACGTGCTGGACCGAGTCCATGACGTAGAGGTTCTTGAAGCCCTGCTCCGTCTTGATCGAGCCGAACTCGGGGATGTTGTCGGGCCCGTTGGGCGTAAACTCCATGCGGATCGGATTGGCCGCCGGCACGATGTCGATCACGCCCGCGAACAGGTCCGGCCGGTCGGTCATCGAGCGGCCCATGGTGATACCGCCGGCCGAGCCGCCGATGATGAAGACCTTGTGCCCGTCGGTGACGCCGCGGGCGATCAGGTCCTCGGTGCAGGAGATGAGGTCCTTCCAGGTATTGGGCTTGTTGGCGTCCTTGCCGTTCACGCGCCAGTCATCGCCGAGCTCGCCGCCCCCACGCACCCCGCAGATGGCGTAGTTGATCCCTTCTTTCATCATCGCCGCGCGCCGGGTGCTGAAGTCGGCGAGATTGGAGATGCCGTAGGAGCCGTAGGCCTCGATGACCGTGATCCCAGGTTCCTTGACGTCCTTCGGATGGACGAGTGAGTAGGGGATCATCACGCCGTCGTGGCCCTTGGCCCAAAGGTCACTGACCTCGAACCGGGCCGGGTCGATGTCGCCTCGCACGCCCAGGTGCAGGTCAGTGAAGGCGTGAGTCTGCGGGTCGTAGCGCAGCATGGTCGGCGGAAGGACCCAGCTCTCCAGCGAGAAAGTCACGCCAACCTCACGCGGATCGGTGAACACGCCCGAGACGTGTCCGCGTGTCGGCAGGGCCACTTCCTCGATACGATCCGTGCCGGTCGGGATGCGCAGCAGGTGGGAGTAGTCCCCCTCCCGAGTCAGCACATAGAGGGCGTCGGAGGCCGCATGCACGCCTTCGATGACCCGCTTGGGATCAGCCGCCACCAGGACCTTTGCGGCGCTGAGCGGCTGTCCAAACTTCAGCTGCAGGACCTTGAAGGTCGGGGTGTCCCTGTGGCTGAGCAGGAACAGATCATCTCCGCGGGCGTCCTCGTTGGTCACGTCGGCATCGCGGTCGAACAGCAGGGTCCAGGCGGCCGGATCGGCGGCCTTTTCCATGGGTGCGAGCCACATCTTCTGCTCGTTCTGCACCCCGTTCTGCGAGATGAGGACCGCACCCGTTGTGGTCGGCTCGAACGCCAACGCCGGCGTCTCGTCATGGCCGAAAGCTGGACCGTGGCCGGTCAGGGACCCGTATAGCGTCACCGGGGCGGAGTTGAGATCCCAAGCCTCGAGGTCGGGGTCGCGATACTTTTCCGTGCCTGGATCGTTCGGACCGAGCTTCTTCAGCCGGACGAAATAGAGGGTCTTCCCATCAAGGCTCCAGGAGGTGGGGCCGAACTGGGCGCGGTCGATCGGTCCAGCGACCTGGGCGCCGCTGGCCGCGTCATAGACATAAAGGGATGCGTCTTCGGAGCCGCCGGACGAGATGCCCACCGCCACCTTGGAGCCGTCAAACGAAGGCAGCACATAATTGATGGCCATTGGCGTTCCGCCGTTTTTGGCGCGCAGTACGGCCATGTCGACGATCTTGCGGGTTCCGGCGCCGTCGCGGACCACCAGGTCGAAAGTGTCCGCCCCGGGCGCGCGCTCCTCATAAAACACGCGGTCGCCGAACTGGGCGTAGCTCTGCACGAAGCCAAAGCTGCCTGTGAAGTCTGAAACGCGCTTCTGCAGGGCCGGCAACGGCTTGATCGAATCCAAAACGCTGCGGGTGTAGGCGCCCTGCGCCTTCATCCAGTCGATCGTTTCAGGGCCGAGGGCCTCCATATAGCGGTAGTTGTCGGTGACGGGCTGCCCCCAGAGGGTCTCAGTGACCGGCTTGATCGCCGGCCCCACAGGCTGTGGACCCACGCCGATCGGCGCCAGCGGATCGGCGGCATGAGCCGAGGCGGCGGCCAGGACCAGCGCGGCTGCGCCCATGAGTGCGTGCATTTTCATTTTGAGTTTCCCTCCCGGATGGCGGGGCCGGTTTAGCCTTCAATCGAGACCTCGCACCATGAATTTGTGTTCATGCGCGCCAATGAGAGTGATTTCTTGCGCCGGGCGTCTCAGGCCTCGGCCCGGTCCAATCCCGCTTCGGTCAGGAAGGTCAGGATCGTCAGGTTGAATGCTTCCGGCTGGTCGATATTCGCCGCGTGGCCTGCATTCTCGACCACCGTTTTCTTTGCGCCGGGGATCTTGGAGGCCATGTAGTCGGACGCGGCCAGGAATGGGGCGTCCATCGAGCCGACCACCACCAGCGAAGGAACAGCGATCAGGGGCAAGCTGGAAATGACCCGAGCGTCTTTCTGGGTCAGCATACCGCGCGCCGCCAGCGCTAGGCCGGATGCGTCGCGATGATGGCTTTGTCGCATTTCGGGGCTGCCAGATGCGAGACGCGCGAGGCCTTCGCTCTCGTATCGCTCGGCGGTGCGAAGGGCGTTGCGGTTCCAACCGTCGCGTGCCTCATCGTTCTTGTAGCCGGGCCCCGTGTCGATGATCAGCAGGCCGCGTACGCGCTCTGGGTGGGCGAGGTGGAAGGCGAGGCTCATGTAGCCCCCCAGCGAGAGGCCGCCGACGATCGCGTTTCGAGCGCCAACCTCATCCAGAAGGGCGGCCATGTCGGCCACGGTCGCCGCCTCGCTGTAGGCGGTCGGATCGGCCGGATAGTCGGAGCGACCGTGGCCGCGCATGTCCCAGGTGATCACCCGGTAGGACGTCTTGAGCGCCGCCACCTGGCCGCGCCACATCTCGCCGGTGGCGGAATAGCCGTGGGTGAGCAGAAGGGCCGGCCCCTCACCGTCGACCTCATAGTGCAGGGCGACGCCGTCGCGGATGAGCTTTGGCATGATCAAGTCCCCGTGAAGTCGCCTGGCCGGCGCTCGTTGACCGCCCTGACGCCCTCGGCAAAGTCCTTGGTGGCCCGAAGGCGAGTCTGCTCGACAAGTTCGTGGTCGGTCTGGGCCTTCACCGCCGCAGCCAGGCCGGTCCGCATCGTCGCTCGCGTCGCCTCGACCGCCAGCGGCGCGTTCTCCGCCAGCTCGCGGGCCACGGCCAAGGTCGCCTCGTGGAGTTCCTCAAGCGGCGCAAGGGCGTCGGCGAGACCCCACGCGAGAGCTTCCTCGCCCTTGATCCGACGGCCGGTCAGGCACATCAGCGTCGCCCGCTGCGCCCCGACTACGCGCGGCAGGGTATGCGTGACGCCGAAACCGGGATGGAAGCCCAGCTTGACGAAATTGGCGCAGAATCTCGCTTCCGGCGCCGCCACCCTGAAGTCCGCTATCAAGGCGAGGCCGAGGCCCGCGCCGACCGCCGCGCCCTGCACGGCTGCGACAATGGGTTTCCTCGCAGAGAACAGACGCACCGCCTCGTGATAGAGCGGTGAAACCCCCTGCATGCCCTCGCCGCCGATCCCGTCTCGCGAGGCGAGGTCGGCCCCCGCACAAAAACTCTTGCCAGCTCCGAAAAGAGCGGTGGCTCTCAGACTGCGATCGGCGTCAATGTCATCGAGCGCGTCGGCCAGGTCGCGCATAAGCCCGACGCTGGCGAAGTTGTACGGCGGCCGCGAGAACTCAAGCACGGCCACACGGCCGTCGCTCGTCGCGCTCACCGTCTCTCCGTAACGATCCTTCATCGCTTGGTCCCCAGCAGGTTGCGCGCCACCACCCATTTGTGCACCTCGGTGGGGCCGTCATAGATGCGCATGGTGCGAAGCTTGGCGGCCATGAGTTGCAGCGGCAACTCCTTGGTCATGCCCATGGCTCCGAATGTCTGCATGGCGTGGTCGACCACCTCCCAGGCCATCTCGGTGGCGAAAGCCTTGATCATCGAAATCTCGACCCTCGCGTCGCGCCCCTGGTCGAGCTTCCACGCGCAGTCGTAAGTCATGAGGCGGGCTGCATGGATCTTCGCCGCGGCATCCGCCACCCACCACTGGACCGCCTGGCGCTCACTGAGCGGCTGGCCGAAGGTAATCCGCTGGGGCGCGAACTCGCAGATCATGTCGAGCGCGCGCTGGGCCATGCCCACCGACCAGGAGGCCATCTGAACGCGGCGCGTGCCCAGGCGGATCTGCATCGGCGCGAAACCCGAACCTTCCTTGCCGAGCAGCTTCCAGTCCTCGACGCGACAGTCCTCCAGCGCCACTTCGTAGGTGGTCGCGCCGCCGATCATCGGGATGCGACGCAGAACGTTGAACCCGGGCGTTCCCTTGTCGATGAGAAAGGCGGAAATGCCGCCGCGCGCGCCCTTCTCCTTGTCGGTGACGGCCATCAGGATAGTGAAGTCGGCGTCGGCGGCGCGGCTGGTCCAGATCTTGCGCCCGTTTATCACCCAGTCCTCGCCGTCGCGCACGGCTCTCGTGGTCATGGCCGAGGGATCGGCGCCCGCACCCGGTTCAGAGATGCCGATGGCCGAAATGGTCTCGCCCCGCACGTAGGGCGCGAGATAAGCCTCGCGCTGGCGCTCATTTACGGTCGCCATGAGCATGCGAAGGTTCGGCGAGTCCGGGGGGAGGGTGTAGGGCGTCACCGTCCGGCCGATCTCCTCCTCGACCCCGACCATGGCCATGTGCGGCAGGTCGGCCCCGCCGACATCCTCTGGCGCGTCGAGGCCCCATAGACCGAGTTTCTTGGAAATCGCGTCGAGGCGCTGGTGTTCGCCCGCGCCCAGGCCCAGGCCCTTGCCCTCGGCCTCGCGGCCCAGCACGCCCGCCTCCAGAGGTACGAGCTCGTCCTTGACGAACCGCGCCACCAGATCCTTGAGCATGCGGTGCTCTTCGCTGAGCTCGAAATCCATTGTCCGGCGGACCTCCTTTCACCCACGCGCCCGCCACATTAGGGTCGAAAATCCGACCCGTCATCGTTGACCCTGGGGGAAGCGCCGTTGATCCGCGACAAGACGCTGGCGAGCAAGGCGACCGGGCCGCTCAGGGGCGTCACGGTGCTGGATCTCACGAGCGTCGTCTTCGGGGCCTACGCCACCCAGATCCTCGGCGATCTCGGGGCAGACGTGATCAAGGTCGAGTTCCCTGGCGGCCGGCGCGGGGGCGGCGGCGACATCATGCGCTGGGCCGGGCATGGTCAGCCGGGCGGGCCAGAGGACCTCGGGCCCATCTTCATGACCATCAACCGCAACAAGCGATCCTTGCTCGTCGATCTACGCGGGGAGCGGGCGATGAAACTGCTGCGCCGCCTGATCGGACGTGCGGACGTGTTCGTGGCCTCGGTCCGCTATGCAGGTCTTGAGCGGCTCGGCCTCGACTACGAGGCGGCGAAGGCCATCAAATCCGACATCATCTATGTCCACGGCTGCGGCTACGCCGCGGGCGGACCTTACGCTGGCGAGCCGGCCTATGACGATCTCATCCAGTCAGCGAGCGGTCTCGCCGACCTGCTGCCGCGCACGGACGATGATCCGAAACCGCGTCTGCTGCCGAGCCTCGTCGCCGACAAGGTGAGCGGCCTGTTCATGGCCCAGTCCATCTGCGCGGCCCTGTTCCATCGCGAGCGAAGCGGCGAGGGCCAGTTCATCGAAGTGCCGATGCTGGAGTGCGTCACCAGCTTCAACCTCGCCGAGCATCTCTACGGCCACGTCTATGATCCGCCCACGGGCCCCATCGCATACACTCGCGTGGCGAACCCCGAGCGCAAGCCCTTCCAGACCAAGGATGGCTACATCGGCCTGCTGCCGTACACGGACAAGCAATGGGACCAGTTTTTCGAGGCGGCCGGGATGGGCGAGACCTTCGGAAAGGACCCGCGCTTTTCCGACTATCGTGAACGGGTCAAGCACGTTCGAGAACTGTATCGCCTGGTCGAGTCGGTGACGCCGCTGAAGACCACGGACGAATGGCTGGCGCTTCTCAAGCCGCTCAGCATCCCGGTGGTGCGGATGAACCGGCTGGACGAGCTTGCGGACGACCCACACCTCGACGCGGTGGGCCTTTTCGAACGCTATCGCCATCCGGAAGCAGGCCACTACATCTCTCTGCGCCCTCCGGTGAAGTACTCGGCGACGCCGGCCAGCATCCGCCGCCATCCGCCCAGGCTGGGCGAACACACGGAGGAAATCTTTCGCGAGGCCGGTCTGGCTGCGGACGAAGCGGACGACTAACGCGGGTGGCCGGTGTCGACGCTCATTTCTACGAACCGGCGAAAGGCCACGGCCTGCCGCACGATCCGTTCAACGCCATGGTGGGTCCGCGCCCGATCGGCTGGATCTCGAGCCTCAGCGCCGAGGGCGTCGCCAACCTTGCGCCCTACAGCTTCTTCAATGGCCTTTCCTACGCTCCGCCGCTGATCGGCTTCTCCTCGATCGGCTGGAAGGACAGCGTCGCTAATATCCAGGCCACTGGCGAGTTCTGTTGGAATCTCGCGACGAGGGCGCTTGCCGAGGCCATGAATCTCTCCTGCGCCCCAGCCCCACCGGAGGTCGACGAGTTCGAGGTGGCCGGGCTGACAAAGGCGCCGGGACGCATGGTGGCCGCGCCACGCATTTTGGAGAGCCCGGTCAATTTCGAATGCAGGCTGTCCGAGATTATCCGTCTCAAGGGCGCGGACGGGCGCGAGTCTCAGGCCTGGCTCACAATCGGTGAGGTCATCGGTGTGTGGATCGACCGCGCCTGCCTCCGGGACGGAGTCTATGACACCGCCGCATCGTCGCCGATCCTCCGCGCCGGCAAGTTGGGCGACTATTTCGAGATCACGCCTGAAGCCGGTTTCTCCATGCGTCGGCCGGGGTGGCCTATCGGCTAGGCCGCCTCGAGGATCGCGTTGCAGAGGCCCGCGGTGCGCGGATCCCCGACCAGCTCGGGACCCATCTGGTTGCAGACGTAGCCAATGGCGACGCCTGCGGCCGGGTCGGCGCAGCCAAACGAACCTCCCCAGCCGCTATGGCCGAAAGTATTGGCGTTGGGCCCGTAGATGCCGGGCCGGTTCAAGGCCACGCCCATGGCCCAGGCGTCGGTGAAACCAAGAAACTGGTCGATCCGGCCATGGCTGGTCGCCGGCCTGGTCATCCGCCTTACCCCTTCCGCCGAGAGTATGCGCACACCCTCGAGTTCGCCCTCACCTGCGAGGGCGGCATAGAGACGAGCCAGTCCGAGGGCGCTGGCCTGACCGTTGGCCGAAGGAATCTCGGCCCCCCGCCACGCGCGATCGTTGGGCGCCGTCGGCGATTGGACGGGATTGGTCACCGCCATAAGTGCCGCGGGCGTCAGGGGAGGCATCTCCGCCTGCCGCTTCGGGGCCAGGATATCGGCCACGCGCGGCTCTTCGGACTCGGGCAGGCCGACAAAGATGTCGGCGCTCAACGGCCCGGCGACCGCCTCGGCGATGAAAGCGCCCGGCGAGCGCCCGGTGACACGGGCAATCACCTCGCCGGCCAGCCAGCCGTAGGTCATGGCGTGGTAGGACGTGGCCTCACCAGGGGTCCAGACCGGGGCCTGGCGCTCGAGTTTGGCGACGCAGGCGGCGAAGTCGAGCTGGTCATCGATCGCGGTTGGTTCCGCGAAGCCCGGCAAGCCGGCCTGATGCGACAGGAGCTGGGTGACGGTGACCTTCGACTTGCCCGCCAGGGCAAACTCCGGCCAGACCTTGGCCACCTCGTCCTCGTAGGCGATCAGCCCACGGTCCACGAGTACGGCCACGGCCGTCGCCGTGACGCCCTTGGTCGCGGACCAGACATTGATCAGGGTGTCACGGGTCCAGGGTCGGGTGCGGGCCGCGTCGGCGAATCCAGCCCACAGATCGACGACCAGCTTGCCGTAACGATAGGCGCAGAGCGCCGCGCCGGTTTCCTGATAGTCGCCCTCACGTTCGAAATTGGCGGCGAAGGCTTCCCGAACACGCTCGAAGCCCGGCGCGACCACGCCTTCAATGCTCATGACTGCACTCATGTCCGCGCTTTCAGGCCGTGGGCGAAGAAGCCGACCAACTCTGCGGCGAGCGCGCTTTCAGCCCTGGGGTCGGCCGGATCGAACCACTTCGGTAGCCACTCGAAGACGCCGGCGGCCAGTTGCGAAACGGCGTTGAAGTCGATCGGCCGCATGGCGCCGTCGATGAGGGAAAGCTCGCCGAACGACTGGTAGCGCTGTTGTACGGCGCGGTTGCGCTTCAGCATCGCCCGGTGCGCGGCGGGCGGAAAGGCGGCGTGGCCGACCAGCTGGACCAGCGGCGACAGGCCCCGCGCCTGAGCCTGGACGAGCAGATAGAAGCCGATGAGCGCCTTCTCTAGACTGGTGCGGCCATGCCTGTCGGCCGCTTCGGCAAAGTCGTCGTACAGACGGTTGGCGCGCTCCTGGCAGCGCACCACCAGCTGCATCTTGTTGTCGAGATAGTGGTAGAAGACGCCCTTCGTCGCCCCCAGCGCCCTGACGACATCGTCCAGAGACGCGCCGTCGATCCCGCGCCTGTTGAACACCGCCGAAGCAGTCATCAGCAGGCGCTCGAGCTTGGCCTCGGCGACCTGCGCCCGGTCGAAGGGATCGGGAGCCGTCGCGAAGAAAGTCTCGATGCCGATCGAGGGGGCGAAAGCCCAGTCGGGATCGGCCGCTTCGCCGTGGACAAGGATGTCGACGAGCGCTTCGGTCGCCCGTGAGCGATGGTCGGCGTCGAAGCCTTCGACCCATTCCGCCGACAGCGGAATCCACGCGACCATGCCGATCAGGGCCTGGGCGACGATCTCGTCGTCACAGGCGCGAAGGTCGCCCATGGCGACGCCCAGGCGGATGAGGCCCCGCAGCCTCTCCACGTTGGCGCCATGGGCCGCGGCGATCGCCTGGCGAGCGGTGCCAGAGAGGTAGTCAAGGTCGCCCAGCACCGCTTCGGTCGGCTGATCCGGGGCAAGGGCGCGACGGACGAAAGATTCGAGCTGGCCCAAAGCGCCGCCGCGCACGGTCTCGGCCGCGGCGAGATCGCGCGCCGTCCTCTCGCAACTGCGAGCGTAGGCCTGAAATACCAGGTCCTCGCGGTCGCGCACATAGTAATAGACCGCCGCCCGGGTCAGCCCTTTGGCGGCCGCGATCCGTGAAATGGAAGCGCGCGAAACGCCGCGGGCGTTGAATTCGGCCGCGGCAGCCTCAAGCAGGGCGTCGCGGCGCACATCACGACCGGCGGCGATGGATACGGCCGTCATTGCTCCCGGTTGAAGCACGGATTTCCCCATCGAGCCAGAAACACCCGAACAGGTTCAAGCACATACCATATCGTCTGACGTATTGACAATATCAAAAATCATTGTCACATGCAAACATACTAGACCGTCAAATAACAATATTCAGGCGATCAGGGGGAGGGAACGGGCATGAGGCTAAGGGATCGGATCGCGCTGTCTTTGGGGGCATCCGCCATCGCACTAGCCGCAGGCACGACTGCGCTCGCGGCCGACGATCAGTCCAAGACCACCAACGTCGGCGAAATCGTGGTCACGGCCGAGCGCACAAGCGAGAACATCATGAAGGTGGGCGTGAACGTCACCGCGGTTTCTTCAGATCAGCTGCAGCGTTCGCGCATCGCCAGCGCCACGGACCTGGCGACGATCGTGCCGAACTTCGAAGTCAAGACCAACATCCCGGGCCTGCAGCAGATCATGACCATCCGCGGCGTTGGTCTCGATGACTTCTCGTCCACCAACAACTCGAGCGTCGGCGTCTATGTCGACGACGTCTTCCTGGCATCGTTCGCCGAGATGGATTTTGGCATGTACGACCTGGCGCGGGTCGAGGTGCTGAAGGGGCCCCAAGGCACGCTCTACGGCCGCAACTCGACGGCGGGGGCGATCAACCTGATCTCTCAGGCGCCGACGCTGGACCATCTCTACGGGGATATCACCGCAGGCTACGGCAACTACGAGACCTTCGAGGCCAACGGAGACGTCAATATCCCCCTCGGCTCCACCGCCGCCCTGCGGCTGGCGGCCGAAACCGACCAGCAGGCGCGCGGATACTGGTACAGCACGGTGCTGGACCGAGACTTCGGCCGACAGAACGTCTTCCGCGAGCGCGGCCAGCTGCTTTGGGAGCCCAGCGCCAAGCTGAAGGTGCTTCTGAAGCTGGAAGGTGAGGAGAACCATTCCGAGATCGGAGTCGGCAAGTTCTTCGGCACGATCCCGGTCCCGGGCTATGGCGGCGGCTGCCCGAAT
>DASXBY010000026.1:0-6343 GCA_036491455.1 Caulobacteraceae bacterium
GCAGGGGCGGGGCGTCATGGGCCAGGTGCTGCCGGCGATCATCGCCTTCGGCTGGGACCGGCTCGGCCTCCATCGCCAGGAGGCCATGGTGACGCCCGGCAACGCGCGGTCCTGCGCTCTGCTCGAGCGGCATGGCTTCACCCGCGAGGGCGTGCTCGCCGGCTACGGATTCTGGAAGGGACGGTTCTGGGACCAGATCGTCTATGGTAGAGTTGTCGACCACGCTTGAGGTTCAAGCCGAGAGAGCCCCCATGGCGGCCGTCCGCTCGTCACGCGACATCATCATCCAGACCCCGAACCTCGGAGACGCGCGAGCCTTCTATGAAGGCGTCCTCGGATTTGCCGTCGTCATGGACGAGCCGAAGATGATCGGATTGGAGACCGGATCGATCCGCCTCTATGTCGAGGAACGCGAGGCGCATCCAGCGACGCTCGATTTCCTGACGGCCGATTTCGAGGACCTGAAAAGGCGCGTGCTGGCGGCCGGCTGCCGCGTTGAAGATGACGACCCCTCCCGACCCCGATGCTACTTCGTCGACCCCTTCGGCCTCCACTTCAATATCGGCCCCGGCTAGGGCTTTTGGATGCGTGGCTTGACGCGCGGCGGCTCGGCCGCCACGCTCTGAGGTGGATCAGACGGCCGGGCGGCCGCTCTTCGCCTGTCAAAGGGCGGGGGGAGGAAAGTCCGGGCTCCACGGCGACAAGGCGGCGGGTAACGCCCGCCGGGGGTGACCCCAGGGATAGCGCCACAGAAAGCAAACCGCCTTCCGGCTCCGGCCGGGCGGCAAGGGTGAAAGGGTGGGGTAAGAGCCCACCGCGGCCCCGGTAACGGGGACGGCATGGCAAGCCCCGCCTGGAGCAAGACCGAATAGGGATGTCGCGTCCGGCCGCGAGGCCGGGCAGGGCCGTCGCTGGCTCAGGCGTCCGGGTAGGTCGCGAGAACCGTCCGGCGACGGGCGGTCCAGAGGAATGGCCGCCGCGCCAGGCCGGAGCGTTCCGGTAGGGCGGCACAGAACCCGGCTTACAGGCCGTCTGATCCATTCGACCCCGTCCAAGTCATGGAGTTCCGCAGGCGCACGCCGCTGGCGTGGAGGCTTGAGCGCCACAGCGGCGCCAGCGGGGCGAGGCTGTCGACGACCCTGAGATCCACGCCGTGGGCGGCGAGCTCGGCCGGCAGGTCGGTAAGGCGGCTCGCGGCGAGCGGCGTGACCGCCACGCGGGAGACCCACATGCTGGCGTCGCCCACGTCCTCGAAGGTCTCGGGCGGCAGGCCGTAGCGCCAGATCGCGCCCTGCCGCAGGCGGTCGGCCCAGCCAGTTTCGATGTAGGCGGCGAAGCGGGCCTCGCCCAGCCACAGGGCGCGCTCCTCCGCGAGGCTGTCCTCGCGCGCCCAAACGAGCACGCGCGGGCACTCGCGCGGGAACAGATAGAGCGGCTGGCGCGCCGCTTCGATCGCCCAGACGAGGGGGCCGTTCAGCCAGGCGCGGCCCGGCGGCCGGGGCGAGGGGATCTCCACCGGCCGCGGCTCGAAGCGGGCGATGTCGCCCCGCTCGCTGAAATGGAACAGGCGCGGCGAAGGGGCGCTGGTTTTACTCTGATGTTCTTGCAATGTTCTCGTCTTGACTGACTTCGACTGCGGCCATCCCAACACAGTTACCAGAATCTTACGATTTCGCGCCTCAGCGTCATTGTATCCCAATCAATCCCATGTTAACCCAATTTTGTCGCTCGGGAGGCTGGCAAAAAGGGGTCGGGCGGGGTGTTCCATTCCACCTTCGAGAAGCAGCTTGACGCCAAGCGGCGCCTTCAGGTGCCGCAGGAGTTCCGCGCCGCGGCCGCCGGGCCGTTCGACGGCGTCTTCTGCTTCCGTTCCATCGAGCACGACTGCATCGAGGGCGGCGGCCAGGCCCTGTTTGACACATACCTCGGGGTCATCGACGAGCTGCCGTTCGGCGATCCGCTGCGCACCGCGCTGGAGACCAGCGTGCTCGGCGGCATGAGCCGCCTGGCCTACGATACAGCCGGCCGTATCACTCTCCCGGAGAGCCTGTGTGAGGCGTTCGGCCTGACCGACTGGGTGGCCCTCGTGGGCATGGGCGAGCGCTTCCAGATTTGGCCCCGCGAGGCCTGGCGCGCTCACCGCGAACAGCAGCTCAAGCTGGCGCGCGAGGGGCTGCCGGCCCTGCGCGCCCAGCAACGCGGCTTGGCGAGAAGCGCATGAGCGGCCACACCAGCGTCCTCCTTTCCGAAGTCATCGAGGCGCTGCGCCCGGGCCCGGGCCTGACGATCGTCGACGGGACCTTCGGCGCGGGCGGCTACAGCCGCGCCTTCCTGGCAGCCGGCGCCAAGGTCGTCGCCTTCGACCGCGACCCGGCCGCGGCGGCCTGGACGGCGGATTTCGCCGATGGCGGCCAGTTCCGGCTGGTGGCGGCGCCCTTTTCGACCATGGACGAGCTCTTGGGCGACGAGGCGTGCGACGGCGTCGCCCTGGATCTCGGGGTTTCTTCGATGCAGCTTGACGAGGCCCAACGGGGCTTTTCCCTGATGCGCGACGGGCCGCTCGACATGCGTATGTCCGGCGAGGGGCCGACGGCCGCGGACCTGGTCAACGGCGCGCCGCAAAACGAGTTGGCGCGCCTTTTCCGCCGCTTCGGCGAGGAACGTGAAGCGGGGCGCATCGCCACCTGGCTGGTTCGCCGGCGCGTGGAGCGGCCGTTCGAGCGGACAGGCGACCTGGCGGCAGTCGTGGAACAGGCCGTTGGCGGGCGCCGCGGCGCGAAAATTCACCCCGCCACACGGGTTTTCCAGGCCCTTAGAATCGCGGTCAATGATGAACTTTCAGAGCTCGAGGCGGGGTTAGTGGCGGCCGAGCGGACACTGAAGGCGGGAGGACGTCTGGCGGTTGTGACCTTCCACTCTCTGGAAGATCGGATCGTCAAATCATTCCTGGCCGAACGGTCCGAGGCCGCCGTCAAAACCTCCAGACACGCGCCCCAGCCGGCCGGTTCGAGGCCCAGCTTCAGGCTGATCCACAGGGGCGCGCGCACGCCTTCGCCGGCAGAGATTGCGGCCAATCCGCGGGCTCGTTCGGCGAAGCTTCGCGCGGCTGAACGGTCTTCGGCCCCTGTGTGGAGGCGTGCGGCGTGATCATTTCCGAGATCTTCAACCGCCGGTTCCGCGGCTTTCGGGTGATCGATCTTGTGGCGCTTACCGTGCTGCTGGTGCTGGCGCTGGCCAGCTATGCCTTCAAGACCTTTGCCGAGGGCATGGGCGCCAACACCGCGGACGTGGAGACGCAGATCGCCCAGGAGGACCGCCGTATCCGCCTGCTGAAGGCCGAGATCGCGCATCTCGACGACCCCGGCCGGATAGAGCGCCTGTCCAGCCAATACCTCAGCCTCCAGGCGGCCGATCCGAAGCAGGAGACCACGGCGGAAGCCCTGCCTCAGGTGGCGCTGAGACCCATCACGCCCGCGCCGCCCAAGCCGGCCGCCCCTTCGGCAAGCACGGCGAGTCCGGCGACGCCCGACGCAACGTCCAAAACCAAACCCGAGGCGCCCACCAAGTCGGCGCCCCCGGCGAGCCCCGATCTAACCGTTCCCGCCGCGTCCAAGGCAGACGACACATGACCGCGATCCCCGAAGATTCGGAAGCCATCTGGCGCCCGGCGCCGGGCGCCGGCGGATTCTCGTGGTTTTGGTGGCTCGACCGCGCTTTCGAGCGCGCCAGGTCCACTGGCAAGGCCGAGGACGACACGCGGCTGCGCATCTTCTTCGTCATGGTGGTGTTCGTGGCCGCCTTCGTCACCCTGGGCCTGGCGGCGACCCATGCGGCCCTGTTCTCAGGCCTCGACGCCAACAACCGCGGCGCCGGCCTGGCCCCGGAGGCGCGGGCCGATCTCGTCGACCGCAACGGCCAGCTCCTGGCGGTCGATATTGTCCGCTACGGCATGTATATCAGCCCGCGCGAGGTCTATGACCCGGCCGCCACCAAAGCCGCCCTGCTGAGCGTCCTGCCAACCCTGTCGCTGGCCCATCTCGATACGGCCCTCACCGGCCCGCACAAGGAGTACTATGTCGCCGGTGGCATCGCCCCGGAGGTCAAGGACCGACTCCATGATCTCGCCCTGGCCGGCGTCACCTTCGCCGAGGAGCCAGCCCGCGAATATCCGCTGGGCGCCACCGGCGTCCACGTCATCGGCTTCACCGACAAGGGCGGCCGGGGCCTGGCCGGCATCGAAAAGGCTATGGATACCGACATCCGCGATGAGGCCGGCCATGAGCCGGTGCCTCTTTCCATCGACCTGCGCGTGCAGGGCGCTTTGCAGGACGAACTCGAAGCCGCCGCGACGCATTTCGGCGTCAAGGACGCCGTCGGCATCGTCGTCAATGTCCACACCGGCGAAGTGCTGGGCATGGCCAGCTGGCCAGACGACGTCAATCCCAATGATCCCGGCAAGAGCAGCCCGGCCTCGATGGTCAATCACGCGGCGGCCACGGTCTATGAGCCGGGCTCGGTGTTCAAGGTGTTCACCCTGGCTATGGGCCTCGACGCCGGCACCACCCGCGTCGACGAGGTCTATGACGTGCACACGCCGCTGATCCTGCCCGGCCAGATCATCCACGATTATGACAAGGGCGACGTGAACCTGCCGCTCTGGGAAGTGTTCACCCACTCATCGAACATCGGCGCGGCGCGCATGGCCTTGCAGTCCGGGGCGGCCAACATGGACCACTACTGGCACGCCTTCGGCCTCTACAAGAAAGCGCCCAGCGAGCTGATTGAATCCGCCCATCCACTGCTGCCGGCCAGGCTCAGCCTCAACGCCGTCGCCACCATGGCCTTCGGCCATTCGATTTCGGTGACGCCCCTGATGATCGCCACCGGCATGAGCTCGATCCTCAACGGCGGGATTTATCGGCCGCTGACGTTCAAGAAGCTGGAGCCGGGCGATCAGCCGGCGCAGGGCCGGCGGGTGATCAAGGAATCCACCTCGCGCACCATGCTCAACCTGATGCGGCTCAATGCCGAAATCGGCACCGGCCGCAAAGCCAACGTGCCCGGCTATCGCGTCGGCGGCAAGACCGGCACGGCGACCAAGCTGGTCAACGGCCGCTACAGCAACGGCAAGCTCAATCTCGCCTCCTTCGCCGCCATCTTCCCGACGGACGGCCCGCTCGACCAAGATCGCTACTACGTCCTGATCATGATGGACGAACCCAAGCCCCTGCCGGAGACCGGCGGCTTCACCACTGGGGGCGAAGTGGCCGCGCCGATCGCGGGCAAGGTCATCGCCCGCATCGCCCCGTTCCTGAACTTGCACAGGATCATGACCACAGTGGCCGTCGATCCCCATGCGCCGGTCGACGCCCAGGCCCTCACCGGACGCGATTGATGGCGCGACTGTCGACCCTGGTGCGGCGCGACTTGTCCGTGGATCCGGAGATCACCGGCGTCACGGCCGACAGCCGCCGCGTCCAGCCCGGATTCCTGTTCGCGGCCCTACCGGGATCCAACGCCGACGGTCGCCGCTTCGTGCCGGCGGCGATCAGCGCCGGCGCCGCCGCCATCCTGGGCGGTGAGGACCTGCCGGCGATCAAGGCCCCGGCGATCCGTGCGGTCGACCCACGCCGGGCCTACGCTCTGGCCGCCGCGGCTCTCTATGGCCGGGCGCCGAAAACGGTGGTGGCGGTCACCGGAACCAACGGCAAGACCTCGGTCGCCGCCTTCTGCCGCCAGGTCTTCACGACGCTGGGCCACAAGTCGGCCAGCATGGGCACCCTGGGCGTGCGGGCCGGCGACACCCAGCTCACCCCGCCCGGATTGACCACGCCGGATGCTGGGGATGTCGCCCAGATGCTCGCGCGCCTTGCCGACATGGGCGTCACCCATCTGGCTCTGGAGGCCTCCTCGCACGGCGTCGATCAGCGGCGCCTCGACGGGGTGAAGCTCACCGCCGCCGGCTTCCTCAATCTCACCCAGGATCACCTGGATTATCACCTGACCATGGAGGCCTACCGCGCCGCCAAGCTCCGGCTGTTCGAGACTCTTCTGCCCCGCAGCGGCGCGGCGGTGCTCAACGCCGACTCCGAGTCCTTCCCGGTCTTCGCCGCCACCGCGCGGACCTTCGGCCAAAGGCTGATCACCGTCGGGGCCATGGGCCAGGGCCTGACCCTCCTCGCGCGGCGCCCGGCGGCGAACGGCCAGCGGCTTCGCATTCGCGCCTGGGGCCGCCAGCACGAGGTCGTCCTGCCGCTAGCCGGTGCTTTCCAGGCCTCGAACGCGCTCGTCGCCGCTGGCCTCTGCATCGCCGCGGGCGAGGCGCCTGAAGAGGTCCTGGCCG
>DASXBY010000027.1:0-47720 GCA_036491455.1 Caulobacteraceae bacterium
ATGGAGCTGTTCCTCAACCGGCCGCCCGGACCGCCTGACGAGATGACCGTCGAGATTTTGCGCCCGATGGTGGAAAAGGCGGCCATGACCCAGTCGATCAACGAGGCCTGGATGCTCGTCGCCGTGCTGACGGCGGCCGCGCTCATCAGCATCCCGTTCGCCGCTCCCACCCGCGCTTGGGGACGGCCAGCAGGGGACTAGCCTCGGCGACTTCGGCTCAGTGCGGCTGGGGTTGGGGCGGCGGCGCGCCCTCGACAGGGTGGGCCCTCAACTCATTGCGCCGGACAATGACCGCCGCCTTGCAGGGCGCTGAAAGCTCCGACCAGTGCTGGAGGATGCAGCGCGTCATCTCGCTAGGCTCGCGCGGGACGCCGACGCACAGGCGCCTGCCGTCGGCGGCGCAGGCCTGGCGGACGGCGGGGGAAGATGGGTCCGGAGCCTGGGCGGCGGCTGGCTGAGCCGCGACGGCCGATCCGATGAGCGATCCGACGAGCAGGACCAAAGCGCCGGCGAGGACGGGGCGAAGCATGGGGCCTCCCTGGGGAACGACGAGCCTAGACTACCCTGATCATAGGGTCGCAGCGCAACCCGCGCAGCGGGATTGCGCCTTTGAAACGCGGCCGCAACCCGGCCACGGGCTTGCGGAATCAATCGCACGGCGACGTTATGCGCGCCATGAATCCGCAGCGGATCCTGATCGGTGTCCTCGCCCTGGCGGCGCTTGTCCTGGTTGGCGTGGTGCTGATCGCGCCGCAGCTGAAGCCGACGCGGCTGCTGTCCGGCTACATCGAGGGCGAGCCGCTCTATCTCGCCGCGCCGGTCAGTGGCCAGCTCACCGCCGTCGACGTCGTCCGCGGCCAGCGGGTGGCGGCCGGGACGGCGCTTTTCGTCGTCGACACCCGCAGCCTCGCCGCCTCCACCCGCCAGGCCGCCGGCCAGGTGAGCCAGGCCGCCGGGACCATGGCCGCTGCGAGGTCGAGCCAGGCCCAGCTCGAGGCCCAGGTGACGCTCGCCAGGGCCAACGCCGCCGAGGCCGATCGCGAGGCCGCCCGCTCACACCTCACCTACGCCGCCGGGACGATCTCCAAACAGGACATGCAGAAGGCCGTGACATCGGCGGAAACCGCCCACGCCAGCCTTGACGCCGCCGTGCGCCAGGCCCGCGCCGCCGAGTCCCAGGTCGCCGCCGCCGGCGGCCAGCTCGGCCAGGCCCAGGGCGCTCAGGCCGATGCGCAGGCCCGCCTTTCCCAGGCTTCGCCCACGGCGCCCGGCGCGGCCCGGGTCGACGATGTATTCTTCCAGGTCGGCGAATGGGCCGCCGCCAACCAGCCGATCCTGTCCCTGCTGCCGGACGACCGCGTGCGCCTGCGCTTCTTCGTGCCCGAGCGCGAGATGGCCCGCTATCGCATCGGCCGGACGGTGCGCTTCCAGTGCGACGGCTGCGCGGCCGGCCTCACCGCCCGCATCAACTACGTGAGCCCGCAACCGGAGTTCACCCCGCCGGTGATCTATTCCCTGCAGTCGCGCGACCGGATGGTCTTCCTCGTCGAAGCCATGCCGGTCGATCCCAGGGGCCTGACGCCCGGCCAGCCGGCCGACGTCGTTCCCCTGGGACCGTGAGATAGAGACCGTGAGGTCGCGATCGTGAGTTCGGGGCTCACCGACAAGCCCCCGAGCGGGGCCGAATTCGCCATCGACGTTTCCGGGCTTCGCAAGACGTTCGGCGGCAAAGCGGCCGTCGACGGAGTGGCTCTGAAGCTGGAGCGGGGACAGATCTGCGGGTTCCTGGGCCCCAACGGCTCGGGCAAGACCACCACGCTGCGGATGCTCTGCGGCCTCCTCACGCCCGACGCCGGCGAGGGCCGGTGCCTGGGCTTCGACATCCGCCGCCAGTCCGACGAGATCAAGCGCCGCACCGGCTACATGACCCAGGCCTTCTCGCTCTACCAGGATCTCACCATCGAGGAGAACCTCAACTTCATCGCCGGGGTCTATGGCCTCGACAGGCGAAAGCAGCGGGTTGAGGCGGCGCTGACGGACCTCGGCCTTTTCGACCGCCGTGGCCAGCTCGCCGGCGCACTCTCCGGGGGCTGGAAACAGCGCCTGGCCCTGGCCGGCGCGACCCTGCACGAGCCGGCCCTGCTGCTGCTGGACGAGCCTACCGCCGGGGTCGATCCGCGCGCCCGACGCACCTTCTGGGATCAGATTCATCGTCTGGCCGGCCGCGGCCTCACCGTACTGGTCTCCACCCACTACATGGACGAGGCCGAGCGCTGCGATGAGATCGCCTACATCCTCAGCGGCCGGCTGCTGGCCCGCGGCACGACCGAGGAGGTTATACGTGACGCGAAGCTCACCACCTTCGTCGGCGAGGGCGCGCGCATCAGCGATCTCGCCGACGAGATCGCCAGGCTGCCCGGTGTGGAGTCGGCCGCGCCGTTCGGGCCGGCGCTGCATGTGGCTGGGCCCGACCGCGGCGCTGGAGGCGGCCCTGGCGCCCTATCACCGGGCGCCGTTCTCCTGGCGCGAGGCGGCGCCGACGCTGGAGGATGTCTTCATCCACCTGATGAACCAGGCCGGAGCGGACAGCGGATGAGCTTTTTCTCCCTGCAGCGGGTCGGCGCGGTGATTGTGAAGGAGTTCACCCAGCTGGTGCGCGACCGGCTGACCTACGCCATGATCATCATGGTGCCGATCGTGCAGCTGCTGCTGTTCGGCTATGCGGTGAACGACACGCCCCGCCACCTACCCGCCGCCGTGCTGGCGCAGGAGAACACCGTCTTCGCCCGATCGGTGATCTCGGCGATCCGCAACAGCGCCTATTTCGACATCGTGGCTACCGCCCGGACACCGGCCGAGCTCGACGACATGCTCCGCCGCGGGACGATCCAGTTCGCCGTCACCATCCCGGGTGACTTCAGCCGGCGGGTGATCCGCGGCGACAACCCGCAGATCCTGGTTGAGGCCGACGCCTCCGATCCCACGGCGACCGGCGCCGCGGTGGCGGCGCTCGCCGGCCTGCCGGCCCAGGCCTTGGCGCGGGACCTCAACGGCCTGCCCGCGCCGCGCGGCGCGGTGAGCGCGCCGTTCCAGGTGTTGGTCCACGCGCTCTACAATCCGGAGAGCCTCAGCGCCTACAACATCGTGCCGGGGCTGCTGGGCGTCATCCTCTCCATGACCCTGGTGATGATGACGGCGCTGGCCGTCACCCGCGAGCGCGAGCGCGGCACCATGGAGTTCCTGCTCTCGACGCCGGTCGAGCCGCTGGAGGTCATGGTGGGCAAGCTCGCCCCCTACGTCATCGTCGGCATCCTGCAGACCACCGTCGTGCTGGTGCTGTCGAAGGTTCTCTTCGACGTGCCGTTCCAGGGCGGCTGGATCGCGCTCGCGATCGGCATCCTGCTCTTCATCGTCGGAAGCCTGGCGCTGGGGTTCCTGATCTCCACCCTCGCCAGGAGTCAGTTGCAGGCCATGCAGATGGGCGTCTTCTACATCATGCCCTCGATCCTGCTTTCGGGATTCATCTTCCCATTCCGCGGTATGCCGGTGTGGGCGCAGGTGATCGGGTCGGCCGTGCCGGTTACCTATTTCCTCAGGATCGTCCGCGGCGCGCTTCTCAAGGGCCAGACCCTGGCCGACGCGTGGCCGAGCCTTGCCTCGCTGGCCGTGTTCGTGTGCGCGGTGACGGCCCTGGCGGTGGCGCGATACCAGCGGACCCTGGACTGATTACACCACCGTAACTTTGGCGCGATCGCTCCAGGCCCTAGGGTCCCAGGCCGAGGTTCAGGGGAAAACCACCATGTCCAGATTCCACGCCGCGGCGGCCGTGCTCGCGATTCTCGCCTCGCCCGCCCTCGCCAGCCCACCCGCGAAAATCTCGGCCTCTGTCGCCGCCGCCGTCGCCGATCCGGCCAGGCCCAAGGACGAGGTCGCCGCCGACGTCCGACGCATGCCCGCGCAGACCCTGGCGTTCGCCGGCGTCAAGCCTGGCATGAAAGTGGCCGAGTTCACGCCCGAAGGCGGCTACTATACGCGGATGCTGATCGACGTGGTTGGGCCGAAGGGCGCGATCTACGAGATCGAGAATCCCGGCTGGAAGGACGATTTCGCCGCTGACAAGAAGGTGCTGGCCGAGGTCAATCGTCCCAACCTGACGCTCGACGCACCGGCCTGGGGCACGGTCCCCGTCCCGGCCAAGGTCGACCTCTTCTGGACCACGCAAAACTATCACGACCTGCACATCGCCAAGTACGGCGCCGTGGACATGGCGGCCTTCAACAAGGCCGTGTTCCAGGCGCTTCGCCCGGGCGGGATCTATTTCATCCTCGACCACGACGCCGCGCCCGACGCCACGACTGACGACATCGCCAAGCTGCACCGCATCCCCAAGGCGCAGGTGATCAAGGAAGTGACGGCCGCCGGATTCCGGCTGGTCGGTGAAGGCCATTTCCTCGAGCGGCCCAGCGACAATGTCCACATGATCGTCTTCGACAAGTCCGTCCAAGGCCACACCAGCCAGTTCGCCCTGAAGTTTGTCCGGCCATAGGCCCCGGGGGGAGTACGGCCGACTGCGAAGCGGAGGCGCGAAGCAGCCAACGCCGGGAGGGGGGCGGGTGAAAGAGCGCTGGCGCGCGGCTCCACCCCCCTCCACCACTACGTGGTCCCCCTCCCCCGTAAACGGGGGGAGGATCTAAGGCCGCTCCGCGGCCGCCAGCGCGCTAGCTAGGATCTCACCCTTGGCCGGCGCCAGTTCGCCCAGGCGCGAACGCGCTCGGGCGGCGTCGAAGTAAGGTGCGGCGGCCTCCAACGGCAACAGATCGAGGACGCGCGCCTCCGCCGCAGGCCGATCGAACAACGGGAGAAGTTGTGGCGTCCGGACGGTCGTCAGGCCGTCGAAACTGACCTCGACGCCGGTCTCGGCCAGCAAACTCGCCTCCAGCCCGCGCGCGTAGCCCGGCTCATCCGCCAGGCTCATATCCAGGATCAGGTCTGCGTGACTCGCGGCGTGCAGGAGGCTCAGCAGCCAGAAATAATAGACGAGGCCGTAGCTCTCCGCTGGCGTCAAGTTATCGATCGTCTTGCGATAGTAGACCCTCGGTTTCACCGTCTTCTCGAGGCCGTTCCGCAAGCGGAATCGTGCCGCCAAGGGTTCGAGCAGGGGGTGCGTGGCGTTACGCTCCAGGACCCAGAAGAGCCCGGCGAAGAAGTTGTAGGTCCCTTCGGCGGCATGCCGCTGGTAGGACGCCCAGATCGCCAGCGGATCGCGGTCGATGTGCACGTCGTAGGCGCCAAAGACGGCGCGCAGACGCGCCATCCGAAGCCCTGTGAGGATGAAGCCGAGGACGGGCCGACGCCCCTCGCTCCAGGCGTGCGTCAGCAGCGAGGCGAGGTATGCCTCGAGGTCGGGATCGCGTTCGGCGGGTAGCCGGGCGAACTGCCGGGTGGCGAAGGATCGGTAGTAGAGCCGGACGCCCCGGCCGCGAATGAGCGGCTCGTACTCGGCGAAATAGGGCTGGTCCATGAGCGGGTGGCGGCTTCGGACCATGGCGTCCCGCCAGTCGTCGCTGAAGATGCGGCGCGGCGTGAGCCGGGCGAGGGCCGGGCTCAGGGGTTCGAAATAGGCCGTCACGCCGTCGGCGGCGCGAAACCTCGACCACACGAAGGTGGTGCCGCTGCGCCACATCCCGTGCAGGAAGACCGGCTGCGCCCCCGCGTGCGCGTGCAGCGGCGATTTCCCAGGCTCAAAGAGAGTCGGGGCGTCCTTACGCCAGCCATTGGGCGCTGCGGGATGGGCCCACAAGGCGCCGCCCATAACTCGTCCGTCCACGTCTAGCTCCCGAGAACAGACTAGTGGTGCGAGTCGCGCGTTGGAATTGCGATTGTGAAACGGCGCGGAAAAACGGGCCGGCGGCGCTAGCCAGCGCCGACAATGCCCCTCGCAAACGCCCGCCATAGAGAAAGGGAAGGAGATCGGCTCACCGCGATGCTGGGGAGAGATGTCCTGAATTTCTCACCAAGGATGACGTCGAGGCGAATCTGGGTTCATCTGGACACCATGGCGGGGGCCGCTTGAACATTCTCGCGCTGACGTTCGATGCGGCCGGAAACGCGCCGCCGATGTTTGGCCTGACCGAGGCCCTGATCGCGCGCGGTCACACTGTCGAGATCCTCGGTCACGACAACCAAGCCGCACGGATCGAGGCTGTCGGCGCCGAATTCCTGCCGCTCCAGACGGCGCCCCAGCGCGACGGCGCCGACGCCGAACCGCTAACGTTGGCCTGGGTGGAGAGCTTCGACCACGCAGCGGCCTGGGACCTGCTCTCAGCCGCCCGCCGCCGGGGGCCTGACGTGCTGGTGGTCGATTCCTTGCTGGCCGCGTGCCTGGAGGCGGCGATCACCTCCCACTGGCCCTCGATCGACCTGTGCCACACGCCGTATGAGATCATGGCGACCTTTTTCGACGGCCGCTTCCGGCCGGGGCTGGAGGGGGCGGACGTGACGGTGATCAGCAGCTACGCCGCGTTCCACTCAGGTCCGCCGGCTCCGGCCAACGCCTTCTTCGCCGGGCCGCTTCGCCCCGCCGCCAGGCCCGGCGCCTGGACGAGGCGGTTTCCGGACAAACCCCTGATCCTCGCCAGCCTCTCCACCGGCCAGCAGAACCAGCGACCGGTGCTGGAGCGGCTGTGCCGGGCGCTCGCTGAGGTCGACGCCGAGGTCCTGGTCACCACCGGCGCGGCGATGTCGCCGGAAGGGCTGGTCCGCGGCCCGCGGATGAGCCTCGAGCGACTGGTCCCGCACGAGACGGTGTTGCCGATGGCGGATCTCGTCGTCAGCCACGCCGGCCACGGCACATTGTCGCTTGCCCTGGCGGCCGGGGTCCCCATGCTCTGCCTGCCGGGCGGCGGCGATCAACCGGCCAACGCCGACCGCGTCGTCGCGCTGGAGATCGGCGAGCGGATCGACCTCGGCGCGAGCCCGGAGCTGATCGCCGAAACCATCCGCCGCCTGCTGGCCGACCGGGGCTTGCGCGCCCGCGCCCGCGCCTTCGCCAGGATCCTCGCCGCCGAACCCGGCCCCGGGCCGGCGCTGGATCGCATTGAGGCCCTCAACCCTCTCCCACAGGGAGAGGGAGGGGCCCATGGCGGAGCCATGGGAGGGTGAGGGGTTAGGGAACCAGGCCGCGTAACCCCTCACCCGGACGGGCTCTCGCGAGCCCGTCTCGACCTCTCCCTGCGGGAGAGGTTACACACCCCCATGCCCAAGACCGCCCTGCTGATCATCGACGTGCAGAACGCCGTCGTCGCCGGCGCGTGGCGCCTGGACGAGACCCTGGCCGTTATCGCCGATCTCGCCGCCCGCGCTCGCACGGCCGGAACGCCAGTTCTCTACCTTCAGCACACCGATCCCGCCGAAGCGGCTCTCAACCACGGCGCGGAGGGCTGGGCGATCCATCCTGCCGTGACGCCCGCGCCAGGCGAGCCGGTGATCGAGAAGACGGCCTCTGACGGCTTCTACGCCACTTCGCTCAAGGCCGAGTTGGATCGCCGCGACATCTCCCGGCTAGTCATCTGCGGCGCCCAGACCGAGTTCTGCGTCGACGCGACGACGCGCGCATCCCTGTCAGCCGGCTATGACGTCACCCTGGTCGCCGACGGCCACACCACCGGCGATGGCGTGCTGCACGCACAGAACACCATCGCCCACCATAATCAGGCGCTCGGCTGGCTGGCCCACCCCGATCACAAGGTGGAGGTCAAGAACGGCGCCGAGATCGAATTTCCCGTTTCCTGAGAAAGCGCCCGCAGCGCCTGCTGGAACCCTACGGCTTCGACATCATGTCCGGCTGGCCGGTGGCGAAATCGATCGGCACCGAAACGTGCTCCTGTACGATCAGCCAGCGGCCGCCGGTCTTGCGGTAGACATCGGTCACCCGCACAACCAGCGGCTTCTGCTTGCCATCCTTGCCGGTGGTGTAGCCGCCTTGGATCGAGTGGCCGTAGGCCACGTCGCCGCTGACGGTGATCACCAGGTCCGAGATCTTGAACGATGCTGGACCCGGGTTCTCGGCGGCGAAGTCCTCCCAGTCCTTCTTGTAGCTCGCCCAGCTGGGGTGATCGCGCGGCGTCGAGACGTCGAACACGAAGAGTCCGCCCCGGTCATAGTAACTCATGATCCGGTTGACGTTCTTGGCGCTGAAGGCGGCCATGAAGCCGCGCTCGAGGGCCTCGATCTGGGCCTTGTCGCTCATCGCCGGCTTGGCCGCGGCGGGCGCCGCGGCCGCAGTTGCCGGCTTGTTGGCGGGAGCGGCGGCCTTGGCGGGCGTCGCCGCCAGCGCCTGGCTCGCCATCAACGCGGCGGCGCACGCGGCCGCTATCGTCATCCTATGTCGCAAGGGTCGTTCCTTCCCAATCTGACACTGCCTGCGCCCCCCATCACACGGACGCTCGAGCTTGGCTGTACGCCGTGGCGGGGCGGCCGTCGAGAACCGGCTTTGCGCGCCATTGCCGCCCACGCCGGCCGCGCCTAAGTTCATCCGTCCGGGGAGGCCATGCCCGTGCGCGCCGCCGCCTACGCCATCCGCAGCTTGACCGCGGTCCCCAGGGCCGGCGCGCCCGCGCCCACAAGGCGTCACATCGCTTCTGACCGTCCAGTCGGCAATCAGGCCATGTTGCGCCGAACGCCGTGCAAGAGCGTCGAGGTATGCAAGGACATCAAAGGCGACCCCTCCCAATTCGCCGCGGAAGCCGAAAAAAAGATAGCGGCGCGCGCAGAAGCCCTGAAGAACGCGCCGCCCGGCAGCTTTGAGGAGCAGGATCGGCAACGCGCCGGCCAGCGGGCGACCCATTGGGAAAGCGTTCTCAAGGCCCACAAAATCGATTTCACCTCTCAGGTGCGAGGCTTTTTCATCAATCCGGCGATGGACGGCGTCGCAGGCGCAGCGACAGACGACTGCGCCGACTTCCCCGGCGGCACGCCCATCGTCCCGATCGCCAAGGGCGACAAGTGCGTGCAGTTGCCGGCGCGAAGCGAGGACAAAGCGGCGCAAGTCGATAAGCCGGGGCCCCTGAACCCTGACGAGGCCGCACTAGTCGACAAGATCCTGCGCATCGGAGCGCACGAGCCGCAGCATGTCGCCTTCGACAAGGCGCAAAAGGACAAGACCAAACAGATCAATCCTGCCGAGGACGAGAAGGATCCCCAGACCCAGAAGCGGCAGACCGACGAGCCGGACTGCGACAAGAATTCCGCCGACTATCTCCTCAGTGAAATGTCGGCCGCGATCGCGGAGTTTCCGGTGACCTTCAAGAATCTAGCCAAGCAGCCTGACCAGGCTCAGGCGACGGAAGCCACTGCCAACAATATTGCGACCCGCTCCGGCGAGAGCATCCACGGCGCAATCACCAAGCTGAAATGTTCCTGTAATTGCCAGCGTGTGGACGACATGGTGGTCAAGACGGTGGAGTTCTCGACCAAAGGCTGGCCGCCCGACCAGAAGGACGCGTTCCTCAAGGCGATGACCCGCCTCGTCCCCGCTGACTGGCCCCAGCCCCTGCAATCGTCGAGTACCAGGGTGGACGATGCGCGTCGCGACCCCATTCGCTAGAGCCTCCGCCCCGCGCGCCATGGCGCCGATCCAGGCGGTGCGCCGCGCCCCGCGCCTGTCTCTCGCCCGGCCGATCGGCAACCAGGCGATGCTCAGGCGCACGCCCTGCGACGACGCCAAAACGTGCGCCAAGCCGATCACGGGCGACCCGGACGCATTCATTGGCTCGGTGGAAGGTGTCGAAAGCGCCCGCCGGGACACTCAGAGCAAGGCGGCGCCGGGTAGCGAAGCAGCCAAGCTCAAGGGGCGGCACGGCGAGCGGGCTACGAACCTGGAGAACATTCTCAAGGCCCACGGGATTCCCCTTGGGCCGGAGATGGCCGGCTTCTTCCTCGACTCCGGAATGAGCGCCGACGAGGACGGCGCGGCGACCGGGCCGTGCAGCGGTTTCCCGAATGGACCGCCCGGCGCCCCGCCGGTCCCGGCCGACAAGTTCTGCACCCAGCTTCCGCCGCAGACGGTCGACCAGGCGAAAGCGCTCGATGGAAAGATGCCGCTCAGCGAGAAGGAGAAGAAAGACGTCGCCTGGCTGGTGGCCATGGGCGTGCACGAGATGCGGCACGCCAGCTTCGACAAGGTTCAGACCGATCCGGACCTTTCAAAGCGGACGATCAAGGACGAAGCCGGCTGCGCTCTCGATGACAAGGTGGGCGGCGTCACGGTCGAACTCCTTCTCAGCGAGATCACCGCCGAAACGTCGGAATTTCCTGTCTATTACAAGAACTTGGTTGGGATGGAGCACCACACCCCATCGCTCATCAAGGAAGAGCGCGACATCGCTATCGGCTCTGGTGAAAGCATCTTGGGCGCCATCAAGAAGCTGCGCTGCCAATGCCCGTGCGCCAGCGTCGAGAACCTGGTGGTTAACACCGTCAACCAGACCATCGCCGGCTGGCCGGCGGATCAGAAGCTCGCCTACTTGCAGGCGATGACCCGGATCATGCCGAGCTATTGGCCCAAGTCCCTGCAGCGCAAGGAGTGAACTCCGCCTCGTCCCCCAGGGAATGCGTGAGCGGGCGCGCTGAAAACCGGCCGGCGAAACTGCGTAGGCGTCCGCGGAATTTCCGACCGACTTCCATCCTGAGACCCTGAGAACGAACCTCGCCGCCACGCGTTGAACACCGGCGAAGCTTGACGCGGAGGACCTATGACCAGTCTGAGATGGGAACATGGGGGCGAGCGCGGCTACAACACCGCGGCCATCTCTCTGCACTGGCTGATCGCCTTGGCGATCATTATCCAGGTCTTCCTCGGCTGGTGGATGAACGAGTGGGTTCCCGACCATTCGCCTATCCAGGCGCAGATCAAGACGGTCCACATCTCGCTTGGCATCACAATCTTCCTGCTGGTGCTGCTGCGCATCGCCATCCGGCTGATCTGGCGGCCGCCGCCGTTGCCGGCCTCGACGCCGGGCTGGGCGAAGGTCGGGGCCATGGCCTCGCACACCCTCTTCTATTTCCTGATGGTGCTACTACCCCTTTCGGGCTGGACCATCGTCTCCCTGGGCGACCACCCAATCCATGTCTGGGGCCTGCCATGGCCGCACCTGCCCGGCGTCCACGCCGTCCTCGGCCAGCACCCGTCGAAGGCGACGCGCGAGGCTGTGGCCCACACCCACGTTTTCATCCTGATTTGGATCCTGGTGATCAACCTGGCGCTGCATATCGCCGCCGCGCTGTGGCACCAGCTGGCCGGTCCGAGGGTGTTCTGGCGAATGCTGCCCGGCGGAGCCCGCTAGCGTGCCACTGGTGAAGTATCGCCTTCATGGCGATCGTCCGTCGCCACAGCCCGTCCACATGCCCGTGCCCGGCTGGGGCGGCGCGGCGCAACCGAGAGCCGACGGCAGCCACGAACAGCCGTGGCACTGCACGCCGTTCTCCGAGAGCGCCAAATACGGCGTCGAACTCCTCTACCCCTTCGACCAGGAACTGCGGGTCACCCGGTTCCGTGGGAAGGTGAGGCTTGACGCCGATTGGGGCCCGGAGCCGGGCGACGGCCTGATGTGGCCGCCCTTTCGCACCTTCGGCGAGGACTTCTATTCCTATCAGCTGTCGCTCGACCTCGAAGTGCCGCCTGGCTGGGCGGTCCGCACCGAACCGCATCCGCGCTATTTCACCGACCCCAGCAACGAGACGCCGCTGGCGGTGCCGGCGCTGATCCGCAGCGAGTGGTGGCCGATGATGTTCTTCTGCATCTTCAAGGCCCCGCCAAAGGGCGTGACCCACGTCTTCCGCAAGGATGAGCCGTTCATCAGCTTGATCGTCCTGCCGGCCGAACCGGACCTGGACCTTCAGCCGATGACCGAGGAAGAGGCGGCCGAGCGTGAGATGCGCGCCCGGCGCATCGCCGCCAATCGCGACGCTCTGGCCGAAGGCACCCGATGGCTATCGACGACCAACACGGTGTTCGACGGCACCTACCGGCACATGTTCCGCGCGGCCAAGGCCAGGGATCGGGCGAGCTAGCTCCCTGAGAGTAGCCGACGGCCCACAAGAAAAACCCTCTCCCAGGCGGGAGAGGGTCAGTACCTGGACGCGTTCCCCGAAAGGCCTAGGAGCGCGTCGCTTCCTTGAGGGAACCGGGTTCAGTAATGCGGCGGATAGTTGTTGTGATGGTGATGGTGGTGATGGCGCCGGTTGTCCCACCAGGCTGGGCGGATGATCCAGGCGCCATTCCACCACACATAGCCGTTCGACAGATACCATTGTCGGTTGTGATGATGATGATGGTGATGGTGCTGCTGATAGTACTGCGCCTGGATCAGGCGCGGCGCCGGCGCCGCCTCTTCCTGCATGTCGGCGATCTTCAGGCGCTCGACCGCGTTGGGGATCGGCTGCAGCAGATCGGCGTAACTCGACGCGGCCGGCACGGCGGGCTCGGCGGGCGCCTGAGCGGGCTGGGCCAGAGCCGGCCCGGCGGTCAGGGCCGCGGCCGCGCCCATCAACATGGCGGTCTTGCGATTCATGAAAGTGTCTCCCTTGGAGGCGTCTTGAAGCGTCCCGAGTTCTGCTAACGCTCCGGACCGGGTTTCGATCCGACCCTCGCGAGCCCAAACCTGCGCCAACCGACATGAACCGACGATGACGGGGCGCATTCCTGCCGCGCGTTCGGCCTATGATCGGGTCATGTCCACGTCCGATCCCTTCAATCTCTTCCGCTTCGTCGCCGCCCAGGAGGGCGTCATCGAAACCGCCCTGGCCGAGCTGGCCGCGGGCCGCAAGCGCGGCCACTGGATGTGGTTCGTGTTTCCGCAGCTCACGGCCCTTGGCCAATCGGGAACGGCGAAATTCTATGGGATGAGCTCGCTGGCGGAGGCGCAAGCCTATCTCGAACATGCGCTCCTGGGCCCAAGGCTCGGGCAGGCGACGGCCGCGGCGACGGCCTCGTCCGCGGTCTCGGCGCACGAACTTTTTGGATCGCCGGACGACCTGAAATTCCGCTCGTCCATGACCCTCTTCGCCAGGGTCCAGCCGGACGGTCCCTGGGTCGCGGCGCTAGCCCGCTTCGGCCTCGATCCCGACCCGGCGACGCTGGAGCTGCTGAAGGAAACGCCTCCCGGATAGGTGCGTTACGGCCTTACCCCGGCAGCCAGGCGTCCGGTTCGACGAGACGGAAGCCCGGCGTCTCAGCCACGCACTGGCGCAGCAGGAAGGCGTGTCCGGACCCATAGAAGACCACGACCCGATCCCCAGGCCTCGATAGCTGCAGCAGGTTGGCGCAGATCATGAAGTTGCGATGGTACCAGGCAGTCAGAAGATCCGCGCCTGGTTGGGTAGCGCCCTCACCCATGAACAGGGTCGTGCGGTAAAAGTCGTTGTCGGACGCGAGCAACGCCGGCTGGTTCACGTGGCGCAACAGGGCGCCGACGCTCTTGTCCTTGAGGATGCGAGACGCGACGGCCAGGCGCTGATCGACGAGCATGCCTTGTCGGTCGAGGAGCGCGCTCCTGCCGTGGGCGGCGGCCCAGGCCTGGACGGGCTCGAAGGGGAAGTCGCCCTCCACATCGATGCCATAGACGGTGTCGAGCCCGGCGGTCCTGGCCAGGCGAAAGCCCAGCTGAACCACCTCGTTGCGTGAGGGCGGAAGGGTTCCGGCTCGGTACTTGGCCCAACGCTGGGCGGCGTCGGCGGCGTCGTCCTCGACGGCCACCTTGGTCGGTCGGAAGCGGGCGAGCGCGTCCGTGACGGCGGCGATCTCGGCCTGGCGGCGGGGCGCGAGGACGTCATCGACCTGGAGGTTGTGAAGGTCGCGCCCCGGATTGGCCATGTGGAAGCCGCCGACGATCATCACCTCGACGGGCGCGGGTCCCGGATGCGGCTCGACCTCGACGGCGGCCAGGACGGCGGCCGGCCCGAGGGCCAGTACGAAAAGCGTCAGGATGAATCGCAAGATCAGGCCTCCCCCTTGACCTAGAAGGGTCGAGGCTAGGCCCGCCGCCCGCGCGCCTCCAGTTAAGGTGTCGTAACCCCTGCGTCTCTCTCGACTGGGCTTCGGGCGGGATGACCTGCTCTATTGTCCGTCTTCTCCGCCAGGCGGCGCCCAAGCCGGTCGGCGAGCGGGCCGACGGGAAACAGCAGCAGCAGGACGAGGAGCGCCCGTTCCGGCCAGACCTGGCCCACGGCCGCGGTGAGCAGGAAGACCAGCGTCACCCCGCCCATGTTGACGAAGCGCCGGACGGTGCCGCCGACGGTTTGGCCGGGCAGGAGCAGGGCCGGCTTCCGGGCATGCCAGGTGAGATACACCATCAGCAGGCCCACGACGGCGAGCGAGAGGCCGTAGAAGGCGACCGTCGCAGCGGAGGCCTTGAGCTCAGCAAGGACCATGGTCGGGAACGGCAGGAAGACCACCGCCGCTAGGAAGAGGAGATTGGACCTCAGCACCCGGTTGTCGTAGCCGCCGACCCCCTCGAACAGGGAATGGTGGGCGAGCCAGAAGCGACCGATGACATAGAAGCTGATGGCGAAGCCCATGATCTGCGGCCATGCCTCGCTCAGATCGAGCCTCGTGGCGCCGGGCGGAAGGCGCACGTCGAGGATCAGCAGGGTGATGGCGATGGCGAACACCGCGTCGCTGAAGAACAGCAGGCGCTGGAAGCCGTGATGGCGGCTGAACTCGTCCATGGGGGCCGATGGTCAGGCTTCATGGGCCCGATGTCCACACTTGACAAAGTGCGATTCAGGTCGCATAATGCAAGGAGTCCGCCGTTTCGACGGCTCGGTCTTTGAAATCGTTCAAGCACGATCCGCGGGCCGCGAAGTGCGGACCTCCGCGCATGGACGGCCTGTCAAGGTCGCTGGACACCATACTTTATGGGGAAACGACCATGTTTATGGTTTTTAATGGTGGCCGCCGAAGGCCTGTCGGCCCGTCCGTATTTACGGAGAAAACGCCCGATTATACGGCGTGTTTCGGTGGCGCCCCCGGGGCTGAACCCGTTCCGCCGTGGCGCGTGGTGTTTTCAAATACGGTGAACGGACCTGCTCACCGGCCCGCTTTTACGGCAATACGCCCCGATCTTACGGCGTCTTACGGTGCCGCATTTTACGGTGATCTTCCCTGCGAAGCGGGGGAGTACCGGCGCCTGCGCAGAGGCGCGAAGCAGCCAACCCGGGCAGGATGCCGGGGCAGAGCGCCGGCGCGCTGCATCCCTCCTCCACCCTACGGGGGCCCCCTCCCATGGGGAGGATTCGGTATGGCCGTGACGCTGGAATTTTGCCCGCTCAGCCGGCCGGTGTAGGCTCGCTGCCAGGGTTCAAGTGGAGGCTGCGCCATGCGCATCGTGATCGCGGGGATCCTCGGCGGGATCGCCATGTTCATCTGGGCGAGCATCGCCCATATCGCCACGCCGCTGGCCACCATCGGCCTCTCGCCTCTGCCGACCGATACGGTCGTCGTCCAATTGCGCCAGCAGCTCGGCGACAAAACCGCGCTCTACTTCTTCCCCTATGTGTCCGGAACCGACTCCAAGGCGATGGCCGACCAGGAAGCCAGGCTGAGGACCGAACCCAGCGGCCTGCTGGCCTATCGGGGCCCCAGCCAAGACGCCTTTCCGCGTCAGATGATCGTCGAGTTTGCTCTGGAAGTGGTCGAATCGCTCCTGGTCGGCGTGGTGTTGGTGAAAACCTCCGGTTTCGTCCCGCGCATGGGCCTGGCGCTGGCGGTGGGGCTCGTGGCGGCCATCTCCACGAACTTCTCATACTGGAACTGGTACGGTTTCAGCACCGGCTACACCTTCGCCAACGGCTTCACCGAGATCGTTAAGTATCTGGTGGCCGGGGCGGTCATCGCCTGGTGGCTGGGCCGCAACGACCGGATGGCCCGGGCCTTCTCCGACGCCCGCCTCGGCGGCGCCTGACCGCCTCCTGCAGGTTGCGTAACCGCCGTTCCTCCGAAGCCGAGGACGGAGGTGCGACGGGGTTGAGGGCTCTTGACTCGCCGGCGCCTGTCGTGGGCCCGGATATCAACACCTTGTTAACGAAAAATATCTGTCACGGGGGCCCGGCGCCCGTTGACGCTCTGTCAACCTTGTGACCCCATATGTAGGGCATTCGGGCGTGGGGCCCACTATATATAGCCGTAGAAGTGAGCCTTGCGACTCACCCTCGGCGGGGCGACAACAGGGTCGGGGGAGAGGTCATGGGCGTGAGACGCGCAGTCAAGACAGTTGTCGGTGAACCGTCGGTGGCCAAGGCCCACGAGCTCAAGGCCAAGCCGCGCCTGCAGCTGGTCAGGAAGGTCGAGATCGACCGCTCGCGCGACGCCCTTCTGACGGATTTCGGCCGCACGACGCTCGAGGACCGCTACCTGCTGGCCGGCGAATCCTACCAGGACATGTTCGCCCGCGTCGCCACGGCCTTCGCCGACGACGCCGACCATGCCCAAAGGATCTACGACTACATCTCCAAGCTGTGGTTCATGCCGGCGACGCCGGTGCTCAGCAACGGCGGGGCCAACCGCGGTCTGCCGATCTCCTGCTTCCTCAATTCCGTCGGCGATTCCCTGGAAAGCATCGTCGGCACCTGGAACCAGAACGTGTGGCTGGCGGCCAACGGCGGCGGCATCGGCACCTACTGGGGCGGCGTGCGCTCGATCGGCGAGAAGGTGAAGGGCAGCGGCCAGACCAGCGGCATCATCCCCTTCATCCGGGTGATGGACAGCCTGACGCTGGCGATCAGCCAGGGCTCGCTGCGCCGCGGCTCGGCGGCGGTCTATGTCGATATCCACCATCCGGAGATCGAGGAGTTCCTCGAGATCCGCAAGCCGAGCGGCGACTTCAACCGCAAGTCGCTCAACTTGCACCACGGCATCTCGATCACCGACGAGTTCATGGAGGCCGTGCGCGACGGCGTCCCCTTCGCGCTGCGCTCGCCCAAGACCGGCGAAGCGGTGCGCGAGGTCGACGCCAGGGCCTTGTGGCAGAGGGTCCTGGAGCTGCGCCTGCAGACGGGCGAGCCCTATCTGATCTTCTCCGACACCGTGAACCGGGCCATGCCCCGCCACCAGCGCGAGCTGGGTCTTAAGGTGAAGCAGTCCAACCTGTGCTCGGAGATCGTGCTGCCCTCGGGCGTCGATCACCTGGGCAACGAGCGGACCGCGGTCTGCTGCCTTTCCAGCGTCAACGCTGAGATGTTCCTCGAGTGGCGCGACAATCCGACCTTCGTCGAGGACATCATGCGTTTCCTCGACAACGTGCTGCAGGACTTCATCGATCGGGCGCCGGCCGAGATGGCGGCGGCGGCCTACGCCGCCACGCGCGAGCGCTCGGTGGGCTTGGGCCTGATGGGCTTCCACTCCTTCCTGCAGGGCCAGAACGTGCCGTTCGAGAGCGCGCTGGCCAAGAGCTGGAACATGCGCCTCTTCAAGCACCTGCGCCGCGCCTGCGACGCCGCCAGCGTGGCCCTCGCCGAAGAGCGCGGGCCGTGCCCGGACGCCCAGGAGCGCGGGGTGATGGAGCGGTTCTCGCACAAGATCGCCATCGCCCCGACGGCGTCGATCTCGATCATCTGCGGCGGGACCAGCGCCGGCATCGAGCCGATCCCGGCCAACATCTACACCCACAAGACCCTGTCGGGCTCGTTCGCGGTCAAGAACCCCTACCTTGAGAAGCTACTCGACGAGAAGGGCGCGAACACGCCGGCGACCTGGGAGGCGATCCTCGCCGACGAAGGCTCGGTGCAGGGCCTCGACTGCCTCAGCGACGACGAGAAGGGGATCTTCAAGACCGCCTTCGAAATCGACCAGCGGTGGGTCATCGACCTGGCCGCCGACCGCACGCCGGAGGTCTGCCAGTCGCAGTCGGTGAACGTCTTCCTGCCGGGCGACGTCGATAAATGGGACCTGCACATGCTGCACTGGCAGGCGTGGGAGCGGGGCGTGAAGAGCCTCTACTACCTGCGCTCCAAGAGCGTGCAGCGGGCCGCCTTCGCCGGAGCCGATCCGGCCGTCGTCGTGGCCATCGAAGCGCCCTCAGCCCGCACCGACTACGAGGAATGCCTCGCCTGCCAGTAGGCGTTTCGCCTCTCAGATACGGAGAGGTCGAGACGCACCGTTGGGGCGCGCGGCCGTCGAAGAACTCCAGCGACCGTGGAACCCGACGCGAAGCCTTAAGTCACTGCGGATCGGGCCGGGATACGCACCATCATCTTTCGGTAGGCGCGCAGGAAGCAGCTCTTCAGGCGCACCGGCTCTTCGACGATCTCGATCGTCGGGAAGCGCCTGAGGATCTCCTCCCAGACGATCCGCAGCTGCATCTCGGCGAGCCGCATGCCCACGCAGCGGTGGATGCCGAACCCGAACGAGACATGGTGGCGCGGGCGATCGCGGTCGACGATGAACGCGTCGGGCCGGTCGATCACAGTTTCGTCGCGGTTGCCCGAGACGTACCACATCACCACTTTCTCACCCTTGCGGATGGTCTTGCCGCCGAGATCGAAATCCTGGTTGGCTGTGCGCCGCATATGGGCGACGGGCGTCTGCCAGCGGATGACCTCGGGGATCATGCTGTCGAAGAGCGCAGGATCGGCGCGCACCTTCGCCAGCTGGTCCGGGTTGCGCGTCAAGGCGACCAGCGCGCCAGTGATCGAATTGCGGGTCGTGTCGTTGCCGCCCACGATCAGCAGCATGATGTTGCCGAGGAACTCCATCAGCGGCATGTCGCGCGTCGCCTCGCCATGGGCGAGCATCGAGATCAGGTCGTTGGCCGGTGGCTCAGCGACACGCTGGTCCCAAAGGCTCTTGAAGTAAAACGCGCAAGCCATCAGCTCGGCCCTCACCTCCTCATCGGTCATGGTCTCCGACTGATCCGCGGTGGCGAGGTCCGACCAATAGGTGAGCTTGCGCCGTTCATCGAACGGGAAGTCGAACAGGGTCGCCAGCATCTGGGTGGTGAGCTCGATCGAGACACGGTCCACCCAGTCGAACGGCTCACCGATCGGCAGCTCGTCGAGGATCGTCGCCGCGCGTGAGCGGATCAGGGGCGCCAGGTGCGCGAGGCTCTCCGAGGACACGATCGGCGCGATCACCTTGCGTTGCTCGTCGTGCTTGGGCGGATCCATGGCGATGAACATCGGGGTGACGAAATCGTCGCTCTGCTGATCGTAGATCGAGATCGAGCCTTCGGACGAGAACACCCGATGGTTGGTTTCGACGGCGACGATGTCGTCGAACCGGGTCACCGACCAGTAGGGGCCGAACTCGCTCTCAGCCGTGTAATGGATGGGATCCTCGCGCCGCAGTCGCTCGAAGAACGGCCAGATCGTGTCCGTGACGAACCGGTCCTGCCGGCTGACGTCGATCTTGTCGAGCGGGGTCGAATAGGCCTCCGCGCGAGCGGCGTCGAAGATGGCGTCGTCAGCCATAGGTGTGGCTCCTCGTACTGAACGGCGTCAGGATTGCCCCTCGCTCCGGACAGAGCAACCCCCTGCGTCTAACCGGCAGCGTTCAGCCGCGTTTCAACTCGACGGCGCGCACGCGGAGGTCCTGCACCCGGGGTCAGGTCACAGGTGGAAGCCGCCGGCCGGCCCCATGACCTTGATCACCAGCCAGGCGATGCCACCGCCGACGGCGACGACCAGCGGCACCACGATCCATATTACGCGGTTCTGTTTCATCCGGTGACGCGGGCCGCCGCGGTCGAAGATCACCTTCGCCAGGAAGACGAGCACCAGCCCGCCCGCCAAGCCTATGACGATCTGAAATGTGGTCAGGTTGGCCAGATATGCCAGCATCGAATGCCCTCCCCGAGGCCGCGCGATCTCAGATCGCGGCGACGGATCCCAAGGCCTCAGGTTGTCTCATTTCGAGCTCCGCGGGAAGAGCCAGCCCCCGTTCGGTGACAAACCCGGTGATCAGACGCGCCGGAGTGACGTCGAAGGCGTAGTTGGCCGCAATGCTGCCGGGGGCGGCGATCCGCACCTCGGCGAGCGAGCCGTCGGCCACCGCGCCAGTGATGTGGGTCACCTCGCGCCCGCTCCTCTGTTCGATGGGAATCTCGGAGAGGCCGTCGGACAATGTCCAGTCGACGGTCGAGAGCGGCACGGCGATATGGAAGGGGACGCCGTTGTCGAAGGCGGCCAGGGCCTTGAGATATGTGCCGATCTTGTTGGCCGCGTCGCCGCTGCGCGTAACCCGATCGGCGCCTACGATGCAGAGGTCAACCTCGCCATGCTGCATCAGGTGGCCGCCGGCGTTGTCGGCCACGATGGTGTGGGCGATCCCCTGCTGGCCGAGCTCGAACGCGGTGAGCGCCGCGCCCTGGTTGCGCGGCCGCGTCTCATCCACCCAAACGTGGACATCGATCCCCCGTTCGGCGGCGACATAGACCGGCGAGAGCGCCGTCCCCCAGTCGACGGTGGCGAGCCAACCGGCATTGCAGTGGGTGAGGAGGTTGACCCGTCCGCCCTTGCGCTCGGCCTCGGCGGCTATAAGGGCCGCGCCGTGCTCGCCGATGGCGCGGCAGACGGCGACATCTTCGTCGGCCATGGTGACCGCCTCGGCGGCGGCGGCCTCGGCCCGGCCGGAAGGCGGCAGCGGGGCGACCTTCGCAGCGACACGGGCGAGCGCCCAGGCGAGGTTGACAGCGGTCGGCCGGGCGGCGGCCAGGCGCGCGGACGCGGTGGCGAGGCCGGCGTCGGAGGGATCGTCCATGAGCGCCCGGGCCAGGCCAAAGGCGGCGGTGACGCCGATCAGCGGCGCCCCGCGCACCTTCATGTCGGCGATGGCGGAAACGAAGGCGTCCAGGCTTGAAAGGCGCGCGACCTCGACGCGGTGGGGCAGCAGTGTCTGGTCGAGGATCTCCACCGATCCGCTTTCCGCCGGCCAGATGGTGCGGGTGGGCTTACCGTCTATCAGCATCAGGCGTCCGTCCTCAAGGGGAACCGGTCGGCGAAGAGCTCTGCCAGGCACGGGTCGGCCTCCACCCGGCGAACGACCTCGCCGATCCTGGGCGCGATGGTCTCATGCAGCCGCTTTCGCGCCGTCCAGCGGGAGACGACGGTGACGTAGACATCGAGCACGGAAATCTCATCGCCGAGAAGATAGGTCTTCGGCGTCAGGCCCGCTTCCATAACCCCCCAGTTGTCGGCGATGCGGGCGCCTAATGCCGCCTTGACCTCGGCCTGGGCTGCCTTGTCTGCGACCACTCGCGAGGGATCGTCCCGCACCCAATAGAGGGCGTAGATCGCCGAGGCGACGAAGGCCATCCAGCGCAGGAACTGGGCGCGGCCGGGATCGCCCGCGGCGGGCGCCATGCGCGCCTCGGGATGAGTTTCGGCGAGCCACAGAAGGATGGCGGCGCTCTCGGTGATCCGCTCGCCCTCGGGTGTTACCAGCACCGGAACCTGGACCATCGGATTGTGCTCGTGGAACTGGGCGTGGCGGACCTCCTCCAGGCGGTAGGGCGCGCCCAGAAGCGTCAGCGTCGCCTCGATGGCGACCGAGCCCGTGCCCTTCTGGCCGATCACGACGAATTGCCCGCTGTCTGGTTTTATCCCCATGCCGCCCACACCATATTGAGATATTGGTAATCGGTCCTACTAGATGTTGTCATACTCGCTGGTAGTGTCGAGTCGCGCGCCAGCGTCAGTTCCAGCGTCCATCCTTTGAGCCCTGTTTCCGGAGAGAGACTTCTATGACCTCTCGCGCCACACCCGGCCTGATGACGCCGTCGGTGGGTTATAAGCCCTTCCGCTACCCGTGGGCCTATGACTTCTGGAAGCGCCAGCAGCAGGTCCACTGGATGCCCGAGGAGGTGCCCCTCGGCGAGGATTGCAAGGACTGGGCCGCGCGCCTCAACGACCGCGAGCGCAACCTGCTGACCCAGATCTTCCGCTTCTTCACCCAGTCGGACGTGGAGGTGAACGACAACTACCTCGAGCGCTATACGCGGGTGTTCAAGCCCACCGAGGTGAAGATGATGCTGGCGGCCTTCTCCAACATGGAAACCGTCCACATCGCCGCCTACGCCCTGCTGCTCGAGACCATCGGCATGCCGGAGACTGAGTTCTCAGCCTTCATGGAGCTCGAGGCGCTCAAGGCCAAGCACGACTACATGAAGAGCTTCGGGGTCGAGAGCCACGCCGACATCGCCCGGACGCTCGCCATGTTCGGCGGCTTCACCGAAGGCCTGCAGCTGTTCGCCAGCTTCGCCATGCTGATGAACTTCCCGCGCTTCAACAAGATGAAGGGCATGGGCCAGATCATCTCGTGGAGCGTGCGCGACGAGAGCCTGCACTGCGAGGGGATGGTCAAGCTCTACCACGCCTTCAACGCCGAGACGCGGGCCGTGACCAAGTCGGTGGCCGACGACATCGTCGACTGCTGCAAGACGGTGGTGGGCTTGGAGGACAGGTTCATCGATCTCGCCTTCGACGCCGGCGAGGTGCAGGGCATGACCCCCGACGACATCAAGCAGTACATCCGCTTCATCGCCGACTGGCGGCTCCGCCAGCTGTCGCTGCCGACCGTCTACGGCGTGAAGGACAACCCCCTGCCCTGGCTGCAGAGCCTGCTCTCCGGCGTCGAGCACGCCAACTTCTTCGAGGCGCGGGCGACCGAATACTCCAAGGCCGCCAGCCGCGGCGCCTGGCAAGGCGAGAACGGCGTTTGGGGCGAGTTCGACAAGATGATGGAGCGCCGGCGCGAAGAGACCGACCCAGCCCTGACGCACTGAGCTCCCGGCGTCTCGCTATTGTCGCCATCGCCCGCTAACAGGGCGTGATGGATCAGCGGTTCGCCTTCGAGGGTCTCGACAATTTCCGGGATTTCGGCGGCTTTCCGGCGGCGGACAGCCGGCGGCTCAGAGCCGGCCGGCTCTATCGCTCGGCCTCGCACGGCCGGGCCACGGACGCCGACCTCGAGGCCCTGCACGCCCTGGGCATTAGCGTCATCGTTGACCTGCGCCGGGAGGCGGAGCGCGAGCGCGATCCCTCGCGGCGACATCCAGAGTTCGCCTGCGAGGTGATCGCCAGCGGGGCCGGCTACGACGAAGGCGACTCCTGGCTCGACCACATCACCAGCTCCGATCTCAGCCCGGAATCCTTCCGCGCCTACATGCTGCGCTACTACCGCGACGCCCCGTTCAATCCCCGGCTGATCGACCTCTACAGCCGCTACTTCCAGGCCCTGGCCGAAGTCGACGGGCCGGTGCTGATCCACTGCTCGGCCGGCAAGGACCGGACCGGCATCCTGGCCGCGCTCACCCACCATGTGGCGGGCGTCGCGCCCGAGCACGCGATGGCCGACTACCTGGCCACCAATGATCCGGTCCGGCTGGAGCGGCGCCTGCCGCAGGTGACCCAGGTCATCTTCGAACACACGGGCCGGACCCTGCCGCCCGAGACGGTGATGGTCGCCATGGGTGTCGAGGCGCAATATCTCGATACCGCTTTCGCGGCGATGGGCGAGCGCTGCGGCGATACCGACCGCTACCTTGCCGAGGCGCTGGGCGTCGGCCCAGATATTCAGGCCGCCGTCAGGGCGCGGCTGCTGGCGCCGGCCTAGTTCGGGAAATCGGGCGGGGCGACCGGATCGATCTTGATGGTCGCGCCTGGCGGCAGGGTCCACTCGCCGTGGAAGGCGTAGGCGAGCCGTCGGCAGGCCTTGACGCCGCGCCCGTCGTCATTGTCGCCGAAGACCACGGCCTGGAGATCCTCCCCGTACTTGATCGCCGTGAAGGCGACCCACGCCCGCTTTGAGCCGGGGCACAGGGCGGCGACGAGATCCGGCCCCTCATCTCCCGCGGTGACGCGGTAAACGCCATGGGCGCCGCGGGCCTCACCCGGCAGACGGCCCGGGTCGGCCAGGGCGAGATCGGCGGTGACCTTGGCCTCGGTGGAGCGCAGCTTGAGCACGCGCATGCCGAACATCGTCTTGTCGATCAGGATGGTCACCGGCCCGGAGGCGGCGCGGGTGACATCGTCCGCCGGGTCGTAGGAATACTGGTGCAACGCCGCGCGTGCTTCGCCCGCGGCGAGCGCTAGGGCGAGGCCGAAGATCAGAACGGGCCGGGCCAGCATCAGGCCGCCCCCAGCGCCCGATCGATATCGCGGGCGAGGTCCGCCGGACTCTCCAGGCCGACCGACAGGCGAACCCAGCCAGGCGTGAGGCCGATCTCGGTCCGCTGCGCCTCGCTCATCGAGCGATGGGTGGTGGTGGTGGGATGGGTGGCCATCGACTTGGCGTCGCCGAGATTGTTGGAGATGTCGATCAGCTCCAGAGCGTTCAGGAAGGCGAAGGCCGCCGCCTGCGACCCAAGGTCGAAGGCGACGACGCTGCCGCCGCCGCTCATCTGCCGCCGGGCGATGGCGTGCTGCGGATGATCGGCCCGCATCGGATAGCGGCAGGCCGCGACCTTTCTGTGGCCGGCGATCCGGTCGGCCAAAGACGCGGCCGTGTCGCTCTGGCGCCGCACCCGCAGGTCGAGGGTCTCGAGCCCCTTGAGCAACAGCCAGGCGTTGAACGGCGACAACGCCGGGCCGGTGTGGCGCATCGGGTCCTTGTAGGCCTCCTCGATCAGCGCGGCCGAGGCCAGCAGGGCTCCGCCCAGCACCCGTCCCTGGCCGTCGATATGCTTGGTTGCGGAATAGACGACGATGTCGGCGCCGAGCTTCAGCGGCGACTGGAAGAGCGGCGTGGCGAAGACATTGTCGACGACGACCCTGGCGCCGGCGGCATGGGCCAGGTCGCAGATGGCGGCGATGTCGCAGATCTCGAGCAGGGGATTGGCCGGGCTCTCGACGAAGACGACCTTGGTGTTGGGCCGCACGGCCGCGCGCCAGGCGGCGAGATCGGGGGCATCGACAAAGGTGACCTCGATGCCGAACCGGGGCGCCCAGGTCGAAAGGATCCAGCGGCATGAGCCGAACAGGGCCTTGCCGGCCATCACATGGTCGCCGGCCTTCAGGAGCCCCATCAGCGCCAGGTGGACGGCGGCCATGCCGGACGCCAGCGCCCGGCAGGCTTCAGCGCCTTCGAGCAGGGCCAGGCGCTCCTCGAACATGGCGACGGTCGGGTTGGCGTAGCGCGCGTAGATGAACCCGGGCGCCTCGCCAGAGAAGCGGGCGTCGGCCGCCTCGGCGCTGTCGTAAGCGAAGCTTTGGGTGAGGTAGAGCGCCTCGGCGATCTCGCCATGGGACGAGCGCGCCAAGCCGCCCCGCACAAGGCGGGTGGCGACGTCCCAGTCCTTCGGATCCTCGGCCATGGGGCTCCCTGCGGGCAGAAGGGGGCGCATCAAAGGCGCCGACCCCCGGGCGGTCAAGGGCGCGGCCGGCGTAGGGATGGACGTCGCGCGGCCGGGCTCGCTAGGAAGCCGGCCATGAAGCTGTTTGCCCTCATAGCGAGAGCACGGCCCACATGATGTACGGCGAAGAGCCCGGCCGCGTGCTCGTCCACCTGGTGGAGGACGTGCGACCCTATGCTGTCCGCTCCGGAGACGCGGCGCCGGACTGATGAGCCCGCCCGCCAGCCGGAGACGTGGCGAGATCGGCCGCCACCGCCTCGCGCAACGCCTGCCAGAAAGCCGCCCGTGACTGCATTACCTGCCGGCGTTTCTCGACGCTGAGGGAGGTCATGGCGGAGGTCCTTTCGACGTCCGGATCGTACCGTGAGTATTTAATACCTATGGTATATTTATGCGCCTGTCAATCGGTTTCGCGGCCGGTCTTTCCGAGGTGATCTGCGATCACTAAGATAGGGGTGAAGGCGCCTGCGAGCGGCCGGCCGCGACGCCCCGAGCCAATCGGCGAATGAATGAGGATTCAAAGGGAGATCGGTATGCGCGAATACCTGAAGTTCTACATCGACGGCCAATGGGTCGACCCGGTGACGCCCAAGACGTTGGATGTCATCAACCCCGCCACCGAGGGCGTGGCGGGCCGCATCTCAGCCGGCTCGGGCGCCGATGTCGACAAGGCGGTGAAGGCCGCCCGCAAGGCCTTCGAGACTTTTTCGCAAACCACCCGCGAGGAGCGGATCGACCTCCTCGAGCGCATCCAGGCCGAGTATCAGAAGCGCTTTGGCGACATCGCCCACGCCATCACCGAAGAGATGGGCGCGCCCGCCAGCCTCGCCCAGCGGGCCCAGGCGCCGATCGGCATCGCCCACATCGCCACCGGCATCGCGGTGCTGAAGAACTTCCAGTTCGAGGAGGATCGCGGCCCGACGCGCATCGTCAAGGAGCCGATCGGTGTGGTCGGCATGATCACCCCGTGGAACTGGCCGATCAATCAGATCGCCTGCAAGGTCGTGCCGGCGCTCGCCACCGGCTGCACCATGGTGCTCAAGCCGTCGGAAGAAGCGCCGTTCTCGGCCATCATCTGGGCCGAAGTGATGCAGGCCGCCGGCGTGCCGGCCGGCGTGTTCAACCTCGTCAATGGCACGGGCGCCGAAGTCGGCGCGGCGATCTCCTCGCATCCGGGCGTCGACATGGTCTCGTTTACCGGCTCGACCCGGGCCGGCATCGAGGTGGCCAAGGCGGCCGCCCCCACGGTCAAGCGCGTGGCTCAGGAACTGGGCGGCAAGAGCCCGAACATCATCCTGGAGGACGCCGACTTCACCACCGCGGTCGGCGGCGGCGTGCGTCACGTGATGCAGAACTCCGGGCAGTCGTGCAACGCGCCCACGCGCATGCTCGTACCAGCCAAGAAGATGGACGAGGCCATCGGCATCGCCAAGGAAGCGGCGGACTCGACCACCGTCGGCGATCCCAACGGCAATTCCCAGATCGGGCCGGTGGTCAACAGGACCCAGTGGGAGAAGATCCAGCGCCTCATCAAGGCGGGGATCGAGGAAGGCGCGACGCTGGTCACCGGCGGCCCCGGCCGGCCGGACGGCCTCGACAAGGGCTTCTATGTGAAGCCGACCGTCTTCGCCAACGTGACGAACGACATGACCATCGCCAAGGAGGAGATCTTCGGTCCGGTGGTCTCGATCCTCGGCTATGACACCGTCGACGAGGCCGTGCATGTCGGCAACGACACTGAATATGGCCTCGCCGCCTACATCTCCGGCTCAGACATGAACAAGGTGCGTGAGGTAGCTTCCCGCCTGCGCGCCGGCCAGGTGGCGATCAACGGCGGCGGCGGCGATATGACCGCGCCGTTCGGCGGCTACAAGATGAGCGGCAATGGTCGCGAATGGGGCGACTACGGCTTCGGCGAGTTCCTCGAGGTCAAGGCGGTGCTGGGCTACACGCCCAAGCAAGCCGCCGAATAGGCAGAAACGGAAGGGGCCGGTCCTGAGACCGGCCCCGAACCTTAAGCCTTTACGCCTTACTCACTTCTAGTGGGTGCAAGCCACGTCGTATTGCGAGACGCTGGCCGTGTTGCGTGAATTCTGCGGTTGTGTGCCCGCATACTTGGAGTCCGCAACGCCGTTTGGGTCGAACGCCGAGCCAGGCGCATTGTAGGAATTGCCTGGCGTATTGGCCGGGTAGTTGGCGCCCGCTTGACACGACTGTTTCGGCTGACCCGTTTGGGACGGCCCCCGCACGGTCGATGGCGTAGGAGTAGTCGGTGTCAGGCCATGGCCGGACGGCGATGACATGGACGGCGATGACATGGAGCGCGCGGCGCCGCCCATGCCACCCATACCACCGCCACCGCCTCCATGAGGTGCGGCGAAGGCGAGAGGCGTTATGGCGGCCAAGGCGCCGGCGAGCGCCAGCGTGCGAATTGAGTGTCTCATCGAATTTTCCTCCGAATCCATTGGGGCGTGGACCGCGCCTGGACGGAGCACGGGCCCTGAAGCGAAACCGCGCCTTTCCGGAGGGGGGTTAACCGGGCCGGCGAGCGAGGGGAGCTCATTCGGCGTGCTTCAGGGCCTTATCACTCGTGCGCCGATCGGACGTCGGCATCCTTGTTAATCCCGCCGGGTCTTGAATGGTTCAATCGCGCGCGCCCAGGCGCTACACTGGACAATGAACCGATGACCCTGGCCGCGGGATAAACCGCGGAGGGTCAGGATGGCGAAACTGATGCGAAGCGCTGACGGGCGTGAACCCGGCGCAGTGTCCCGCGCGGACGCTGGCGACGACGCGCGCCTGCTCGAGCGGATCGCAGAGGGCGACACGCGGGCCTTTGAGGCGCTTTACCGCGCCTATCATCCCAGGCTCTCGAGATTTATCGGGGCCATGCTGCGCCGGCCGCACCTGGTCGAGGAGGTGCTCAATGACGCCATGCTCGTCGTCTGGCGACGACCCCTCGGCTACAACGGCAAGAGCAAGGTCTCGACCTGGATCCTGGCCATCGCCTATCGGCGAGCGCTCAAGGCGCTCAGCAAGGTCGACGATCCGGTTGAAGACCTGGGCGCCGACAGCCGGCCCAGCCCGGAGGCCGGCCCAGAACAGCTACTCGCGAGGCGGGAAATCAGAGCCGTGCTTCGCGCGGCGATGGGCGAGCTCTCGCCGCAGCACCGGGCGGTCGTCGACCTCACCTATTTCCACGAGGCCGGCTATCGTGAGATCGCAGAGATCATGGATTGTCCAGTGGATACGGTGAAGACGCGGATGTTCCACGCCCGCCGCCACCTGAAAGCGAAACTGGCCGGGCAACTGGCCGATTGGTTGTGAGGGGCCATGGACAACGTCGTTCCCATGCACCGCGACGCTCATCGGGAGGCGCTTCTGCTCCTGCCGTGGCACGTCAGCGGCGCGCTTGACGAGGCAGAGCAGGCTCGCGTCGAGGCCCATCTCGTCGACTGCGCGGAGTGCCGCGCCGAACTCGCCCTCGAGCGCCGGCTGGCGGCGGAGGTCGTCAACCTGCCGGCCGATATGGCGCCTGCATGGGCGGCCATGGAGCGACGGATCACCACGCCCGGGCTCACCACGCCCGCTCGGCGGCGTTCAAAGCCTGTGACAAGGAACCAGGCGGGAGCGGCGGCGAGGTTGGCCCTGCCCTGGCTCGGCTGGGCCGTGGCCGCCGGGATTCTGATGGTCGTGGGCTTGCAGGCGATCCTGCCGCCGAGACCCGCGCCGGTCTATCACGCCCTGGCCGCCGCGCCGGATCGTGCCAGCGCCGACATGGCGGTGATCTTCAAGCCGCAGGCGACGGAAGCCGATATCCGATCGGTTCTTCTCGCCAGCCACGCCCGCGTGGCTGACGGCCCGACGGCATCCGATGCCTGGCTGCTGAGCGTCCCGGCGCAGGAACGCGATGCGGCGGTCCGCCGCCTGCGCGCCTCGCCGCAGGTGTTGACCGCCGAGCCTCTGGACCCGGTCAGCCCATGAGCCTGCGCGGCGTCCTCGGCGCTCTGGCGGTCGCGGCCATGCTGGTCGCCGGCTCGTCGGCCTGGGCGGGCGAAGCGCCGGCGAAGATCCTGGTCATGCTGCGGCTGCCCCCCGCCCACGTCCACCCGAACACTGACTATGGCGGCGACTACGGCGACGGGGCCACGCGCCAGGCGCTACACCGACAAGCCGCGGCCGTGGCCCGGCGGCATGGCCTGATGCTCGCCGATGATTGGCCGATGCCGGTGATCGGGATCGACTGTTTCGTCATGGACGTGCCGGCCGGAAAGTCGCCGGCGGACGCCGTCGCGGAGCTGGCGCACGAACCTGGAGTCTCCTGGTCGCAGCCGCTGAACCTCTATCGGGGCCAGTCCGCGCGTCACAATGATCCGCTCTATCCGCTGCAGCCGGCGGCCAAGGAGTGGCGCCTGGCCGACCTGCACCGCACGGCCACCGGCGCCGGCGTCAAGGTGGCGGTGATCGACAGCCGCGTCGAGGCGCGCCATCCCGATCTCAACGGCCAAGTGGCGGTCAGCCGCGACTTCGTCGCCGATCGATCGACTTCGGCCGAGTTCCACGGCACCGGCGTCGCCGGTGTAATCGCGGCAATCGCCGATAACGGCATCGGCATCGCCGGCATCGCGCCGGGCGCGCAGCTGCTGGCGCTGCGAGCCTGCCGACAGCTCCCGGGACCGGCATCGCCGCCGCAGACTGAGTGCGATTCCTTGAGCCTCGCCCGGGCCATCGACTTCGCCATCGGCCGCCGCGCGGGGGTGATCAACCTGTCGCTCGCCGGGCCGCCGGATGTCCTGCTGGGCAAACTCCTGGACGTCGCCATCTCACACGGCGCGACTGTGGTCGGCGCCTATGACCGTGGCATGGCGCAGGGCGGATTTCCGGCCTCGCATCCCGGAGTGGTGGCGGTGGCGGACGAGAGTTGGGCCGGCATCCCACCCGGCGTATACCGGGCCCCGGGCCGCGACGTGCCTACAACAACGCCGGGCGGACATTGGTCGATCGTCGATGGCAGCTCGTTCGCCGCGGCCCATGTCAGCGGCCTGATCGCCCTGGCGCGCCAGCACCAGAGCGCCGGCGTGCGTCTTGCCGCCTTGGATGGCCGCATCGACGCCTGCGCCACCCTGAAGCGGGCGGGCCAGTCCATTGACTGCGGGCGCGTCGGTCTCAGCCAGGCGGCGACTGCAGCGCCTCGCTAGGAGCCCACTTGGGTGGGCGCTCGTGGTCGGCCTAATCGCCGGTGCGGCCGAGGCCCAGGTAAGCGTCAGCCTGACCGCGCAATCCGACTATCTCCTGCGCGGGGTCTCGCTCAGCGACGGGCGCCCGACCCTAACCCTGGGCGTCAATTATGACGACAAGAGCGGCTTCTATGGCGTGCTCTCGGCGACCGCCGTCGACACGCGCAACGCGGGGGCGGAGGTGCTGGGTTTCGTCGCCGCCGCCGGCTACGCGAGGCGGCTCACGAACGGGCTCACCTGGGACGTGGGATTGAGCGACAGTCAGATCTCGACTTACGTCGACAACCGCTATGTGGCCAACTACGCTGAGGCTTACGCTGGCCTCTCGCGCGGCGGCCTCGCCGTCCATCTGTACTTTTCGCCCGACTACCTCGGCGAGAGTGTCCAGACCCTCTATCTCGACCTGTCCGGAAGCCTTCGGCCCGCCGACCGCTGGCGGCTATTTGCCCACGCGGGCCTCCTGACCGTCGTTGGCGGAGACGCCGACGTCCTGGGCGGCCGCGACCACCTGGACTTTCGGGCCGGCGTGGCGCGTCAGTTCGGCCGCTTCGAGGCCCGAATCACGGGGTCCTGGGCCGAGCCAGCGCCGGTCTATCCCGAGGGTGTAAGTCATGGTCATGGGACGCTGGTGGCCGGCGCCAGTGTTTTTTTCTAAGCCTCATTCCGGCGAGCGCCGGCCCAGCTCAGGATCAAACCCCCGAGGGCGATCGAGGCCAGCGAGCCGGCTATGACGCCAAGCCGCGCCTCGCTCTGGGCGAGCGCTCCTGGCAGAGCCAGCTGGGCGAGGTAGAGGCTCATCGTGAAGCCGACGCCGGTCAGGGCGGCCACGCCCAGAAGTTCGAGCCAGGTGGCGCCAGTCGGTCGGCGGCCCACTCTCAGGATAGCGGCCAGAAGGGCGACGCCGAAGACGCCGATCGGCTTGCCGACCAGAAGAGCAAGCGTAATCCCCAACGTCACGGGCGAGGCTATGGCCATGGGCCCGAGGCCACGGAAGGTGAAGCCCGCCGCCGCGAAGGCGAAGAGGGGCAGCACGCCGAAGGCGACCCAGGGGTGCAGGGCGTCCATGAACAGGGTGAGCATGCTCTGGCCGCCAGGGCGCCTTGCGCCGGCAGGCACCGTCATGGCGCAGGCGATGCCGGCGATCGATGTGCTGACCCCGGACTTGAGACAGAAGGCCCAGACCAGGACGAAGCCGGCGGCATAGAGAAGCAGCGGCCCGCGCCTGGCGCGAGAGAGCATCGCCAGCAGGGCCAGGACCACGCCGGCGCCGATCACCGCCGACCATCGGATGGCGTGCGAATAGACAATTCCGATAATAGCCACCGCGCCGACATCGTCTGCGATTGCCAGGGTCAGCAGGAACAGTCGCAATGAGGCGGGCAGCCGGCGGCCGACCACATTGAGCGCCGCCAGGGCGAAGGCGATGTCGGTGGGCGTGCCCACGGGCCAGCCGCCGGCCGTCCCGTTGCGGCCTGAGTTCACCGCCAGATAGACCAGCGCCGGAATGGCCATGCCGCCGACCGCGGCCAGTACGGGCGTCGCCAGGCGGCGAGCGCTGGAAAGCTCGCCGCGCTGAACTTCAAATTTGATCTCCAGACCGACGATCAGGAAGAAGGCGGCCATCAGGCCGTCCTTGATCCAGCCGGCGACGGACTCGGTCTGTGCGAAGGCGCCGACCTGGACCGGGATCGGCTTGGCCAGGAAGTGGAAGTAGTCCGGCGCCAAAGGCGAGTTGGCGAGCGCCAGGGCCGCGGCGGCGGCCAGCACCGGCGCAAATCCCGCCGAAGACTCGGTTTTGAGGAAATCCAGGGTCGGCCGGCCGGGCATGGCTAGCGCTACCATGCCTTGCGCGGACGCGAGAAGCGAGACCGGTCTTGCGGCCGCGCCCCGGGCCTGTCCAATGGGCGTCGATGCCGCCCTCGCCAGCCTACAGGCCTGACCCGCGCTTTGCTGACCTGGGCCCGGAGTTCGCCGACGTCGTCGCCCCCGCGGTGTTCCCGAAGACCCTCCTTCGGTTCCGCAATCAGCGGGCGGCGGCCGAGGTCGGCCTCGACAGCCTCACCGAGGCCGAGTGGCTGGACCACTTCGCGCGCTTCCAGCCCCTCCCGGAAAACCAGGCCCAGCCGCTGGCCATGCGATATCACGGCCACCAATTCCGGGTTTACAACCCCGACCTCGGCGACGGCCGCGGCTTCCTGTTCGCCCAACTGCGCGACAGAAGCGGCCGCCTGCTCGATCTCGGCACCAAGGGTTCGGGCCGCACGCCCTGGTCGCGCGATGGCGACGGCCGGCTGACCCTCAAAGGCGGGGTGCGCGAAGTGCTGGCGACCGCCATGCTGGAAGCGCTCGGCGTGCCGACCTCCCGCTCGCTCTCGCTCGTGGAGACTGGCGAGGACCTCACCCGCGGCGACGAGCCCAGCCCGACACGCTCAGCGGTGCTGATCCGGCTTTCCTACAGCCACATCCGCTTCGGGACCTTCCAGCGTCACGCCGCGCTCGGCCGGGCCGATCTGGTGGGCCGACTGCTCGGACATGCGATCGGCATCTACTACCCGCACCTTTCCGGGGTGGAGAATCCGGCCGCGGCGCTGCTGGCCGCCGTCGCCGACCGCGCGGCCAGGCTGACCGCCGCCTGGATGGCCGCCGGCTTCGTCCACGGCGTACTCAATACCGACAACATGAACATCACCGGCGAGAGCTTCGACTACGGCCCCTACCGTTTCCTGCCGAAGAACGATCCCAACTTCGTCGCCGCCTATTTCGACCACAGCGGCCTCTACAGCTTCGGCCGCCAGCCCGAGGCGGTGCTGTGGAACCTCGCCCAGTTCGCCGGCGCGCTCACGGCGGTGAGCGAGGTCGAGCCGCTGGAGGCGGCCATCGCCGGCTTCGGCGCCAGCTATCGCGCGGCCCTCGCCACGGCGATGGTGCGCCGGCTTGGCGTGGTCTCGGCGGGGCCCGAAGCCGACATCGACCTCGCCAATGCCGCTTTCCGGGCCCTGGCCGAGGGCGGCGAGCGCCTGCGCTGGGAGCCGTTCTTCTTCGACTGGTTCGCCGCCGACGAAGCGAGGGCGCTCTCGAAGCCAAGGGCAGACCTATACGACGGCGAACACTTCCGCTCGTTCCGCGCCCTGATGAAGACGCGCACCCCGGACCATCCGGAGCGGCTAACGCACGAATATTTTCAGGGGATTGAGCCAGAAGAGTTGCTCTACGACCAAATCGAGTCTTTGTGGTGCGCCGTCGCGGATCGAGACGACTGGAGCCCGTTCACCGCGAAACTCGCGGCCATTGAGACCGCACGCGAAGCCTGGGGGTTTCAAAATGAATGAGTTGGCCGGATGAATCTCACCCATTTTCCGCGCCGCCGCTACACGCCCTTGCCGACGCCAATCGAGCCTTTGGCGAGACTGTCCAAAGAGCTCGGCGGACCGGAGATCTGGATCAAGCGCGACGACCTGACGGGTCTGGCCGGCGGCGGCAACAAGACTCGAAAGCTCGAGTTCCTGGTGGCCGACGCCCTGGCCAAGGGTTGCGACACCTTGGTCACCACCGGCGCGGTGCAGTCCAACCACTGCCGGCTGACCGCTGCGGCGGCCGTGCGCGAGGGGCTAAAATGCCGCCTGGTGCTCGAGGAGCGGGTGTCCAAGAGCTATGATCCCAAGTCCAGCGGCAACAACTTCCTCTTCGACCTGCTGGGCGTCGAGGCGATCAAGGTCGTGGAGGCCGACGCCGACCTCAATGCCGCCATGGCCGCCATCGCCACGGAGCTGAAAGGCCAGGGCCGCAAGGCCTACGTCATCCCGGGCGGCGGCTCCAACGCCTTGGGCGCCTTGGGCTATGCGGTGTGCGCCCAGGAAATCATGACTCAGCTATTCGACGCCTCGCTGGTTATCGACCATATCGTATGCGCCAGCGGCAGCGCCGGCACGCATGCTGGTCTGTTAGCGGGCCTGGCGGCGTTCAACGCCAACATCCCGGTCACTGGGATCAATGTCCGCCGCAAGCGGCCCGACCAGGAAGGCATCGTCCGCCTGTTGGCGCGCGACGCCTCCGACCTGCTGGAAGTGATCGCGCCCAAGAATCGCGACGTGGTCTGCCTCGATGACTGGGTGGGGCCGGGCTACTCCCTGCCGAGCCCGGAGATGGTCGAGGCGGTGCGCATGATCGCCAGCCTCGAGGGGGTCCTCCTCGACCCGGTCTACACCGGCAAGGCCATGGCCGGGCTCATCGGCCTCGCCCGCCAGGGGCGCTGGCGAAAGGGCGAGAAGGTGCTGTTCCTGCACACAGGCGGCGCCCCGGCGCTCTACGCCTATCAGGACGCCTTCAAGAAGAAGGCCTAAGCGGTGCGCACGGTAGGCGTCCTGGGCGGCATGGGACCGGCCGCGACGCTGGACCTGATGGCCAAGATCCATGCCGCCGATCCGGCCGAGCTGGAACAGGACCGCCTGCGCCTTCTCGTCGATTGCGATCCGGGCATCCTCGACCGCAATGCCGCGGTGCGCGGAGAGGGACCCTCGCCCGGCCCGGCTCTGGCTGCCATGGCCAGAGGCCTGGAAGGCGCCGGCGCCGAAGTGCTCGTCATCGCCTGCAACACAGCCCACGCGTGGCGAGCGGACATCGAGGCGGCGGTCCAAATCCCGCTGCTGTCGATGATCGAGGCGGCCGGCGATGAAATCGCCGAGCGCCTGCCAGTCGTGCGCCGCATCGGTGTACTGGCCGGCGACGGCTGCCTTGAGGCCGGTCTCTATCAGTGCGCCTTTGCGCGGCGCGGCTGGCAGGTGGTCCTGCCCGGAGCGGCCAATCAGTCGGCGTTCATGGCAGCGCTCTATCGGATCAAGGCCGGCGCGCTCGGTGACGCAGAACGGGCTGCCTTCGTCGCCTGCGCCGGGGAGACGATTGCGGCAGGGGCTGAGGCTATCGTCGCCGGTTGCACGGAGATTCCGCTGTTGTTGCGACCAGAAGATCTGGCGGTCCCGCTCGTCGACCCAACCACGGCTCTGGCGGCGCGGGTGGTGGCCTTCGTGAAGGAGGGCAGCTGAGCGCTCCAAACCTTAACCCGAATTATGTTGGCTCGGGGCCGTTCAATCGACACAGACTCCCGGGCGAAATCGCCGCGCCCTCACGGCCACCGTCTTAAGTCCCGGAGCTTTCCGTCTTGCTCGCCTTTCTCGCCGCCCTTTCGACGGGCATGGCCGCCTTCACCTCTGAGATTCCCAGCCTGCCGCCGATCCGGCGCGACCCGCAGATCACCTACCTCGACCGCACCGGCGCGGTAATTGGTGTGCGCGGCGGCCGCTATGGCCCGCCGGTCGATATCGCCAGCCTGCCCGCCTATGTCCCCGCGGCGTTCGTCTCGATCGAGGATCGGCGCTTTTACGAACATGCCGGGGTCGATCCGTTCGGCATGGCCCGGGCGCTCGTCGCCGATCTGACCGAAGGCCGCACCGCGCAGGGCGGCTCGACCATCACCCAGCAGCTCGCCCGCAACCTTTTCCTCAGCAACGAGCAAACCCTTGAGCGCAAGGGCCAGGAGATGGTCTACGCCACCGAACTCGAGCAGCGCTTCACCAAGAAGCAGATTCTCGGCATGTACCTGAGCCGGATCTATTTCGGTTCCGGCGCCTATGGCCTGGAGGCGGCGTCGGAGCGCTATTTCGACAAGCCGGCCAGACTTCTCACCCTGCGCGAGGCGGCCATGCTTGCGGCGATTCCCAAGTCGCCGACTGAATACGACCCGGTGAGCCAGCCGCAGCGGTCCGCCGAGCGCAGCGCCCTGGTGCTGGACGCCATGGTTCAGAGCGGCGCCATCACCGGCGCGCAGCGCACGAGGGCCCTGGCCCGCCCGGCGAGGGTGTGGAAGAGCGCCCGCACCGCCGGGGCGCAGTATTTCGTCGACTGGATCGACGGACCGGTGCGCAAGACGGCCGGACCGCTGCGGACCGATATGATCGTCGACACCACCCTCGACCTCGCGGCCGAAGCCGACGCCGAGGCGGCCGCAAAGGCCGTGGTCGACCGCTTCGCCCGGGCCGGCGCCAGCCAGGCGGCGCTGGTCGCCGTCGACCCGTCCGGGCGCGTTCGGGCCTTCATCGGCGGGGTGGACTATGACGCCAGCGCCTATGACCGGGCGACGCTGGCCCACCGTCAGACCGGTTCAGCGTTTAAGCCCTTCGTCTATCTCACGGCCATGGAAGCCGGCCGCACGCCGGAGACCATCGAAGTCGACGAGCCGGTGACAATCGACGGCTGGTCGCCGCACGATTTCGAACCCAGTTTCCTGGGATCGATCACCCTGACGACGGCTTTGACCCAATCGGTCAACACCGTGGCCGCGCGACTGGCCGACGAGATCGGCCGGCCCAATGTGGCCGCCACCGCTCGGCGCCTGGGCATCATCTCGCCAGTCAACACCGACCCAGCCATGGCGCTCGGCACCAGCCAGCTGACGCCTCTGGAGATGGCCCAGGCCTATGACGCCTTCGCCAACGGCGGAAACCGCGTCTCGGCCTATGGGATCGAGCGCATCCGCACCGAGGCGGGCCGCATTATCTGGAACCGCCAGCCGGTCGCGCCTGTGCCGGTGATCCAGAACCCGCCGCTGGGCGAAATGCTCGGCATGATGCGGCAGGTGATCGCGTCGGGCACCGGCGCCAGGGGCGCCATCCCCGGCTATGACCTTGCCGGCAAGACTGGCACCACCAGCGATTTCAAGGACGCCTGGTTCTGCGGTTTCACCGGCGGTCTCACCACCGTTGTGTGGATGGGCCGCGACGACAATGCCCCGATGCGCGGGATCACCGGCGGCTCGGCGCCGACCGAGGTGTGGCGCGATTTCATGCGCGCCGCCCTGCCGCGCCTGCCGCACGGCCCAATCCCCCCGGGGCCGCCGCCGCCCGAACCGGTCCTCCCGAACCCGGTGATCCCTGGCCAACCGCTTCCGACGGCCCAGTCCCCCGCCCCGATCCCGACGCCATCCTGAGCTCGCAATAGATTGCGTCCGCTTGCGCTGGCGGCGAAGGTGGGAGGATGAACTCCGCCGACGAGACCTCAGCGCGGCCCGACCAGCCGACCATTGGCGACGTGCGCGCCAATAATCGTTTCGACGTCGAGCGCCTGAGGGCCTGGCTGGCGCCGCGGCTCGACGACATGGAAGGACGGCTGACGGTCTCGCAGTTCACCCGCGGGGCGTCGAACCCGACGTTCCTGCTCAGCGACGGAAACGAACGCCGCTGGGTGCTGCGCAAGAAGCCGCCCGGCCAGTTGCTGGCCAGCGCCCACCAGGTCGACCGCGAGTTCCGGGTGATGAAGGCGCTCGGCGAAACCGGCTTTCCCGTCCCGAAGATGCGCGTGCTGTGCGACGACGAGAGCGTCATCGGCCAGACCTTCTACGTGATGGATTTCATGCCGGGCCGCATCTTCCGGGATGCTCGCATGCCGGGCCTGGCGCGCGAGGAGCGCGCCGCTCTCTACGACGATCTCAACGCCACCCTAGCGCGCCTCCACCAGACCGACTGGCGGGCCGCCGGCCTCGAGGACTACGGCAGGCCCGGCAACTACTTCGAGCGTCAGATCGCCCGATGGACGCGCCAGTATCGCGGGGCCGAAACCGAGCACATCGAGGAAATGGAAAGACTTATCACTGACTTGCCGGCGCGCATTCCGCTCGACGAGACGACGACCATCGTCCACGGCGACTACCGGCCCGAAAACGTGATGTTCCATTTGTCAGAGCCGAGAGTGGCGGCGGTGCTCGACTGGGAGCTTTCCACCCTCGGACATCCGCTGGCGGACCTCGCCTATAACTGCATCCTCTATCATTCCCACTCAGAAAGCTGGGGGAGTTTGAAGGATGTCGATCTGGAAGCAGCCGGCATCCCCACAGAATCGCAATATGTCAAAGCCTATTGCACTCGGACCGGCCGTGAGGCAGTAAAGGACTTTGAATTTTACTTGGCATTTTCCATTTTTCGGCTCGCGTCCATTGGCCAAGGCGTTTTCAAGCGTAATCTTGACGGAATCGGCAATGCCGACGCGGCGCCGGACAACTCGGGCACGCGAGTGCTCGCCCGCACGGCGTTGGACGTCCTGATGCGGTAAGGACCGGCGCTCACTCGCCGTGTCCAGCCCGATCCGGAGTGCGCCGCCGCGGACCAGACTTGGGGGTTCGATGGCGAGAACGCGAATGCTTGCCTGGATCAAGGGGTTGACTCCCCTTGCGATCCTGGTCGCGGCGTTCGCATTCGCATCGGCCGTCACGGCGGCGGTCCCGTCAAAGGCGATCAAAGCCCCGGCAGTCCAAGCCCAGTCGATTGCGCTCGGTCCGGCGGTCGTGACCCTCGACGGACCCTGGAAGTTCCGCACTGGCGACGATCCCAGCTGGTCCTACACGACCACTGACGATTCCACCTGGGGAAATATCGACCTCATTGCCGCGCCCTTGAAGGGCCGGCTAGATCCGGGCAATCCGCCCTTGACCGCCGGTTGGACTGCTAAGGGTTACAAGGACTACGTCGGCGTCGCCTGGTACCGCATGACGGTCAGCGTCAACACCGACGCACCGCTGGCCATCGCGGGACCGTCAAGCGCGGATGGCCCTTACCAACTCTTCGTCAACGGCGTCCTGTTGGGCGGCTCAGGTGACTTCAGTCCCGGCCGGCCGACCGCTCACCGCACGCTCCCGCGCCTTTTCGAGGTGCCTCCGGACGCACGGGCCGGAGCGTCTCGCACACTCCTCATCGCGATTCGCACCTGGTCGCCGCCGGAGCTGGTCGGCGAAGCCGGCGGCGGCCTCAGGGCGGCCCCGGTCTTCGGCCTGCGCGACGATGTCACCGCGCTCTTCCAGCAACAGAGCGGCGCAGTGTTCGCCGCCCACGCGGTCGACCTCATCGAGATGTTTGCCTTCCTGATCCTGGCCGCGGCAGCCGGGACGCTGCTGGCAATCAAGCCGAACGAGGCGGCCTATCGCTGGCTGATCTCGGCCCTGGCCGCCACGGCGCTGATCCACGCCAACGAGTGCCTCTATTACTTGTCGCCGGTAGAGGGGATCGGCGTCCATGGCGTGCTTCGCAACGTCATCCTGATTCCCGTCGCCTTGGCCCTGTGGACCCTGACCTGGCGGTGGTGGCTGGGCGGTAAATTGCGCCGCTGGCTGTCGCTCGACTTGACCTTGATCCTCTCCGGCGGCGTGGGCCTGACTATGGCCATCGCGATGGGCGGTCTCCTGGCATTCGATTCCGACGCCTTGGCGCACGGCTTCTTCCTGCGTTCGGACCTTGCCCTCAAAGGCGCGCTGGCGGTGTTCTACGCCGTGGCCGTCACGGCGGGCCTGTTCAACAACGCCAGCCGGGCCAACATCGTCGCCGCCGTGGCCGCCTGCTTTGGCGCCCTGTTCCTGTTTGGCGACGAGCTCGGCTTTATTGGTCTGACCTGGGACTGGCGACCGTTCGGCGCCGAAGTCTCGCCCCCGCAACTGGCCGAGGTGTTCTTCATCTTCACGCTTTTCGCCACCATGATGCTGCGCTTCATCGACCTGGTGAACGGCATGGAGGAAGACGACGAAGTGGAAGACCTGTGGGGCGAGGTGCCCGCGACGGAACGCGTTTCCTCGGCCGGCTTCTCGCGGACGCCGTTCTGGCGGACCCCGATCCGGCGGGTCGAGCCAGCGCGGACCGAAAACGGCGACGAGAGCACCCGGACCGCCGCCTAGGTAGGAATTCTCGCCGGTTTTCAGACCAACCTCGCCGGACACTGATCCCCTGGAGACGCGCATGCGCCCGACCCGCCGCGCCGTCGCCCTCGCCGCCCTGGGCGGCTGGGCCCTCTCGGAGGCGGCCGCCTCGGCCGCCGTCCGGCCGCCGAGGCGCCTCAGGATCCTGATCCTCGGCGGCACTGGCTTCATCGGCCCCAACCAGGTGCGCTACGCCCTTTCCCGCGGCCACCAGGTAACCCTGTTCAACCGCGGACGACAGAAGGAGACCTGGCCCGGACCAGTCGAAGAGCTGATCGGCGACCGCAACGCCGGTGACCTTAAGGCTCTGGCCGGCGGAATCTGGGACGTCGCCATCGATAATCCCACCACCTTGCCGTTCTGGGTGCGGGACGCCGGCGCCGCCCTCAAGGGCAAGGTCGGCCAATACATCTTCATCTCGACCATCTCGGTCTATGCCGCCAACGACAAGCCGGCCGACGAGACCGCCGCCCTCGCGCCCTACACGGGCAAGGACGCCATGGCCGAGACCATCAAGAGCCTGATGGCCGACGTTGGCGACCTCTATGGACCGCTGAAGGCGCTCTCCGAGGCGGAGGTGCGCAAGCAGTTCGGCGAGGCGACCACCATCATCCGGCCGGGCCTCATCTGCGGCCCCGGCGATGCGACCGATCGCTTCACCTATTGGCCGGTGCGCCTGGCGCGCGGCGGGACGGTGCTGGCGCCCGGGGACGGGACCGACCCGGCGCAGATCATCGACGCCCGCGACCTGGCCGAATGGACCATCCGCATGGCCGAGGCGCGGACCTTCGGAACGTTCAACGCCACCGGCCCGGCCAAGCCGATCACCATGAAACGCTTCCTGGCCGACGTCGGGCGCGGCGTCGGCGCCCATCCGGAGCTCGTCTGGGTCCCGGCGGACTTCCTCGACAAGGAGAAGGTGGAAGCCTGGTCCGACATGCCGGTCTGGGTGCCCGCCTCCGGCGATTCCGCGGGCTTCCACAAGCGTAGCATCGCGCGGGCGATCAACGCCGGCCTGACCTACCGGCCCCTCTCCACGACGGCGGCCGACACCCTGGCCTGGTTCAGGACCCAGCCGGCCGAGAGACAGGCCAAGCTGCGCGCCGGCCTCACCCCCGAGCGCGAGGCGAAGGTGCTGGCCGACTGGAAGGCGAAAGCGAAGGGGTAGGCCGGTGGCGTCCTCTCTCCTCTTGTGTCCGCGCGGAATCGAGGCTGCGGCCCAGGGTTGGCGAGACGTCAGATCTCCGGTTCGATCAGGCGCAGGGCGGCGATGAGCCGCTCACGGCGGTTCGCCGACATAGTCGGCGAGTAGAGGAATGCCTCCAACTCCGCCAAGTCGCGATAGCGGGCGAGGCTGGCCTTGGCCTCGTCCATGCGGCCAAGCCGCGCCAGGCCTGCCGCCTTGACGATCCACGGCGGCGGATAGTCGGGACGTAGCGCGACCGCCTCTTCCAGCCAGGGCAGGGCCTCAGCCCAGCTCTCACCGTAGGCGTGTGCGGCGCCCATGCCCCAGACTGGACTGTGACGGTCGGGACCGCGCGGGTCGAGGCGAAGGGCCTGCTGGAACCGCTCAATGCCGATCTCCGGCTTGTCGGCGAGGACGCTGACCCAGCCGGCGTAGATCCAGTTCATCACCGCGCCAGGATTGAGCGCCAGGCCGCGGTCGGCCTGGGTGTCGGCCGCAGCCCGATCACCGCCGAAGACGATCGAAACGAAGGCCGCGAAAACCAGCACCTCGGGATTGCCGCCACCGGCCTTGAGGGCGCGGCCGAGATAGTCCTGGACCTTGACGGCAGAGGCCATGGGATCGTTGGCCCAGCCGAAGATGAGCTGCATGCTGCGGATGTTGGCGGCCCGCGCGAGCGCCTCGGCGTAGTTCGGGTCGCGCTCGATGCATTCCTCGTAGAGGGCGAGCGCGGCCTCCCAACTCCGCCGGTCGAAGGCGATCTGCAGCTGCATGGCCCGCAGGAAGAGATCGTAGGCGCCGAGGTCCTCCGTGGGCCGGGTGGCGGCGCGCTTGAGGTCCGCCGCCTGTATGCTGGGCTCGATTCGGGCGGCGACGGCCCCGGCCACCTCGTCCTGCAACGCAAAGACATCCTCCAGGGTGCCCTCGAATCGCTCCGCCCAGATCTGGGCACCAAGCGAAGCCTCGATGAGCGTGACGGAAATGCGCACGCGCGGTCCGGAACGGCGCACCGCCCCCTCCAGGAGATAGCGCACGCCGAGCTCGCGGCCGATCATGGCGAAGTCGTGCTCGCCGCCGCGATAGCTAAGGCTGGAACCGCTGGCGATAACGAACAGGCTCGGAAAGCGAGCGATGGTGGTGGCGATCTCCTGGACCATGCCGTCGGCGAAATAGTCGCCTTCGGTCGCCCCGCCGGGGTCGGCGAACGGCAGCATGGCGATCGACGGCTTGTCCGGCAGCGGCAGGGAGTCGGCCGGAGTCGGCCTGGGAGCTGCCAGCTCGGGGCTGGTTGGGCCGCCGCTCGCCAGGTCCCTGACGCTGGCAACCGCCTTGCGCCAGCCGGCGTGGGCCCCATCGCCGGTCCAGCCGCTGAGATCGGCGCACTGGATCTGGTCGAACGGCATGGGCAGGCGCACGGCTTCGACGGCGACCTGGACGATCTTGCCGTCCAGGCGCGCGCGATCGGCCTCGGAGCGAACCCAGTGCGATTTCACCCCTTCGGCCGACCAGACCACGACCACCGCCTTGGCCGCCGCCAGCCGCTCCTCGATCACGTCGCTATAGGCCCGGTGAGCGGGCAGCGCGTCGTCGCGCCACACGCCAAACCCCAGCGAGCGTAGCGCCTCGGCGATCGCCTCCGCCTGCGGCTCGGTGGAGCGGGCGTAGGAGATGAAGATCTCGAACAGTTGCGCCAATCCCCGTCGCCTGATGGCGTCCCGTAGAGGACTCGAACCTCTGACCCCCGGTTTAGGAAACCGATGCTCTATCCTGCTGAGCTAACGGGACGACGGGCGCGTTCATACGGCCTGGCGGCGCCAGGGACAACGCCGAGCGCCGGGCGGCCGGGTGGCGCCGGAACGCCGGAAGGCTATACCGGGGACCGATGAAGCTGCTGAAGTCGCTCTACTTCCAGGTGATCCTGGGCATCGTTCTGGGCATCGCCGTGGGCCTGGTCTGGCCGCACACCGCCGTGGCGCTCAAGCCGCTCGGCGACGCCTTCGTCAAGCTGATCACGATGCTGATCGCACCGATTATCTTCTGCACGGTGGCCGGCGGCATCGCCCGGATGAGCGATCTGAAGCGGGTGGGCTCGGTTGGGGTGCGGGCGCTCGTCTATTTCGAGGTGGTCTCTACCCTGGCCCTGGCGGTCGGCTTGCTGGTCGGCGAGCTCATCAAGCCGGGCGCCGGCTTCAACGTCGATCCGGCCTCGCTCGATCCCAAGGCGGTGGGCGCCTACGTCACCCAGGCCCGGCATGCCGGCGGGTGGGTCGACTATCTGCTGCATATCGTCCCGGACACCTTCGTCTCGGCCTTCGCCCAGGGCGAGGTGCTCCAGGTGCTGCTGTTGGCGATCCTGACCGGCTTCGCCATCGCCCGCCTGAGGGAGGCCGGAGAGGTGGCCGCCCATGCCCTCGAGCGAATCGGCGAGGTGGTGTTCGCCATCATCCGTATCGTGGTGCGGGCTGCGCCGATCGGCGCCTTCGGGGCCATGGCCTACACCATCGGCGCCTATGGGCCGGCGGCGCTGCTGAAGCTCGCGGCGCTGGTCGGCTCGGTCTACCTGACTATGATCCTGTTCGTGGGGATCGTGCTGGGCCTGATCGCGCGGTGGGTCGGGTTCTCTCTGTGGCGGTTCCTTATCTACATCCGTGAGGAGCTGTTCATCGTCCTGGGAGCCTCGTCCAGCGAGGCGGCCCTGCCACAGCTGATGGCCAAGCTCGAGCGGCTGGGCGCGCCCAGGGCGGTGGTTGGGCTGGTGGTTCCGGCCGGCTATTCCTTCAACCTCGACGGCACCAACATCTACATGACCTTGGCGACCCTGTTCCTGGCGCAGGCCACCAACACCCACCTTTCCTTCGCCCAGGAGGCGGGCCTGCTGGCCGTGGCCATGCTGACCTCAAAGGGGGCCAGCGGCGTGGCTGGCGCCGGCTTCGTGACCCTGGCCCTGACGCTCTCGGCCGTGGGCGTGATCCCGGTGGCGGCCATGGCCCTGATTCTTGGCGTCGACCGCTTCCTCTCCGAAGGACGGGCGCTGACCAACGTCATCGGCAATGGCGTGGCGACCCTGGCGGTGGCCCGATGGGAAGGCGCGCTGGACCGGGCGAGGCTGGTCGAGGAGCTTGCCCGCGGGCCAGTAACGATCATGGCTGCAGAACCGCAGGCCGCTTGACAAGTCCGTAAGTCAATACTAACAGTAAGTCGCAACTTACCTATCTCTGAGGTCCCTACCGTGGCCGCCGTCGTCCATCGCGCCCGAGACGCCTTCGAAGCCCTGGGCGACCCCACGCGGCGTTCGCTCTTCGAGCGCCTGGCGACCGGGCCGATGGCGGTGGGCGATCTCGCCGCCGGCGCCGCGGTTTCCCGCCCGGCCGTGAGCCAGCACCTCAAGGTGCTGGAAGAAGCGCAGCTTGTGACCAAGACGGCCGTGGGCGCGCGCCACATCTACCGCATCGACCCGCGCGGCATCGGCGCGGTGCGGGACAAACTCGACGCCTGGCACGGGACGGCCATGGCCGCCTTCCAGGCCTTCGCCGACGCCGAACACGAGAAGGACGAGGCTCTGAAATGACGATCGCACCGGTGGTGAAAACCGTGGACGTGAAGTGCGGGCCGGCCCGCGCCTTCGAGCTGTTCACCGCACGCATGGGCGGCTGGTGGCCTTCGAGCCATCACACCGGCGACACGCCGTTCGAAGAGATTGTCGTGGAACGGAAGGCCGGCGGGCGCTGGTTCGAACGCGACGCCGCCGGGGCTGAGACCCAGTGGGGCCGGGTGCTCACCTGGTCGCCGCCCGATCGCGTGCTGCTCGCCTGGCAGCTCAACGCGGACTTCAAGTTCGACCCGGACTTCGAGACCGAACTGGAAATCACCTTCGAGGCGCTCGCCTCGGGCACGCGCGTGCGCCTCGAGCACCGCGACCTTGAACGATTCGGCGACAACGCCGAGCGCATCGCCGAAATGCTGCGCGGCGGCTGGCCGACGATCATCGGTGAGTTCGCCACCTTTGCCGACCAACCCCAAACCCAGACTCAAGGAGCCTGATCATGGACGTCTTCGACATCTGGACCGTTCCGGGCAGCCCGTTCGCCCGCGCCGTCATGGCGACCCTGGAGGAAAAAGGACTTCCCTGGCGGCTCCGGCCGCTGGCGCCGATGGACTCCAAGGGTCCGGCGCATCTCGCCCGTCAGCCCTTCGGCCGCATGCCCGCGGTGGAGCATGGCGAATTCAGGCTCTACGAGACGCAGGCGGTGATGCGATACGCCGACCGGCTTGTTCCCGCGCCTGCCCTGATCCCTTCGGAACCGCGCGCCGAGGCCCGGATGAACCAGCTGATGGGGATCAGCGACTGGTACCTGTTCCCGCAGGTCTCGGCGGCGATCATCTTCGGCCGGGTGATCGCGCCAAAATTCGGCATTCCGGTCGACGAGGCGCGGATCGCGGCGGCGCTGCCGCAGGCTCATGTCAGTGTCGATGAAATCGCCCGCCTGCTGGGCGGCCAGACGTTCATGACCGGAGAGACGTTGTCCCTCGCCGATCTTCTGCTGGCGCCGCAATTGGTCTTCCTGCCGGACTGCGCCGAAGGTCAGGCGCTATTGGCGTCCCACGCAAATCTGCGCGCCTGGATCGCGCGCATGGAGGCGCGGCCCAGCCTGCAGGCGACGACCTGGGATGCAGTCACGGAAATGGCGCGCGCCGCTTAGGGGCCCGCGCTATGCCCTCCCCGACAGCGGGAGGATCGCCTAGGCCGCCTTCTGCAGCGACTTGTGCAGCAGGCTGATGGCCGCATCGCGGTCGATACGCTCGATCGCCGCCACTTCTCGGGCCATGCGGTCGAGGGCCGACTCGTAAAGCTGGCGCTCTGAATAGGATTGCTCCGGCTGGCTCTCCGAACGGTGTAGGTCGCGGACCACCTCGGCGATCGAAATCAGGTCGCCGGAGTTGATCTTGGCTTCATACTCCTGCGCGCGACGGCTCCACATGGTGCGCTTGATGCGCGCACGGCCCTTGAGGGTGGTGAGGGCCTGGTTGACCACATTGCCCTCCGCCAGGGCCCGGAGGCCCGCGGTGCGCGCCTTCTTCGTGGGCACGCGCAGGGTCATCTTCTCATGATCGAAGGTGATGACGTAGACCTCGAGCGGCGAGCCGGCGATGCTCTGGGTCTCGACGCCGATCACCACGCCCACGCCATGGGCAGGATAAACGACATGGTCGCCGATCTTGTAGTCCAGTTCGATCTTCGTGGTCACTTTTGAATGAGTCCTTTCAATGCCGGATCGAAAGACCGATCCGCGGAAAACAGTCTTCTCTTCGCCGAAGGGCGAGGCAGCCGCTGTCAGGCTCAGGATCGATTCTTCGAGAGGCGCGCTACCGTGTCTCCTCGCCACGCCATGCGCGAACGTTTGAAAACGCGGGCGACCGTCCAGGCCGCCGCCTCATCCTCTAAATAGCACAAAATCGAGCGGATTTAAAGCGTTGCTGCGCCGCAGCGGATGGCCCTCAGCGGCCGGTTCCCGGCTTGTCGCTGAAATACTTCTCGAACTTCCCGGTCTCACGCTCAAAGTCCTCGGCGTCGACCGGCGGCGTGCCCATGACCGTGATGTTCGGCCAGACCTTGGCGTAGTCGGTGTTGATCTTCAGCCACTTGCCGTCCGGCTCGTCCTCGGTGTCTGGCTTGATGGCGTCCACCGGGCACTCCGGCTCGCAGACGCCGCAGTCGATGCATTCGTCCGGGCTGATGACCAGGAAGTTTTCGCCTTCGTAGAAGCAGTCGACGGGACACACCTCGACGCAGTCCATGTACTTGCAGCGGACGCAGGCGTCGGTGACGATATAGGTCATCCAGAACTCGAAGGCGGGGGTGAACGCGGCGCTTATCTGGGGCTGCTGCCGGTGTTGTCAACCACGAGCGGAGCCGTAGAGGCGGTCAACAGGTCATAGAGACCGCGTGCCTCGGCGGGCGGGCCACGCCGCTCGCCCAGGGCGGCGACGCGCAGGGCGATCACGCGAGGGCCGAGGGCGAAGGTCAGCTCATCACCGATCCTGAGCGTGCGCGAGGCCTTGTCGATGCGCGTCTCCTCGCCCGCCCGGCGCAGTCGGATGTGGCCCTTCGCCGCCTTGGCGCTGGCCTGGGAGCGGCTGCGGAAGAAGCGCGCCCGCCACAGCCAGGCGTCGATCCGAGCCGCCTCGGCCTCAGCCACGCTGAGCGCGCCGGCGGCGCCTCCTGGGCGGGG
>DASXBY010000028.1:0-19446 GCA_036491455.1 Caulobacteraceae bacterium
GCGATGGCCAGGCCCAGCCCGGAGCCGCCTTCCCGCGCCGAACCGGCGAACGGCTGAAAGATGTGCGTGCGGGCGCGCAGGGGAAGGCCGGGTCCGTTGTCGACCAGGGTGATGATGTCCGTGTCCTGTTCCTGGCGGTAGTCGGCGCTGACCCGTCCAGCGCTGCCGCGCTCGGTCTGATCGATCGCCTGGCGCGCGTTGGTGAGCATGTTGACCAGGATGCGATGAAGCTGCTCGGGATCGGCCGAGATGCTAGGCTCTCCCTTGAAAGCGATCTTAATCGCCACGCCTTCGGCTGACAGTCCGGCGTCCTCGGCAGCCGCGGTCAGCGCCGGCCTGAGGTCCACAGGCCGCTTCTGAGGGGGCGGCTCTTCACTCTTGCCGAAGGTGAGGACATTGGACGCCAAGTTGGCGGCGCGGCTGAGCGCGCGCTCGAGCCTCGGGAGTGCCTGGGCGACGTTGGGATCGCCGGACGCCGACAGCCGTTCAGAGGCAAGCTGAGCGCTGGTCAGCATGTTGCGCAGGTCATGGTTGATCTTGGCCACCGCTTCGCCCAGGGCCGCGAGACGGGCGCGGGAGCTCAAGGCCGCTCGAAGGTCCGTCTGCATGCGTTCGAGTTCGCGCTCCGCGCGGCCGATCTCGTCGCGGCGGTTCGACGGCCTGACTTCGGCGGATGCGTCGTCCGGATCGGCGCGGAAATGCTCCATCGAGCGGGTGATCCGCTGCATCGGCCGCACCAACAGGAAATTGAGCGAGAAATAGACCACGCCTCCGGCCATGATCGAGGTGAACAGGGCGATGCCGAGCAGGCGCTCGAGCTGGGCGAATATCTCCTTCTTGAGCGGCGCGTCGGGGGCGACGATCTCGACGAAGTCGCCGCGCAGGAACCGCGGCTTAGCCATCACCCGCACCATGCGGCTGCCGCCGTTGAACAGGGTCTCAAACGGAGTCACCCACGAGAGCGGATTGTTCTGCCTGAGGTCCACCAGGTAGGGCGCGCGCTCCACCCGCGGCATCTGAAGGATGAGGTGACGCTCGTTGTTGACGCCGAGCGAGACCTGGACGACCTCGGCGCTGGCCAGGAGTTTCCGGGCTGTCTGGTCCGAGACGACACCATTAGGGGCGGCCTGGGCGACGAGGGTGGCGACCTCGGCGTTGTTCAGCCGGTCACGGAGCCGCTGCTCCTCGAACGCCGCCAGGTTTGGCGGCAGGATGAGCAGATTGGCGAACACCACAATCAGGACGGTCAGCAGCAGGAGGCGTGACGACAGTCCGCCTGGCCAGCGAAAGCCGCCGTGCGCCCGCCGCGGGGGCTCGCTCGAGGGGGCGGAATCCGCCATCGGCGGCTCGTTACGTCAACCGGGCGGCGCGGGCAATGAACGCCCCCGTCTGAAGACCCGCCAAGCAACCGACACCGCAGAGAGCACCGTCAATCCGATCAGCGGCCCGAAGACGCCCGGTCGGTCGAACAGATGGTGGCCGGGCGAGGCGCCGCGGTCGATCGCCCGAGAGAGGCCGGCGCCGAGGGTCGCCAGGATGAAACAGACCGGCGCCGTGCCGATGGCCGAAGCCCAGACCACCGCCGAAAGGCGCACGCCGGCGAGCCCGGCCGCTACGTTCGGCAGGAAATAGGGCGTCATCGGCATCAGTTTTAGGGTGAGCAGATAGGAAAAGGCGTTGCGTTCAAGGGCTTCCTTCAGCGCGCGCGCCCGCTGCCCGCCGCGGCGCTGGATCATCTCAGCGAAGGCGCTGCGGCAGGCCAGATAGACGATCACCGAGCCGGTCGTGCAGGCGGCGAGGCTGAGAAGCCCCCCGGCCACCGCGCCAAACAGATAGCCGGAGGCGGTGGACAGGAGGCCGGGTCCCGGCGTGCAGGCGACAACCACCGCCACATAGGCGAGGTAGAAGGCGCCGGCGCTTTCAACGCGGCTGTGGGCGACAAAGGCCTTGAGCTGGAGGTGATGCGCCTGCAGCTGATGGAAGGAGAGAAGCCGCCAGGCGCCGGACGCGATGATCGCGACGATCAAGAGCCCGAGGAGGGCGATCAGGCCGTAGCGGCGGAAGACGTCGATCACGCCGCGCCGACCGCCTCGGCAAGGCTGGAAAAGCCGTCGGCCTTGAGCCGCGTCGCAAGGTCGCGCCGGATGCGCGCGACAAGGCCCGGGCCTTCGTAGATCAGCCCTGTGTAGAGCTGCACGGCCCGGGCGCCGGCGCGGATCTTGGCGTAGGCGTCCGCTCCGGATGCGACTCCGCCAGCGCCGATCAGAGCCAGCCGTCCTGACGTGGCCTTGTGGAACTCGGCCAGAATGCGGGTGGAAAGGCTCATCAGCGGAGCGCCCGAGAGCCCTCCGGTTTCGACCTGTCGGGGGTCGCGCAGTCCTGGGGGCCTCTGAAGCGTGGTGTTGCCGACAATCAGGCCCTGAAGATCATAGGTCACGGCCGCGTCTACGATGTCGCCGACCTCCCCGTCTGACAGGTCGGGCGCGACCTTGAGGAAAATCGGCGTGCAGGCCGGATCGGTGAGACCTCGCCTAGCTTCGGAAATCGCCCCGAGAAGGTCGGCGAGCGCCGACTTGGCCTGCAGGTCGCGCAGGCCCGGCGTGTTAGGCGATGAAATGTTGATGGTGAAGTAGTCGGCGAGACCCCACAGCCGCTTCAGGCCACGGACGTAATCGGAGGTCCGGTCCGCCGAGTCCTTGTTGGCCCCGATATTGGCGCCGACGATTCCCGACCGGCGTCGGCGCGCCAGGGCGACGGCGAAGGCTTCCTGCCCGCGATTATTAAAGCCGAGCCGATTGACCACGGCCTGGTCCGCCTCAAGGCGGAAAAGCCTGGGTTTCGGATTGCCCGGCTGGGCGAGCGGCGTTGCCGTGCCGCATTCGACGAACCCGAAGCCGGCGCGGAGCATGGCGTCCGCCGCCTCGCCGTTCTTGTCGAAACCGGCGGCCAGGCCAATTGGATTGCTGAGTGCAAGACCGGCGAGCGTCGTCGCCAGAGCGGGATCCGGCGCCGTCCGGTCGACCGGACCCCATCCGGCCTTGAGGCCGGCCAGGGCGAGGGCGTGTGCGGTCTCGGGATCGATCCGGCGCATGAATGCCGTGGCGGCGTCGTGCATGAAGCTCACCGCGGCAGGCCGTCCAGGCGAGGAACGCCTTCGTCGTCGAGTGGCGCAGCATGGACCGCTATCACCCGCTCGCAGGCGAGCGAGGCATAGAGATGGGGGAAAAGATCGCCGCCGCGCGACGGCTCCCATTTGAGCACCTCGCCGAGGGTGTCGGACTCGACCTCCAGGATCAGGAGATCGGGCTGGTCCCGAAAATAGCGGCGCGCGGTTTCCGCCGCCTGCGACCTCGTCGAGAAATGGATGAACCCGTCCTGGAGATCGACCCCAGCGCCCTCGAACCGGCCCTTACTCTGGGCGTCTTCCCAGACGACGCGCTGCAGGATCTTGTAGATTCGGCTCATCGGTCGGGACGGTGGTCGCGGGCGAAATGGACGGCTTCGAGGCTGGCGCGCCCGGCCTCATCATAGACGAACACCGCGGCCGCCGACGTCGGGAATCCCGCCGACAGGACCTCGATGTCGTGGTGCGAGCCGGCGTTGTCGATCAGCAGATTGACCGCCAGCTCCTGCAGGCCCGGGTTGTGGCCGACCACCATCACCGTGTCAGCCGCGGACATATCGTGTTCGGTTTCCTCGGCGATCTCTTCAGGCGTGGCGTCGTAGAGGGCCTTGCGCCTCTCAACCCTGGCCTTCGGGAAGCTGGAGGCCATGCCATCCCAGGTTTCAACCGCACGCGCCGCCGGCGAGACCAGGACCAGGTCGGGTTGATAGCCAGCTTGCGAAAGCACCTCGCCCATCAGCGCCGCTTCGCACCGTCCCCTGTCGGTCAGGCGGCGGGAGAAATCGTCCCCAGCCTGCGATCGCGCCTCGGTCTTGGCGTGCCGGAAGAGAATCAGTCGCCGCATCCTCGCCCCTTTTGCGACGCTCTTAGCGCCGTGGCCCTAGCGGGGCGACGATTTTCCAATTAGGGCTCCGACGCCTTTTCTCCCCCATTGACTCTTCATGACCCTCAGCCTCGACCACATCAGGGCCGCCGCCGAGCGCATCGCCGGCCAGGTTGAGCGCACGCCCTGCCGCTATTCGCGAACCCTGTCGGAGATCACGGGCGCCGAGATCTGGGTCAAGTTCGAGAACCTGCAGTTCACCGCCGCCTACAAGGAGCGCGGCGCGCTCAATCGTCTCAGCCACCTGACCGCCGAAGAGCGCAAGCGAGGGGTGATCGCCGCTTCCGCCGGAAATCACGCCCAGGGCCTAGCCTATCACGGTGAGCGCATGGGCGTGCCGGTGACCATCGTCATGCCGCGCGGAACGCCGCACGTGAAGGTGCAACAGACGCGCGAATTCGGCGCCACGGTGGTCATCGACGGCGAGGGCTTCGATTCCGCCTACGCCCGAGCCCGCGAACTGGAGGCCGAGCGGGGGCTGGTCTTTATCCACCCCTTCGATGACCTCGAAGTCATGGCCGGCCAGGGGACCGTGGCCCTGGAAATGCTCGAGGACGCGCCGGATCTGGAGATCCTGCCCATCCCGATCGGCGGTGGGGGGCTGATCGCCGGCATGGCCACGGCCGCCAAGGCGATCAAGCCGGACATCGAGGTCATTGGTGTCGAGCCGGCGATGTTCCCGTCCTTTACCGGCCGGATGCGCGGCTTGAATGCGCCCTGCGGCGGGCAGACCATCGCCGAGGGCATCGCGGTGAAGAGCGTGGGCGATCTCACCTACGCCGTCGCCCGGCCGCTGATCGACGACGTGCTGCTCCTCGAGGAGCCATTCTTCGAACGCGCCATCGCCCTCTATTGCAACATCGAGAAGACTGTTGCCGAAGGCGCCGGCGCGGCCGGCTTGGCGGCGCTGATCGCCTTTCCCGAGCGTTTCCGCGGCAAGAAATGCGGCCTTGTCATCACTGGCGGCAACATCGATCCGCGACTGCTGGCATCGGTCTTGACCCGCGAGTTGGTCCGCGCTCAGAGGTTGGTGTCGCTGCGCATCGTCGGCGACGACCGGCCGGGGCTGCTGGCCGCGGTGTCGGCGGCCATCGGCGAGCTCGGCGGCAACATCCTTGAGGTCGCCCACAACCGCCTGGCTCTCGACGTGCCGGCCAAGGGGGCCGAATTCGACCTGATGGTCGAAACGCGCGACGCCCAGCACACCGCGGAAATCGTCGACGCCCTGCGCGAACGCGGCTATCCGCCGAGGGTCGTATGAGGATCGCAACCACCTTTGCCGTGGCGCTGGCCCTGACCGCCTGCGTAAAAGGGCCGTCCGCCGCAGCGTCGGACCCCACCGCCGAAGGCCGCGCCTTCCTGGCCAAGAACGCCCATGCGGCGGGCGTCGTCGTCACCAAGGACGGACTGCAATACCGGATCCTCCATTCCGGTCCGGCGACGGGCATCAAGCCCAAACTCGCGGACGAAGTGAAGGTCGACTACGAGGCCAAGCTACTCGACGGTCGCGTGGTCGATTCCTCATACGCGCGCGGTCAGCCGGCCGTGATGACCGTGCACGATCTCGTACCCGGCTGGCAGGAGGCGCTGCAGTTGATGCGCCCGGGCGATGAGTGGCTGATCTATCTTCCACCGAAGCTAGGTTATGGCGACAAAGGCGCCGGGCCGATCCCGCCAGGGGCGGTTCTGATGTTCAAGCTCGACCTGATCGATGTCCTGCCGGACCAGAGCTCAGTGGGTCGCGGCTAGCCGATCCAGAGCCCAGCGCGCCGCCTCGCGCACTGTCTCGTCACCGTCGTCGAGACATTCGCTGGCAGCGGTCTTGAGCGCCGGATCGCCGGAATTGCCGATCGCATAGAGGACGTTGCGCAGGAAACGATCGCGACCGATGCGCTTGACCGCGCTGCCGGAAAATCGGACGCGAAAGGCGGCGTCGTCGAGCGTCGAAAGGTCAGCCAACGGCGGCGAGCGCAGATCGTCCCTCGCCTGAAGCTTTGCTTCGCGTCCGGCCCTGGCGAACTTGTTCCACGGGCATACCGCCAGGCAGTCGTCGCAGCCAAAGATCCGGTTCCCCATGGCCGCGCGATACGTCTCGGGAATGGGGCCGTCGTGCTCGATCGTCAGGTAGGAGAGGCAGGCGCTGGCGTCGAGCTGATAGGGCGCGGGAAAGGCGTTTGTCGGACAGACGTCGAGGCAGGCGCGGCAGGAGCCGCAGGCGTCTTCCGCCGGCTCCGCAGTCTCCAGCTCGAGCGTCGAGAGAATCACGCCCAGAAACAGCCACGAGCCGAATTCTCGCGATACGAGGTTGGTGTGCTTGCCTTGCCAGCCGACCCCGGCCAAGGCAGCCAGGGGCTTTTCCATCAGGGGCGCAGTATCGACGAACACCTTCGCCTCGCCGCCAAGCCGGCGGATCAGCGTACTGGCCAGGTGTTTGAGGCGACCCTTGATGAGACCGTGATAATCCCGGCTCTGGGCGTAGATTGAGATCGCCGCCCGCGAACGTTCCGCCAGAGCCGCCATGGGGTCCTCGTCCGGGCCGTAATTCATGCCGACCACCAGGGCGGATTTCGCCTTTGGCCACATTGCGGTCGGGTGGGCCCGGCGCTCTAGCGTCCGCGCCATCCACTCCATGGTCCCGTGACGCCCCGCCGCGACGAAGGCCCTGAGGGCGGCCGCGTTCGGCCAGTCGCTGGGCAAGGGCGTCATCTCGCAGACGTCGAAGCCAAGGTCCCGCGCGGCCGATCGGATGGGGTCGAGGTCGGCCCTAGAAGTCGAGGTCGTCATAGTGGGTCGACGGTGGCAGGCCGGGCCATCGGTCGAGGAGGATCGGTCGGAAAGCCGGCCGCGACTTGATCTTCATGTACCAGGTCTTCATCTGGCCGAAATCCCGCCAGGGCACGTCGCCGAAATAGTCCAGCACCGAGAGATGCGCGGCGGCGGCGAAATCGGCCAGGCTCAGGCGGCGCCCGCCCAGCCAGTCCCGCGCCTGCAGCAGCTTTTCGAAATAGACAAGGTGCGTGCGCAGCGCCTCGCGGCCTGTGCGCAGGCTGTAGAGATCGGGAGCGCCAAGCTTGAGGAGCCGCTTCTCGAGTTTCTCGCGCAGCAGGTAGGAATTGACCTCATTGTCGAACTTGCGGTCGAACCACTGCATCAGGCGCCGTGTCTCGGCGCGATCGGCGGGAGTGGAACCCAGCAGGTCGTAGCCTGTCGTCTCGCTTTCGAGATGCTCGAGGATGGCGCGCGCTTCGCGAATGATGAGGGGATCGCCGCTCGATCCCAGCTCGACCAGCACGGGTGTAAGGCCCGATGGATTGAGCTCAAAGAAGTCTTTCGGCTGCTCCCAATAGCGGACAATTTCTTCGACGAAGTTGATCCGCTTCTCGCCCAGGGACAAGCGGACCTGGCGCGAGGCCGGGTCGAGAGGGAAGTGATGAAGAGTGCGGACAAGGTTCATTGGCGGCGCCGCGAGCTATACCCGGTTCGGTGTCAACCGAACAACGCCTTCGCCCGTTAAGGCTAAGTTTATACCGGCTTTTTCTGTGCGATCTGGATCTCGCCAAATGGCCCGCCGTGAGGCTCCGCGCGCCCACGCGGATCGGCGTGGATCAGGATATCGGCGTCCGGAAAAGCCTCCAGCACCCGACGTTCTGCCGCCACCACAACCCGGTGCGCCTGATCAAGGGTCATGTCCGGATCGAGATCGGCGTGCAGCTGGATGTGAACGATCGGACCAGAGGCGCGGGTGCGCAGCTGATGGATATGATTGATAGCCTTATCCTGAGTCATCAGCTCGATGATCTTGCGGCGATCCTCGTCGGGCAGTTCATGGTCAAGCAGCTGATCTGAGGAATCCCGGAACACCTTCACGGCCCCCCACAGCAGAATGGCCGCCATGGCCAGGCCGCCTACGGGATCTAGCCAGGCCTGGCCGGCCCAGGCGGCGGCTATGGCCAGGAGGGCGATGACGTTGGAAGCGAGGTCCGCGCCGTAGTGGATGCGATCGGCCGAAACAGCCACCGACGAGGCCTTCTTCAGGTGGCGGGTCTGGGCAAAGATCAGGCCGCCGGTGAAGACGATCGAGATCAGCATCACGCCAATGGCCCACGACTCTCGCTCAATCGCCGCCGGCCGGATGAGGTGGACGATCGCCTGCTGGGTGATCAGCGCCCCCGAGGCGAACACGAGCCCGGCCTGCATGAGGCTGGCGAAGGCTTCGGCCTTGCCGTGGCCGAACCGGTGCTCACGGTCCGGCGGGGCGGCAGCGTAGCGGACCGCGAAGAAAGTCGAGAGGGAGGCGATCAGGTCCAGCCCTGAATCGAGCGCCGAGGCCAACAGGGCGATCGAATGGCTGAACCACCAGACGCCGATCTTGAGCACCACGAGCGTCAGCGCCACGGCGACGGAGAGCAGCGTCACCTGGTTGGCGGATTGGGCGCGATCGGCGGAGCTCATCGGCGGGAGCTTAGTCCGTTCCGCCAGACGGCTACAGGGTCAGGCCGCTTCCAGCGGTCGGGGACCCACGTATCGCGATGCCGGGCGGATCAGCCGGCCGCCCGCCACCTGCTCACGGGCGTGGGCGATCCAACCGGCGACGCGACCCATGGCGAAGACGCAGGTGAAGGCCTCAGGCGGAAAGGCGAGGGCCTCCAGCAGGAGCGCGGTGTAGAGTTCGACATTGGTGTCCAGCGAGCGGTTCGGCTTGCGCTCGCGCAGGATTTGCAGCGCCGCCGTCTCCACCGCCTCGGCCAGAGCCAGGCGACCCGGCAGGACGTTTGAACCGGCCCCTAAGACTTTGACCGCGCGCTTGAGCGCATCGGCCCTGGGGTCGCGCACGCGGTAGACGCGATGGCCAAAGCCCATCAGCCGGTCGCCGCGGTCGAGCGCGGCCTCCAGCCAGGCGCGGGCGTTGGCGGGCGCGCCCACCGAGTCGATCATCTCGATCACCGGACCCGGCGCGCCGCCGTGTAGCGGACCCTTGAGGGCGCTGATCCCGGCCAACACAGCCGAAACGAGACCGGCGCGGGTCGAGGCCACGACGCGTGCGGCGAAGGTAGAGGCATTGAACCCATGATCGCAGATCGTGACGAGATAGGCCTCCAGCGCCGCGACCTCGGCAGGACTCGCCGGTTCGCCGCGGCACAGACGCAGGATGTCCGCCGCATGTGAAAGCGAGGGATCAGGCTCGATCGGTCTTTGACCGGCGCGGACCCTTAGCGCCGCGGCCGTAAACACGGCCGGCGCGGCGGTCAGGCGAAGGGCTGTCGCCAGCTCGTCGCCGTCGGCGAGCCGCGCAGTCAAGGCGCGCATCGCCTCGACCGGCGGGTGGCGAGCAAGCGTATGGTCCAGGGCCTCGATCTCGGCCGCCACAGCCACGCGGGCCGAGCCCAAGGCGGCGCGGAAGTCGGCCGGCGAGGGTGAGAAGAAGCCGCTCCACAACAGCGACGCCACCTCTTCGAAGGTCCATCGGCCAGCGATCTCGTCGAGGGAATGGCCACGAATGGTCAGCCGCCCAGCGGCGCCGTCGACGTCCGACAGAATCGTTTCCGCGGCGATCACGCCTTCCAGACCATCGGAGACGTCCATCAGTCTCTCCTTGAAATCATCGCTGGCCAATGAGAGGTTTCAATCCCCGAATCAAGATTGATCAATCTGATCAATATGACCGACTGGCTCAAATCCGAAGAAGTCCTCGAACGGCTGGGCGTGCGAGCGCAAACGCTCTACGCCTATGTCAGCCGGGGCCGCATCCAGGCCGAGCCCGACCCCAGCGATCCGCGCCGCAGCCGCTATCGCGCCAGCGACGTCGCCGCGCTCAGGATCCGCAAGGCCCGCGGCCGCAAGGCGGCAGACGTCGCCGCCGACGCCATCGCTTGGGGCGAGCCGGTATTGACATCGGCCATCACCACGGTCGCTGGCGGCCGGCTTTACTATCGTGGGCGTGACGCCGTCCGCCTCGCCGAAACAGAAACGCTGGAAAGTGTCGCCCGGCTGCTGCGGGGCGATAAGGGCGTCGCCGTCCGTCGCACCCTGCGCCCGGCGCCGCCTGGGGAGTCTTCCATGCAGGCGCGGGCCTTCGCGGCCCTGGCGTTGCGCGCCGCCGGCGCGCCGCCATCACGAGAGCTGACTGCGCGCGAACTCGCCGACGAAGCGGCCAGCCTGCTCGACGTCGTCTGCGACGCCTTTGTCGGCGAGATCGGCGGCGGACCGATCCATGAGCGCCTGGGAAGGGCGTGGAGCTGCGGCAAGAGCGGGCTCGATCTCATTCGTCGTTCCCTGGTGTTGATGGCCGATCACGAGCTCAATTCCTCCACATTCGCCTGCCGCGTGGCCGCTTCCACCGGCGCCTCCCTGTCGGCGTGCGCTCTGGCCGGCATGGCGACCCTCTCTGGGCCTCTGCATGGCGGCGCGATCGCCGGCGTCGGTCGCCTTGCCGAAGAGGCGGAGCGACTGGGCCCGGCCGAGGCCGTCGCCGCCCGCCTTGCGCATGGCGTCACCGCCCCTGGATTCGGACATCCACTTTATCCAGATGGAGATCCGCGCGCCGCGGCCCTGTTGCGCGCCTTCGCTGCTCCCGCGCCGCTGGAGGCTCTCAGGCGCGCGATATCGGCGGCCACCGGCGAGCGCGACAATGCCGACTTCGCGCTTTTCGCCCTGGCGCGCGCGCTCGATCTTCCGCCCGAGGCGCCCTTCGCCCTCTTTGCCACGGCGCGGTGCGCGGGCTGGACAGCCCATGCGCTGGAGCAGATTGCCGAGGGCGCGCTTATCCGCCCGCGCGCCCGCTACGCCGGCGAGCTGCCCGAATCCTGACGGCGATTGCATTTCAACCGGGTTGCCCCGATCAGGAGCGGACGGGCCGCAAAACGCCGGAGACCATGAAGACTCCTCACTTTCTTACGGCAGCCGCCACGGCGGCTATCCTGGCCGCGTCGGGCGCACGCTCTGCGGAGCGTGCAATCCACAGCTACGTCGAGATTGCCCTCTCACCCGATGGGACACGCCTGGCTTCCGTGGAGGGCGACACGACACCGGCCGGTCCGATCGGGCCCCGCCGTCAGCTGTTGATCCGCAGGCTCGACGTAGCGACGCCGACCAATGTCACGCTTCCCTGTGGAAACCTTCCTGCCTGCGCGCCCGCCTCGATCGCCTGGTCCCCCGACGGCGCTCGCCTGGCCTTTACGTTGCGCGATCCCTCGGGCCACGGCCGCGCGATATATGAGACCAACGCCGATGGCGGCGATCTTGCCCGCATTCTCCAATTTGACGGCACGCTGGAGCATCTGAGATTCCTCAAGGACGGCCGGTTGGCCATGCTTGCCGTCGCGGGCGCCAATAGGGAAGTGGGCGCGACACAGGCCGGGGCGCCGATCACGGGCGATCTCGGCGGCCCGCCGCCGGAACAGCGGATCGCGGTGCTGACGGGAAGCCGCCTGGACTTCGTTTCGCCGGCCAATCTCTTCGTCTACGAGTATGACCCCGCGCCGGACGGGTCCTTCGTCGGGACGGCGGCGGCCGGCGACGGTGACGCCAACTGGTGGACCGCCAAACTCTATCGTTTCACGCCCGCCGGCGCTCAGGTGATCTTTTCGCCGCAAACGCCGCAGATGCAGATTGCCCATCCCCGGGTCTCGCCCGACGGCCACAGTGTAGTGTTCGTCGGCGGCATCATGAGTGACTTCGGCTCGACCGGTGGCGATGTCTATCTGGCTCCGCTGTCCGGCGGCTCGGCCCGTGACCTGACCCCCGGCATGACGGCTTCCGCCGGATCCGTGGCCTGGGATTGCGACGGCCACCTGCTGGCAAGTCTGCTGGCAGGCGCTTCGAACGAAATCGTGCGTCTTCAGCGCGATGGCAGCCAGCCAACCGTCCTGTGGAGTGGGCAGGCGACCCTGGGCGGACCGGAAGCGGGCGTCTCGCTGGGCTGTCCCGCCGGCGTTACGGCGACCACCCGCCAAGACTTCTCGAGACCGCCTGAGCTGGCTGTCGGCCCGATCGGCGCCTGGAAGGACATCACCAGCGCGAACGCGGGCCTCGAGGTCCCGGTCGAGGCCCGCAGCCTCACCTGGCGAAGCGATGCATTTCAGGTGCAGGGCTGGCTGCTTTTGCCCGCCAGCGCAGGCAAGGCCGGCAAGCTGCCCATGATCACGATCGTCCATGGCGGACCGGCGGCGGCCGTGACGCCGCGTTTCATCGAGCCAGGAACCGACCGCGACCTGCTGACGCGCGGCTACGCCCTGTTTCTTCCCAACCCGCGCGGCAGCTTCGGCCAGGGCGAGGCGTTCACGCTCGCCAATGTGCGGGACTTCGGCCACGGCGACCTCAGAGACATTCTCGCCGGCGTGGACGCGGCCATCGCCGCGGCGCCGATCGACCCCAACCGGCTCGGCCTCACCGGCGGCAGCTATGGCGGCTACATGACCATGTGGGCGGTGACCCAGACCCACCGCTTCAAGGCGGCTGTGGCGGCGGCGGGGATCAGCGACTGGCTGTCCTACTACGGCGAGAACGGCATCGACGAGTGGATGATCCCCTTCTTCGGCAAATCTGCCTATGACGATCCGGCCGTCTACGCCCGCTCCTCTCCGATCGAATTCATCAAGAACGTGGTCACGCCGACGCTGGAGTTTGTCGGGGCTCAGGATATCGAATGCCCCTATCCCCAGACCCAGGAGTTCTGGCACGCGCTTCGCGACCTGGGCGTTCCGACATTCATGGCGGTCTATCCGGGCGAAGGCCACGGCCTGCGCGATCCCTCCCACGCCGGCGACGCCGAACGGCGGACCCTTAGCTGGTTCGACACCTATCTGAGGTAGGGTTCAGCCGCCCGCAGCCCAGGCCTTCTCGACCACGGCCTGCGGGTCGGCTGCGGGGAGCCGGCCGCGGAACGCCAGCCCCTGCAGGCTGATCTCCGGGGCGCGCAGGAACCGGCGGCGCCAGACGTAGCCGACGAGATACAGCGAACGGTCCTGGTGGATTTCGCCGCCGGCGAGGTAGGCGCTGACGATCGCCACCGGCAGGTGCCCGCGGCCCTCGGGCGGGGCATGGCGGGCGACCAGCTGTCGGACGAGGCCGGGGGCAAGCCAGGATTGCTCGATGCCGGGCGCGGCGGCCGTGACGTCGACCGCGTGATCCACAACCTCTTGCGGGAAGACATAGTGCTGGGACTCGATCACCTGCCCGGGATCGACCGCCTTGAGGGCCAGCCGCCGACCGCCGAACTGGACCTCGGCCTCCAGCGCCAACGCCGAGGCGAGGGCCGTCCGCCGCGCCTGCGCCGAGTCGCGTTGGGCTTGGGCCTCATGCTCGCGGTGAGAGTCCCAATAGTTCAATCCGGCGATAATCACCGCGATGACGGCCGCAGCCTCGCCGATGTTGAGCCATAGGCGGCCCCGGCGGCGCGCGGGCGTATCTTCCATCGGGGGGTCTTCCTAGACGACGCCAGACGACACCGCGGCGCGAAGCCCCTCGGCGTACTGGCCGCGACGGCGAAAGCGATAGAGATAGGTGGGCAGGATCGGCTCGGCCGCGGATGGCGCCACGCCGAGACTGACGAGGCCCAGAGCCCCGTTCGAGACCACGTTGTCGGCGCGCAGAAGTTCGACCTGATCGGCGGTGAGAGGCGGTGTCACTATGCCCGTCCGGGCCATCATCTCTCCCAGCTTTCCCAGGAAGCTGGCCAGGCCGAACGAAATCGACACCAGGGCCCGTTTCCTGTCGATGACGGCCAGCATCAGCCGCATCAAACCCTCAAAGCTGTAGACCGTCGGGCCGCCCAGCTCATAGGTCTGGCCGCCAGAGGTTGCGAGCGCCGCGGTAACGGCCTGAGCCACATCGCTCACGAACACCGGCTGGAACTGGGTGTGGCCACCGCCGACCAGAGGCAGAGCCGGCGCCCAGGTCGCCATCTCGGCAAAACGATTGAAGAAATCGTCTTCCGGGCCGAACACCACCGATGGCCGAAGGAGGCTCGCCGCAGGATAGGCCGCGCGAACGGCGGCTTCGCCGGCCGCCTTGGTGCGGGCGTAGGCGGAAGGGCTGTCGGCATCGGCGCCGATAGCCGAGATGTGGACGAGCCTCCCCACCTCCGACGCCGCGCTGACCTCAGCCACCCGTCGGGCGCCATCGACATGCAGGTCCTCGAAACTCTGGCGTCCCGTTTCGAAGAGAATGCCCACGCAGTTGACGCAGACCTCGGCCCCGTCCAGCGCGCGGGCGACGGACTCCTCGTCCCGCAGATTGGCCTGGACGATTTCGATCTGACCGACATCGCCCAGCAAGCGGAGACGATAGGCCAGAGCCGGGCGGCGAACGGCGACGCGCACCCGGTAGCCCTCTCGCGTCAGGGCGCGGACGATGTGGCGGCCCAAGAAGCCCGAGCCTCCGAAGACCGTCGCCAGATCCTTCATTCATCACCTTGTAGACGCGCGCCGGCCGCGCGCGCTTGCGATAGACGAGGGCTTGGCGAGGCGCAACGCCGGCGCCGTTGACCTCACGGGGACGGCGCCCTATGCGTCGCCGCCTCGCGCGCTGGGGCGGGCGGGCCCAGGTGGCGGAATTGGTAGACGCGCTGGCTTCAGGTGCCAGTGGCTTAACGGCCGTGAAGGTTCGAGTCCTTTCCTGGGCACCATTTTAAGGAGCGCAGGCTGGTCCACCGGCTCGGCTTGAGAGGCGCGGGTCGAGACCCCAAATGTCGCTGGCCCGGTATTAGTATACGAGACTTGGCCTTAACCCTTTGAGGCTAGCCTGTAAGCAGATCGGCGGACGACACGCCGGCGGAGCGACGACGGACTTGGCGGCCATTCTGCATCAAGGCGACCTGCCAGACGGCCTCTTTGATGGCGTAGCCTCAGTGGCCGTCGATTCGGAAACCATGGGTCTCAGGGTCGGTCGCGATCCCCTGTGCGTCGTTCAGATCTGCGGTCCCGAGGGCGATGCTCATGTTGTCCGACTTGACCGCGCCAGCTACCACGCGCCCAACCTAAAGCGGGTGCTGACCGATCCGGCGATCCTGAAGATCTTCCACTTCGGCCGCTTCGATATCGCCATGTTCAAGGCGCATCTGGGTGTCGTCGCCGCACCCGTCTATTGCACAAAAATCGCCTCCAAACTGGCCCGCACCTATACCGATCGCCACGGCCTCAAGGATGTGGTCAAGGAACTGTTGGGCGTCGATCTCAGCAAGGCGCAACAGAGCTCGGACTGGGGCGCACCGGAGTTGTCTGCCGACCAGATCGGCTATGCCGCCTCAGATGTCCTCTACCTTCACTCGGTGAAGACCCGGCTCGACGCCATGCTCGAGCGCGAATGCCGCATGTCTCTCGCCAAAGCCTGCTTTGACTTCCTGCCCCACCGCGCGCTCCTCGACGTGGCCGGCTGGGAGGATGTCGATATCTTCGATCATGGTCCGTAAAGGCGCCGCCTTGACCCTCGCCTCCTCCACTCGCGGCCCCAATGCGCCCATGCCCAGGGGCAAGGCGCGGGCTCACAGCCGTTTCGTGCGGTTCCTGCGCGTGCTTCTGCCGCTGTTGATGATCGCCGTGATCGGCCTGCTCACGACGCTGGTTGTCCAGCACGCGGTCAGGCGGCAGGCTGCGGCCCATCAGGACGCGTCGACGCCGATCCGGATGACCAATCCCCACTTCTTCGGCCGCGACAATCAAGGCCGGGCCTTCACTCTGGGAGCGCACGAAGCGGCGCGCGACGAGCGCAGTCTGCAAGTGGTGCTGCTACAGTTTCCGTCCCTGATCATGGACGTGGGCGGCCTGCACCCGTCAAATCTCACGGCCGATAGCGGCGTCTATCATGAAGACACCCGCATGTTGCTGCTTCGCGGCCATGTGCGCGGCGCCAACGCCGTGGGCGAAAAATTCGCCACCGACCAGGCTCTCGTCAACACCAAGACCGGCATGGTGCAGGGACCGCAGGCCCTGGCCGCCCAGACCAGTCAGGGCACGGTGAAATCCAACGGCTATGATGTGTTCAACAAGGGTCAGACGGTCGTGTTCAAAGGCGGCGTTCACGCCCAGTTGAAGACTCACTAGATGATGGCGCGGTCCCGCCCGAGGTCGTAAAGGAGCGCGCATGACTTCGAGACCCACTCGTCGCTGGGCCGCCATGGCCGCGCTCGCCGTACTGGCGTCGGGCGACGCGGCGCTGGCGCAGATCGAAACCAATTCCAATGCCCCGATCGACATCACCGCCAATGAGGCCGAGGTGGTCAATTCCAAGTGCCTGGCCATCTGGAAAGGCGCCGCCGAGGCTTTGCAGGGCGACAGCCGGCTGAGGGCCAACACCATCACCGTCTATCAGGCCCCCAAGAGCAAGGACGCCGCCGGTCAGCAGGATTGCGGCGCCACCGAGAAGGTCGTCGCGGAAGGCAATGTCTACTACGTCACGCCGACCCAGAGGGCGCACGGCGAACGCGCCGTCTATAGCGCCAAGGATGATGAGATCGTGATGACCGGAAGCGTCGTGGTCGCTCAGGGCAAGGACGTCGCCCGCGGCGACAAGCTGATCATCAAGGTCTCGACCAAGCAGTTCACCATGGTGTCGAACGCAACCGGTGCGGGCGCGCCAAACCGGGTCCGTGGCGTTTTCTATCCGAAGAAGACCGACCAACCGGCCTCGGCATCGACGGCCACCCCAGAGTCCCAATGAACGAGGCGGCCACGCTGGCGAAACCCGTCGCCCCTGTCGACGGAGCGGGTGAAGGCCTGATCGTCGACCGGATCGGCAAGTCCTTTCGCGGCCGCGCCGTGGTCAAGGGCGTGAGCCTGCATCTCGCCCGCGGCGAGGTTGCCGGATTGCTGGGGCCCAACGGCGCCGGAAAGACGACGTGCTTCTATATGATCACGGGCCTGATTGCGGCCGACTACGGCGCCATCTTCCTTGACGGCATCGACATCACCAATCAGCCCATGTACCAGCGCGCCCGCGAAGGCCTGGGCTACCTGCCGCAGGAGACCTCGATCTTCCGCGGCATGACGGTCGAACAGAACGTCATGGCGGTCGTGGAAATGCGTGAGAGCCGGCGTGACAAGGTCCGCGCCATCACCGGGGAACTGCTCGAAGAACTGCATATCGACCATCTGCGCGCCTCTCCGGCGGTGTCGCTGTCCGGCGGCGAGCGACGGCGGGTCGAAATCGCCCGGGCCCTGGCAAGCGAGCCGTCGTTCATGCTGCTCGACGAACCCTTCGCTGGGATCGATCCTCTGGCGATTTCCGACATCCGCGAAGTGATCGGCTATCTGCGCAAGCGCGGAATCGGCATCCTGATCACCGATCACAACGTCCGCGAGACCCTCGACATCATCGATCGCGCCTCGATCATCCACGCCGGCGAGGTGCTGTTTGACGGCACGCCCGAAGAGATCCTGGCTAACCCGGAAGTGCGGCGCGTCTACCTCGGCGACCGGTTCAGCTAGGGGACGGCCGCTCCCGTCTCGCCACGAAACCGGGGTTTCTACCCGGCTTGACACACTTTGCATCGCGGCGCGTTGTTAGGGCATGGGCGTCCTGGTTTCCGGCCGGCATGTCGACGTGGGTGAGGCGTTACGCACCCGGATCGAGGATGAGCTTTCCGCCAGCATTGGCCGGTACTTCGAGCGTGGCGGCGACGCCGAGGTGTTCGTCAGTCGCGACGGTCACGGGTTCCGCGTTGACTGCGTGATCGCCCTGGCCAGCGGCCAGCTGCTTCAGTGTCACGGTCTGGGTGGCGATGCCCACGCCGCCTTCGGCCAGGCCCTTGAGAAGGCCGTGGCGCGAATTCGTCGCTACAAACAGCGGCTCAAGGATCACACGCCGGCGGCCACGGCGAAGGCGGCGGAGACCGCGGCGCTCATGGTCATTCGGGCGCCGGGAGAGGAAGAAGAAGACCTGGACAGATGGTCTGACCCCCATTCTCCGCCGACCGCCATGATCATCGCGGAGACCGAGACCTCCCTACGCACCATGACCGTTTCGATGGCCGTGCTTGAGCTGGATTTGATCGAAACTCAAACAATCGTGTTCCGCAACGCGGCCCATGGCGGATTGTCCGTGGTATACCGCCGGACGGATGGGAACATCGGCTGGATCGATCCGGCTCGCACGAAATCGGGTGGCGCGCGCGAACCGTCGCAAGCGATCGGCCGAAGGGAATCCGTCGACTGAAGGGTCTTCCAGAGCGGGGCGGGCGTTTCAGAGTCAGGATGCGTCTCGATGATGATGGTCGGGGCTATGCTCGATAGCAATTGCATTTCGCCGCGGGTCACCGCCCGCACCAAGCGTCAGGCGCTGGCCGTGGTGTCGGAGATCGCCGGCCGCTGCCTTGGCCTCAAGCCCGGCAAGGTCCTCGACGCGCTCCTCGAGCGCGAGGCGAGCGCCCCCACGGGGGTCGGCAAGGGCATCGCCTTGCCGCACGCCCAGGTCGAGGGGCTGACCAAGATGCGCGGGATTTTCCTCAGACTGGAGGCGCCGGTCGATTTCGACGCCGTCGATGACAAGCCTGTGGATCTCGTTTTCGCCTTGTTGGCGCCGCCGGGCGCGGGTTCGGAGCATTTGCGTGCCTTGGCCCGCGTCTCGCGCATTCTGCGCCGCGCGGATATTCGCGAACAACTCCGCGTAGCGCGGACGTCAGACGCCATCCACGCCCTGCTGGCGCAGGAAGTTCAGATCTCCGCGGCCTGACGGCCCACGATCAGTGGACCGAAACCGGCGCCAGCTCGTTGGCCATTGCCGCGGCCACGGCCGCGTCTTTGTTGTCGAGGACAGCCAGGCGCGCGCCATCGGCGCGGTGCACGGCATACAGGGTCCGCTCCGGATCCAGATCGATTCCTTGGACCTGATCGAGTGGCGTATCGGCCAGGATCTCGGCCGCCTTGACCGGCCGGACATAAACAAGGCTCGGGCCGCCCAGTGCGGCAAACGCCTCGTTGCTCAGATGCGGGAAGACCATTTCATGGCTCCTTTCATTCCATAAACGCACAGCGCGGCCATTCAGCCGACTGTCTTGATCGGAACCTGCCGTACGACGCAGGCCCTCTCGGGCCGAAAAGCGTCAACGTGCAGCAGGCCGTGGTCCAGGATCGCCCCCTCCACCTCCATTCCGTCCGCCAGAATGAAGCTGCGTACGAAGCCACGCGCGGCGATGCCACGGTGCAGGTACGACCGCTCCCCGCTGGGATCGGGTTCGCGTCGGCCTGTGATGGTGAGGTGGTTGTCCTCCACCGTCACGCCGAGTTGGTCGGAGGTGAAGCCGGCTACGGCGATGGTAATCCGCACCCTGCCATCGCCGGAGTCTTCGACGTTGTAGGGGGGATATCCTTCGCCGGCCGCCTTCGAGACGCGCTCGATGAGCGACCTGGTGTGATCGAAGCCCAACAGAAACGGGCTGTCGAAGACGATCGTGCGGTTCATGGCGAGTCCTTTGACAAGCGACCCCGCCGCTCTCCGTCCCGATATT
>DASXBY010000029.1:0-8651 GCA_036491455.1 Caulobacteraceae bacterium
GCCTGGGCGATGCGGGCCCTCGCCACGGCGTCGTCGTAGCTCTTGCCGCCGAACCTCTCGCGCCGGGCCTTGTGCAGGATGTCGGGCCGGGGCCACGGGACGCGATCGAACACGAGGAGACGCAGGGAGCGGCCGGGCACGTCAACGCCGTCGCGTACGGCGTCGGTGCCCAGCAGGCAAGCGTCCGCCTCGGCGCGGAAGATGTCGATCAAGGTTCCGGCGTCCAGCGGATCGACGTGCTGGGCGTAGAGGTCGAGGCCCTTGTCGGCGAGCGGTCCCACCAGGCGCTCATAGACGGTGCGCAACCGGCGGATGGCGGTGAAGAGGCCGAGCGCCCCGCCGCCGGCGGCGACGAAGAGTTCGCGCATGGCCGCCGCCACCTGCCGCGGATCTTCGCGCCCGACATCGGTCACCACCAGGGCGAGGGCGTTGGCGCCGTAGTCGAAGGGTGAGGCGAGGCGCAGGACCTTCGGCGCCGACGGTAGGCGCGCGGCTCCGGTACGCATCTCGGCGAGTGCGAAGGGATCGTCGAGCGTCGGATCGGCCAGGGTCGCACTGGTTACCAGCACGCCGTGGGCGGGGGTCAACACGGCGTTGGCCAGGGGTTCGGTGGGATCGACCCAATGCCGGCGGCAGGCGGCGTCGACCACCCGCCCGTGCAGGAAGGTCGCATCGAACCAGTCGACGAAATCCGGATCGTCGTCGGCGTTCTCATCGATGGCGGACAGCATCGAGCGCCATGCCGGCAGCATCATCCGGGCCCGCCGGTCGAGGCCGCGAAGCGCGCCTTCGAGACGCGCCCGCTCGCCGACGCCGAGCTCGGCCGCCTCATCGTCGAGGGCGTCGGCCAGGGCGCGGGCCAGCGACTTCAGCGGCGCCTCGACGGCGGCGATGGCGGCCGCGGCGCCCCGGGCGGCGGCGCGCACCTCGTCGAGCGCCGGCCGGGCCGCACATTCCATGCCGACGTCCGAAGGCGCCGCGCGGGCGCGCAGCTGCTCGATGACGGCCGCCAGGAACGTCTCGACCGGACCGGACGGCAGGGCTTCGCCAGTTCCTGGCGCGATGCGGCCAGACCAGCCTTCGCCTGGCAGCGCGGTGGCGGCATGCGCGGCGTCCGCCAAGGCGGTCCGCGCCTCCTCGCGCTCGCCGAGCATGTCCGAGAGCCTCGCCTCCAGGCCCCGGCCGCGCCGCCCGCGCCCCTCCGGTCCGCGGATCCAGCGGCGCATCTCGGCCGCCTCGGCCCCGGAGAGCACCGCCGAGAACGCCGCGTCGGCAGCGTCGAACAGGTGATGGCCTTCGTCGAACACCACCCGGCGCAGTTGCGCCGTTTCCGCGTCCGGCTTCGCGCCGCGGGCCGTGCGGGCGCCGTCGAACGCGGCCTGGCTCATCACCAGGGCGTGGTTGGCGATGACCAGATCGGCGCCGCGCGAGCCGCGGATCGCTTTCTCCACGAAGCACGACCGATAGTGCGCGCAGCCGGCGTGCAGGCATTCGCCGCGACGGTCGACCAGATTGGCGGGGCTCGCCTGCGCCGCCGGACCGATGGCGAAAAGACCCGGCAGCCAGGCGGGGAAATCGCCGCCGGTCATATCTCCGTCGGCACTGGCCCGGACCCAGCGGGCGGCCAGGACAAGGCCCACAAGATCCGCCCCACCGAGCTGGGCGGCGTTGGCGGACTCCTGGAAATTGAGCAGGCACAGGTAGTTCTCGCGGCCTTTTCGCACCACGGCCCGGCGCGCCCGCTCGGCGGGATCGGGGAAGAGCGCGCGGCTCTCACGCTCGATCTGGCGCTGCAGGGCGCGCGTATAGGTGGAGACCCACACCGGCCCACCGTTGGCCTCAGACCACAAGGAGGCGGGGGCGAGGTATCCGAGGGTCTTGCCGACACCGGTACCGGCCTCGGCCAGCATCATCCGGGGCTCGCCCTCTTTTTCGCGCGGCTGGAACGCGTGAGCAGTCTCGGCGGCGAAGGCGGCCTGGACCTCGCGCGGCTCGGAAAGGCCGGAACGGGCGAGGAGCTCGGCGAGGCGCGCCTTGGCCGCCTCGGGATCGACGGGCTCCGATCCCGGCTCGCCGGCCGGACCCTCGTCCTCCCACTCGGGAACGCGCGACCAAACCTCGAGGCCCGATCCGCGCCAGGGCTTGCCGAGGGGCCCGCTTCTCAGGGCAAGGGCCGCAGCGCCCGCCCAAGGCCAGCCGGCGCGGCCGAGAGTCTCGGCCTGGGCCAGCGCCTCGTCGCGCGAGGGCGTGGGCTTGGCCGCCAGCTCGGCCAGGAGGTCGCCGCACACCGCGCGCACCGCCGCGGCCAGGGTTTCGGGGTCGTGCGGTGTCTCCAGGCCGGCGGCCATGGTCAGGCCCGCGGCGGACGGGGCGCAGAACCTGGCCGGGCGCACGAACGCCCACAGCTCCAGGGCGTCGTAGAGGCGCGGCGAGCGCGGCGGCGTGCGAAGCCCCAGGCGCTGGGCGGTCATGCCGGCGTGAACGAGGATCATAGGGCCGCCCTCGAAAAGGGCGCGCGCCTCGGCGGTGTCGATCTCCCGCCCGCCCACCGCGTCGGCGACGGCGCATCGGCCGCCCGGCAGGACAACGAGGGCCGGGGCGAGATTCAGCGCGGGCGCGAGAGCGTTCACGGCCCCATCCGTAGCTCGCTTTGCAGGGAAACGGAACGGGAACGAAGGGCGCCGGACGACGGGTCGTCAAACCTTGAACAGCCGCCGCGCGTTGCCCTCGCGGATCGCGCTCCGCTCGTCGTCCGGTAGGGCCGCCGTATTGGCTGCGGCGCCGGCCATGTCGTGCACCTGGTGCGGATAATCCGTGCGGAGCATCACCCGGTCGGCGCCCACGACCTCGATGAGATATCTCAGCGCCCCCAGATGATAGGTGATGCTATCGTACCAGTTCCACTTCAGGTACGCCGAGGGTCGCGCCTTCATCCGCCGCCTTGCCGGAATCTCGACCTCGCCATTGTCGAACCGGCCGACGATGTAAGGCAGCGCTCCGCCGCCGTGGGAGGCAATCAGGCTGAGGTTGGGAAACCGGTCCAGGAACCCGTCGCAGATCATTCTGGCGAACGCCAAGGTCGTGTCGGGGACGAAGCCCACGGACCAGCTGAGATCATAGTCCCGGGTCTTGCGAAGCCGGTCTTGAACACCAAAGAACGGCAGGCGCATCGCGCCCGGTTCAATCCGCCGCCGCGGCGCCGGCGGAGGGGGCCAGCGCCCTGGCCACGGCCGCGGCCAGGTCCTGGAGATCGAACGGCTTGTGGAGGATTTCCACGCCCGGCGGCGCCTCCGACGCGCGGCTATAGCCGGTCGCCAGCAGAACCGGCAGATCCGGATACCGCGCGCGGAGGTGTCGCCCCAGAGTCAGCCCGTCGATCGATCCAGGCATGACGATGTCGCTAAGCACGAGATCGAATTGCTCGCCCTCGTCCAGGCGGCGGAGCGCGTCAGCCCCGTCGGTCGCCGTCACGACATCGCACCCAAGGCTGCGGAGCATCGCCGTGGTCACTTCGGCGACGTGCGGATTGTCTTCCACCAGCAGCACGAGACCGGCAGGGTTGGTCGGAGCCCGCTCCTGCGCTTTGGACCTGACCGCGGCGGGCGAGGAAGCGCGCGGCAGGCGGAGCGTCATGCTGCACCCCTCGCCGGGGCGGCTGACGGCCCTGAGATCGCCGCCGGACTGCGTCGCAAACCCCTGCACCTGCGAAAGGCCCAGCCCAGTTCCCTTGCCCTCCGGTTTGGTCGTGAAGAAGGGGTCGAACGCCTTGGCGAGCACCTCAGGTGTCATTCCCACACCCGTGTCGCTGACCGTGATCTCCACGAACTCGCCCGGGCTGTCGGCCGGGTCCGAGTTGCCGACCCGAATCCGGACCTCGCCCCCGCCCGGCATCGCGTCACGCGCATTCGACACCAGGTTGAGGACCGCCAGCTCCAGCTCATGGACGTCAACCTCGACCGGCCAGATCGCCTCGCTGAAGTCCAGTTCGAGGCCGATCGCTTCTCCAAGCGAGCTCTTCAGGACGCCAGATATCGTCTCCAGGGCGCGCGGAATATCGACGGCCTCCGGGTTCAGGCTCTGGCGGCGAGCGAAGGTCAGAAGCTGCTGCGTCAGACTGGATCCCCGGGCGACGGCCGCTTTGATGGCATCGAGCGACCTCAGCTGCTGCGGGTCGCTCAATCGGGGCAAAAGCACGTCAACCTGGCCGCTGACGACCATCAGGAGGTTGTTGAAATCGTGGGCGACCCCGCCGGTAAGCTGACCGAGCGCATCCACCTTCTGCGCCTGCAGCAGCTGCTCGCGGGTCCGCTCGAGCGCAAGTTGCGCCTCCCGCTGTTGCGTAACGTCCCGGGTGATCTTAACGAATCCGACGAGCCGGCCGCCATCGCGGATGGGGTTGACCAGAATATGGGCCCAGAACCGGCTGCCATCCTGACGGACACGCCACCCTTGGAATTCCCGCTCGCCGCTCTCGGCGACCTGGCGAAGTAACCCCGTGGGATCGGCGGGCTCATCTTTCGGCGCCAGCTTCGCCAGGGACTGGCCGATGATGTCTTCGGCAGGATAGCCGTAGATTCGAGCCGCGCCGCTGTTCCAGGTGGCGATCCGGCCACTCTGGTCGGTCATGAAAATCGCGTAGTCGCGAACCGCGCCCACGAGCAGGCGGTATCTCTCCTCGGTCGCCACGAGGGCGCGGCTTCGGGCCCCGATCGCCGAGCTTAGCGCCAGGCTGGGCAACGCGGCGGCGACCATGAAAGCGACGAGCAGCAGAAAGGAGTCATTCAGGGTGGACTGGATGAAGGGGCCCGAACCTGTTGTCGTTCCCCAGACGGCGAAGGCGGAAAGGATAACGGCCGCCGTGATGGTGTCGCGCTCGCTGCCGCGCAGGGCGCCCCACAGCAAGGGAAGGACGGCCAGAAAGGCCAGGGCGACCGCGCCGGACGGTCGTGGCGCGGGGCCGAGGACGAAGAGGCCGACCCCCGCGGCGAGAATCACCGTCAGGACGGTCTCGATCATCGGTCGATAGGGCCCGGCCAGCCTGGGTGGATCGGTAACCCAGAGCACCAGGGCGGGCGCGACGACCAGACCGCCGGCAAGGTCGCCGAGCCACCAGGTGGTCCAGACGGCCGGAAAGCTCGACGTGGCGGCATGGCCGCTAAGCGTCAGGGACAGCACGCCGATGGTGGCGCTGACTGGCGTCGCGACAGCGCATGCGATCGCCGCAAATTTGGCGACGCCGAGAGGATCGCGGAAGGCTCGCGCGCCGCCCGCGAAGGTATTCACGAGCCATGCCCCCAAGAGCGCCTCAAGCGTGTTTCCAGCGCCAATTGCCAGGGCTGCCCAGCCTGATGTCTGGACGTTGGCGGCGATGGACCCAGCCAGGATCGCCGGCCAGATCCGATAGCCCCGTAGCAGCATCAGGCCGAGCGCCAGGCCGGTGGGCGGCCATATCGGCGTCGCGCTGGGATTGATGGAAGCGAGGCGAAGGCTCAGCGTCGCCGTCAGCCAATAGGCGATGCCAACGGCTGCGAGCTCGGCCGGTAGCCAGACCAGGCGCCGCTTGGGTGGGTCGTCTTTGAATGCGCTCAGCTTCACGCCTCCCAGCCCAAGGGTAGACGCAACGATCAAACATCCATCTAGACAGACTTCTCGTGGCTACTCAACGATCGGCGAAGGCGCAGCGGCCTCCCGGCAGGGCGACGAGGGCCGGGGCCAGAATCCAGCGCGGACGGGTTGAGGTTTTTCAGGGGTTTTCGCGCGCCCACGGCAACCCGCTTCGGCGCGAAACGGAACGGGAACATGGCCCGCGGCGCACCTTGCGGGAAGGGGCTAGCCCTACGTACGGGCGGCAACCCATCCGTCGCCCGCCCGTTTTCTTAGTGGGTGGGGGCGAAGGAGCATCACATGACCTTCCCCAAACTGACTACCCTCGCTTCGGCGTCCGCGTTCGGACTCGTCCTGGCCGCTTCGGCCGCGAGCGGTCAACCATATTATGCCTCGGATCCCAGCGTCGGCGGTGTGACCGTCTATGCGCCGCGACACCTGGGCCGCACGTCGATCGGCGCGCCGATCGAGATCGTGCGTGAATCGCGCGTCGTCTACACCGCCGATCTTGACCTGAGCACGCCGTGGGGCGCGCGGGCCCTGCACCGACGGATCCAGCGCGCCGCCTTCGACGCCTGCAACGACCTCGATAGCCGTTACACGGTGATAGAGGACGACAACGGCCGCGACTGTTACCGCTCGGCCGTGCGCGGCGCCTATGATGAGATCGCCTACCGCACGAACTACCCGGCTTACGCAGGGTACTGAACGACTCCGTTTTTCCGATAGATCTCCTCCCACAAAGGGGGGAGATCTACTCCGCCAGGCGGCCCGGACCGCCTATTGGGAGGGCCGTGCCGACCGGGCCCTGGCGAACCAGTTTTGGGCTTGAGCCGGGTCCTTGGGAACGCCCTGGCCGTGCGCGTAGAGAAAACCGAGCCAGTTCATCGCATCGGCATTGCCCTTGGCTGCGGCGCGGCGGAACCACTTGATCGCCTCGGCGTCGTCCTGCTTGACGCCCTGGCCACGCTCGTAGAGCGAGCCGATGGCCTCGTCCGAGGTCGCTGATCCCTTGGCCGCGGCCCGGCTATACCAGCTCATGGCTTGCCCGTAGTCGACCGGAACGCCGTGTCCATTGAAATAGAGGTCGCCGATCGCGGTCTCCGCGACCGGGTCGCCCTTGTCGGCCGCCATGCGGTACCAGTGCATCGCGTCGGCATATTTGCGCGCTTCATGGGCCTTGTTGCCGCTCGCTCGCACCTGTTCGATCGTCATACCGTTCGGCAGCAAAGTCGTGGGCGGGGGACTGGGTTCCGGCGCAGGTTCCGGCGCAGGAGCGGGCGGCTGGACGTGCGCCGGCTCCTGGACGCGCGCCGGCTCCTGGACGCGCGCCGGCTGCTGGACTCGCGCCGGCTGCTGGACTCGCGCCGGCCCCGGGGCACGCGCCGGCTCGGGCGCGCGCGCCGGCGCCGCGATTTCGCAGCCATGTGGCAGCGAGCGGATCATGGCTTCCCGCTTGGCGCGATCAGTCTGCTTGGCGATAGCACTCTTATAAGAGGCGCACAGGACTTCCGCAGGCGTCGCGGCCCGCGCGACTGGCGCGCCCAGAACCAGCATCAGGGCGATGAGGGTTACCCGCCGCATCGGGACAACGTCATCGTCTGCCCAGTCGGGTCGATCATCGAAAGGGAATTGGCCTTGATGAGCCGGTAGACATACTTCCCGCCCTTTTCGGCGATCGCGTCGATCTCACCAACTCCCTGGCTCGCCTCAATGGTCGCCGTGGAGGTCGCGCCCTGCACGTTCATTGATATGTTGCCGTCCTTGATCGCGACGACGACCGGGGTGTCGCAGGTGAGGCCCTCCGGCGCCCAGTTGCCGGCCATCGGCGTGGCGGCCTTGACCGCCTCGGCCTTGGCGTCGACAGGCGCTGGGCTTGCCGCGACCTTGGCAGCGGGCGCGGCAGGAGCGGGCGTTCTGGCTGGAGTTGTCGTCGCCGGCGCGCTGGAGCGATGGCTTAGCAGCATCAGGCCGGCGCCGGCGCCGGCCGCCAGGATCACGGCGGCGGCCCCGATGACCAGATTCGAGGGACCGGAACGATGCGGAGCCGCCGGCACGGCGCTGGGCGCGGCTTTCGCCAGCGCCGGCTCCGCGGCCGCCGGCTTGGCGGCGCGAGCGGCCGGTTCGGCTGGAGGCGCAGCTCTTTCCGGCGCAGCCTTTTCCGGCGCCGCAGCGGCGGGCGTGGCCTCGGCCGGAGGCGCGGCCTTCTCCGGCGCCGGAACGGCGGGAGCCGCTTCGGCCGTCTTCGCAGGCTCGATCTTCGGGGCGGCTTTCCGTCGAGGGCGAACCTCGTCGGTTTCGGCGCCCTCAAGCGCGGCCTTCGCCAGGGCCACCTCCCGTTGGGCGCCCTTGACCTCGCCTTTGGCCGCGCGCAGCGCGCGGTCGGCGTCCTCCTTGGCGGCGCGGGCGGCTTCGAATTCCTGCGTGGCGGCGCTGAGGATCAGGTGGGTCGCCCGCATCTCGAGCACGCGCACATGCTGTTCTTCGGCGCGGGCGTAGCTGGTCTGGGCGACCTGGGCGGCCTCGGTGGTCTCGGCTTCGCGAGCCTGGGCCTCCTCAAGCGCCTCCTGGGCCCTGGCGAGATTGTGTAGTTTTTGCTTTCGGGCTTCCTCCTCGCGCGCCAGGGCGCCGGTGAATTCGCCGCGTGTGGCGCCGCCCTGCTGCACCACCTTTTCCTCGATGGTCTGGACCAGTCGCGTCCAGCCGTTATGCGGCTCGCCAGCGGTCCAGTTTTCCAGACGCAATCCGTTGACCCGGTCGAACGGGTACGGCGGCTTGGGCAGGCCGACCATGACATTGACCAGCTTGGAGCTCTCCAGCCCCAGCCGGGCCTCGTCCTTCACATTGTCGCTTTCGGCCGAACTCGGGGTCCACAGAACGACGAGGGTCGCCAGCTCGATGATCTGCCGTTCCAGCTCCTTGTTCCAGTCGATGGAGTGCATGTCTTCGTCCCACCAGACGGACACGCCGACCGAACGCAGACCTCGGATGATCGAATTGGCGATCGTCCGATCTTCACGCGAATAGGAAAGAAAAACTCCAGACAT
>DASXBY010000030.1:0-2573 GCA_036491455.1 Caulobacteraceae bacterium
CGCTGGTAGTGGCGTACGCCCTGGCCGGTTCGATGTTGACGGACATCACCACCGAGCCGCTGGGCCAGGGCAAGAACGGCAAGGATGTATTCCTGAAGGACATCTGGCCGACCAACGAGGATGTGGCCCAGATCCAGAATGAGGTGGTCGAGCAGGCGATGTTCGCCAAGCGCTACAAGGACGTATTCAAGGGCGACAAGGCTTGGCAGGGGATCGAGGTCGGTGGCGGCCAGACCTACGCCTGGGAGATGGGCTCCACCTATGTCCAGAACCCGCCCTACTTCGACGGCCTGACCATGACCCCCGAGCCGGTCACCGACGTGGTCGAGGCGCGGATCCTCGGCATCTTCGGAGATTCAATCACCACCGACCACATCAGCCCGGCCGGCTCGATCCGCAAAAGCTCCCCCGCCGGCGAGTATCTGTCGCAGCACCAGGTGAGCCAGGGGGAATTCAACTCCTACGGCTCGCGGCGAGGCAACCACGAGGTGATGATGCGGGGCACCTTCGCCAATATCCGCATCCGCAACCGCATCACCCCGGACATCGAGGGCGGCGTCACCCGCCACTTCCCGTCCGGAGAGGTGATGTCGATCTATGACGCGGCTATGCGCTACAAGGCCGAAGGTCGTGGCTGCGTGGTCATCGCCGGCAAGGAATACGGCACCGGCTCGTCGCGGGACTGGGCGGCCAAGGGCACCCGGCTGCTCGGCGTCCGCGCCGTCCTCGCCGAGAGCTTCGAGCGCATCCACCGCTCGAATCTGGTCGGCATGGGCGTCCTGCCCCTGCAATTTCTGGCTGATGGCTGGAAACGCCTCAATCTCACCGGAGACGAGATCGTCACCATCCGCGACCTCGCTGATCTCGCGCCCCGGCGCCAGGTGATGGTTGAGCTCTACCGCGCCTCGGACGGCAAGATCGCCCGCTTCCCGGCTCGCGTTCGCATCGATACTGCCACCGAGCTGGAGTATTTCCGCAACGGCGGCGTCCTCAACTACGTCCTGCGCAACCTCGCCAGGGACGCGGCCTGACCTGCTTGCCGGCGGCGGGCCTCAAGGCCATCACGGCTTCGTGACCTGCCGTCGGCGGCGATCTTCGCTTAATTGCCCGCGCATGAAGACCCGCTCCTTCGCGCTTCTGGCCCTGGCGACCGCCGCGATGGCGGGCGGCGCCGCGGCGCGTACGCCCGTTATCGTCGAGCTCTACACGGCCCAGGGATGCGGTTCGTGCGACAGAGCCAACGCCTACGCCGCCTCGCTCGCCGACCGTGCCGGCGTCGTGGCCCTCACCTTCAACGTCGACTACTGGGACTACCTCGGCTGGAAGGACACCTTCGCCGAGCCCGAGTTTTCCGACCGCCAGCGGCAGTTCGACCTGCGCTTCGGCCTCAAGGACGTCTACACGCCCCAGATCATCGTCGAGGGCGAGGGGCAGGCCTCCGGCGACACTCCGGCAGACGTCGAGGCCCTGATCAAGGACGCCCGCCGTGCGCCGGCCAAGGGACCGGAGATCATCCCCAGGGCCGACGGCACGGTGGCGGTCAACGCTGGCGTTGGGGCCAGCCCGCGCCATCCGCTCACGGTCTGGCTGATCCGCTACGATCCGCGCCTCGAGAGCGTGCAGGTCAAGGAGGGGGACAATCGCGGCCAGACGGTCAGTCACCGCAACGTCGTGCGCCAGCTCGCGAGGCTTGGAGCCTGGGAGGGTCAGCGCAAGATCTATTCGCTGCCGGCCGCGCCAGCCGAAGGCCTGGCGACCCTGATCCTGGTGCAGGGCGAGAACGGCGGACGGATCGTGGCCGCCTATCGCCAAGCCGCCCACAGCCGCACCTGACCTCAAGAAGCAACAACCCCGCGATCCGGGGAAGATCGCGGGGTCGAAGTCTCATGGACGCCGATGGAAAGCGTGTGCCGGCTGCCCGAGGCCCTCCAATCCTGGGGGGCTGGGGGGGCTGTTCAGGGTCCTGGACCAGCGAGCCTCGAAGCAGCCGACGCCCTGATATATCGAGGTCCAGCGGGGCGCGCGGGCGACGGAATTAAGGTCATTTTAAGACCGAAGATGACTTCGCGTTAAGAATAGTTTCGACGTGTTCGCAGCGCCACCAAAGAGCCGCAATAGGTCCAAGCGTCGGGAGAGTCCTGAGATGAGCGAGAGGAAAGACGCCACCGACGCCACCCGGGCCGCCCACGCCAGGCTCGAACTGCCGCCCGAGGACGAGACCGAGCGGGCCAACGCCGAGCGCGGATTCATCGCCACCATTCCCGACGCGGCGATCGGCGGGGCCTGGAGCATGGCGCCCTACGCGTTCCTGGGCGGCGAGCGGCCGGACACGGTCAACCCAAGCCTCTGGCGCCAGGCGCGCCTCAACGCCCTTCACGGCCTCTTCCAGGTGGCGCGCGGCGTCTACCAGGTGCGTGGCTTCGATATTTCCAACATCACCTTCATCGAGGGCGAGCGCGGCTTCATCGTCATCGACCCCCTGACCTCGGCCGAGCCGGCGGCGGCGGCGCTGGCCCTGATGCGGGCCCATCGCGGCGACAAGCCGGTGAAAGCGGTGATCTACACCCACAGCC
>DASXBY010000031.1:0-8455 GCA_036491455.1 Caulobacteraceae bacterium
GCCGGCTACGCCCTTCAACGCAGCCTCGGCCTCATCGCGCACCGGGGCGTAGAGCGCGGCGTCTGCGCGCGCGACCTCGAACATGAAACCGGCCCGCGCCTCCTGCACCACCAGACCTTGAACGAGGCCGGCCGACCACAGGCCCTGGCCGCTTTTCGGGTCGATCACGCCTTCGAGGGCGGCGATCACTTGGGCCTTGTCGGGCAGGCTCACGCGGGGGGCCTCTGTATTGCTTTGCGCATTGCTCAGTCTCATATCCGGGTGCCGGAGCGGCAGTGCAAGCTCTCGGCGCGACCGGGAGCATCCCGAAGGCTACCTCATGCCCTGGAACGACAACGCCAATCCAGGCCCCTGGGGCTCCCCTCCCCGCAGTAACGAGGATGAACCGCGGCCGCAGCCCGGCCGACGTCCGCCCTCGCCGCCGCCGCCGCCGCCGCGTCCGGATTTCGGCGAGGTATTCCGGCGCGCGCGCGCCGGATGGAGCCGCCTGGCCCTTGCCCGACGCGCCGACCGCCTGACCGGACGCATCATCGGCCTGGGCGTCGCAGGCGTCGCAGCGCTTTGGATCCTTTCCGGCTTCTATGTCGTCCAACCCTACGAGGAGGCAATCGTCACCCGCTTCGGCGCCTATGATCGTACGCAGACCCCGGGTCTGCGCTACCACCTGCCGATTCCGATCGAACAGGCCGAGCTGGTGGACGTGACCAATGAGCAGAAGCTGGTCATCGGCGCCGAGGGTGGATCCGAGGCGCCGGGCGAAAGTTTGATGCTGACCGGCGATGAGAACATCATCGACCTCAGCTTCGCCGTTCAGTTCCACGTCGCCGATCCAGCGGCCTGGCTGTTCCAGGTTCGCGATCCGGAAAACACGGTTCGTGCTGTAGCCGAAAGCGCCATGCGAGAGGTGATCTGCCACAGCGACCTCACCTCGGTCCTGACCAATGGCCGCAGTGCGGTTCAGGCCCAGACGCTCGTGTTGATGCAGCAGGTCCTCAAACGCTATCACGCGGGCGTCACCATCGACGCCGTGCAGATACAGAACGCCAATCCGCCGGCCGAGGTGATTCCAGCCTATCAGGACATTGCGCGTGCCAGTCAGGACGCCCAGTCGGCGATCAATTCGGCCAACACCTACGCCAACAAGGCGGTCAACGAAGCCCAGGGCTCAGCGGCCAAGATCACCCAGGCGGCCGCCGGCTATCAGGAACAGGTGGTGCATGAAGCCAATGGCGAGGCCTCGCGCTTCGACCAGATCTACGCCCAGTACCGCCGCGCGCCGGCGGTCACGCGCGAGCGGATGTACATCCAGACCATGCAGGACGTGCTGGCTCACGCCCACACAGTGATCATCGGAGCCAAGGGCGCCACCGCGCCGATCATCCTTCCCTCGCAGGCCTCCCAGTCGCCGGAAAGCGCGCCGGCGACGCCGAACCCCGCGCCCACGCCAGCCAACCCGGGAGGTCAGCCATGAGGCGGCCCTGGTTGATTGGATTGATTGCGTTCGGCGTGGCGGCGATCGCGCTGGCCAACACCTTCTTCATCGTCGACCAGCGCCAGCAAGCGGTGGTGGTGAAACTGGGCGATCCGGTCCGTGTGATCAATCCGCCGGGCGCCCATAATCCGGGCCTGAAGGTGAAGATCCCCTTCGCCGAGTCGGCGGTGGTGTTCGACAAGCGCAACCAGGCGATCGAAGCAGCGCAGGAGGAGGTGATCTCGTCCGACCAGCAGCGGCTGGTTGTCGACGCCTTCGTGCGTTACCGCATCTCCGATCCGCTGGCCTTCTACCGGGCGCTTATCAACGAGGCGACCGCCAGGGACCGTCTGGAACCCCTGATCAACTCGTCGCTGCGCCAGGTGCTTGGCGGGGCGAGCGCCGCCGACATCATTTTCCGCCAGCGCTCAGCGCTTGTGGAGAAGGCGCTGAACGATATCCGCGCCCGCGCCGCCGCCGCCCACTTCGGGATCGAGGTGCTGGACCTTCGGATCAAGCGCGCTGACCTTCCGGCAGCGAACGCCGAGGCTGTCTATCAGCGCATGACCTCCAACCTGCAGCAGCGGGCGGCGCAGATCCGCGCCGAGGGAGAAGCCTCCCGGCGGGAAATCGTCGCCAACGCCGACAAGCAGGTGACCATCACCCTGGCCAAGGCCAACGAGCAGGCCTTCGCAGTGCGCGGCGCCGGAGACGCCCAGGCCGCGCAGCTTTACGCCGCGGCCTACGGCAAGGATCCGCGCTTCGCCGCCTTCTACCGGACCATGCGCGCCTATCAGGACGCGCTCGCCCAGAAAGGGACCACCTTGGTGCTTTCGCCGGACAACGACTTCCTGAAATACTTCCGGCAGGGACCGCGAGCCCGGTAATTCCGCCCTATGGCGTGGCGGGCGCCTTGATCTCCAGTTTCCACGCCCGGTCATCGACGAAATAGCGGCGGGCCGCAGCCTGTACGTCCGCGGCCGTCACCTTGGCGTAGTCGGGCAGCGTCGTGCGAATGATGTCGAGGCGCCTGGGGTCGGCGATCGAGCCTTCCAGTCTCAAGAGCCAGTACTCGTTGGTTTCCATCGATTTCCTGAGGCCCGCCACGCGCGGGTTTCGCGCCCGCTCAAGTTCGTCGGCCGTGACGCCGGACTGGCGCATTTTGGCGGTAATGGCGGCTACGTCGGCATAGAAGCCGGGAATCTTCTGCGGCGGAATCTCCACGGCCGCGATGGCGTCGCCGTAGTGCGGAAAGCTTTCCGAGAGCGATACCTGCACCTCGGGGCTATAGGTCGCGCCTTCAGCCATCCGGACCTGGTCGATGACCCGGTTTCCGAGCACCTCGCCCGCCAGCATGGCCGCGCGTGAGTCGAGCGTGTTTTCGTAGAAGTCTGTGACGGGCCAGGCGACGAACGCCATGGCCTGGTCCGCACGGCCGCTGTGGGCAAGCACGATCGGCGCGGACGTCGGCGCCGGGAAGGCGACTACATCACCGTTTTCGGCCACCGGAGTGCGGTCCGGTCTTTCCGGCAAAGCTCCAAACGTGGCGGCGACTTCGTTGATCGCCTGATCAACAGTGACGTCGCCGATGATGGTGATCTCGATGGGAGCCTTTTCGAGCGGCCCCTTCATCAGCGCTTTCAGATCGTCCAGCTTCGCCGCCCGGAGCTCGCCAGGCGTCGGGACCCCCCATCTTGGGTCGCCATTGTGCAGCAGTTTTTCCAGCTCCAGCCGCTCCACTCCCTCGGGCGTTGCGGCAAGTTGGGGAAGGGCCTGCAGCCAGCTCTCACGCAGTCGTTGGAACGCCGCCGGCCGGAAGCCGGGATGGGCGACATAGGCCGCAAGCACCTGCATCTGGGTGGCCAGGTCCTTGGGCCGGGTTATGCCGCGCAACAGGAGGGCGTCGTCGGAGATGCTGGCCTGGGCGTCATAGATCCGGCCGGCAAGCGCGCGCTGGGCGTCCTCCAGGCTCAGCGCCGCGAAGCCGCCCTCAGTCAGGACATTGGCCGCCCAGGCCATGTCAGGACGATCGCGCGGCAGGTCCTTGCGACCGTGGTCGATGTCCACCGAAATGAGGACCTGATCCTTGCGGAAGTCGGTCGATTTGACGGTCAGCGCAACGCCGTTCTTGAAGCGGACCTGCGTCGCGCCGAGATCAGCGATCTCGCGGCGGCTCTTGACCTGGCCGGGCGTGCCAAAGTTGGCGTAGGGCCAGACGAGCGCCGCTTGCGCCACCGGCGCGATGACCGGCATGGCCGCCGAGGCGGCGTAGACCTTGGCGACCGCCTCTTCGCCACCCTCTACCGCGACCGGACTCTCAAGCTCTACGAGCGGTCCGGCGCCGGCGAAGATGCGCCGGGCGGCGGCATCCACTTCCTCGGGGGTCACATCCTTGGTGGCGGCGTCGAATAGGGCGAGGTCCTCGGCCGGACTGGTGAACACCTCGTCCGCGTCCACTGATTCGACCAGGCCGTTGGCAAGCTCCGAAGTTGGCCGCGTGGCCGCGCCGGCCAGGGCGTTCACCAGGGGAGCGCGGGATTGGGCGATCTCCTCGTCGATCTCGGCCTTGGAGACGCCAAATGTCGTGAGCCGTCGCACCGCTTGCTCGATCGTCGTGAGGGCGGGCCTCCAGGCGTCCGGCCGCGAGGAAGCGTCAATCACCGCCACCTTGGCCGAATGAAGGACGTCCTGGAAGGCGCTTTCGGCCTGGATGAACGGCGGGTCGTCGCCGACGGCGAGGCGCGTGAGCCTGCGGTTCAGCACCGCCAACGCCAGGTTTTCGATAGTTTCACGGCGGTGCTTGGCGGCGGTGTCCGGTGAGGAGTCATAGGGCCTAGCCCAGGCGATATAGGTCAGGGTCTGGGCGCCCGGCAGGTTGACCACGCTCACGGTCAGACCGCGCTTTTGGACCTCGCCGAGATCGGGCGTGGACGTCTCGGGACCCACCGCTTTCCAGCTCGAGAACCGGGTCTTGATCATGGCCTCCACCGCCGCCGGATCAAAGTCGCCGACGACGATCAACGTGGCGCGGTCAGGTCGGTAGTTGGCGCGATAGAACTCGCGGATCAGGCTGGCGGGCGCAGTCTTGATGACGTCGACCTTGCCGATCGGAAAGCGTTCGGTGACACGCTGACCGTGATTCAGCAGATCGATCTGGGCCTTCATCGCACGGTATTGCGGGGTGTCGCGCAACCGCTCTTCCGAAAGCACCACGCCACGCTCGGAGGCCAGCTGTTTGGGATCGATCAGGAGGTTTCCGCCCGTCTCGCGCATCAGCATCAGACCGGTGTCGATGAGGCCCTTGTCGCTTCTCGGCAGGTCGAGTTGGTAGACCGTCTCGGTCCAGCCGGTCTCGGCGTTGGTGTCCGGGCCGAAGGCCAGACCGTCACGCTCGAGAATCTTCAGCATCTCGCCCGGGGGCACGTGCGTCGAGCCCTTGAAAGCCATGTGCTCGAGGACGTGGGCCAGGCCCTGCTGATCGGCGCGCTCTTCCAGCGAGCCTGAACCAAGGCGCAGGCGGATCGACGTCTGGCCGGCGGGCGTGGCGTTTCTCATCACGGCATAGCGCATGCCGTTGGGCAGGACCCCGAAGCGTACTGCAGCATCCGGCGGGATGTCGCTCTTGGCTTGCGCCCAGGGCGGGTCGTCAGCGACGGCGGCGGCAGCGCCAAGCGCAACCAGGACGCCAAGCGCCACGGATGTTGAAACGGCAAGGGCAGTGAAATGCGAGCGGCTCATCCAGGTCCCATGACAAGGGGCGCCCCTCCGCCGCCGGGCCTCCCTGATAAGGCGAGGCGTGATGGCTTACAACCACGCCGCCCGGCCAGCGGCGTTAACACCCGGTAACCTGGTCAGTGTGCCAATTGTCGGTGCGACCATCCAGAAGGGGTCTCGCCCAGGAAATCGGCCACGAAGGCCGAGGTCGGCGAGGCGACCAGCTGCCTCGGCGTCCCGATCTGCTCAATGCGGCCCTTGTTCATCACGGCCACCCGGTCGGCGATGGACATGGCCTCGTCCTGATCATGCGTGACCAGCAGGGTCGTGATTCCGGTCTCGGCGTGGATGCGAAGGAGCTCGCCACGAAGCTCGGCTCTCACCCTGGCGTCGAGCGCCCCGAAAGGCTCATCGAGCAGGAGAAGCTGCGGCTCGACCGCCAAGGCCCGGGCGACCGCGACCCGCTGCCGTTCGCCGCCCGAGATCTGCGATGGATAGCGCTGGGCTAATCGTTCGATCCCGGTCAGCGCCAGCAAAGCCGTGACCCTGGCGCCGATTTCTGCCTTGGACGGCCGAAGTCGTCGCGGCCTCACCTCCAGACCGAAAGCGACATTGGCGGCCACCGTCAGGTGGCGGAAGAGGGCGTAGTGCTGGAAGACGAAACCCACGCGCCTCTGGCGCGGCGAAAGCCTCAGGAAATCCTCGCCTCCGAGGCTGACCTCCCCGGAGTCCGGCGCCTCGAGCCCGGCCAGGATGCGCAGCAAGGTCGTCTTACCCGACCCTGAAGGGCCGAGGATCGCCAGGAACTCCCCGTCGCGCCCCTCGAGGCCGACGCCATCGAGCGCCACGGTCTGGCCTTTGCGCTTGACGAGACGATTGATGACGAGGGTCACGCGCGCCTTCTAGCTTGCGTGACAGGTTCAGGGAAACAGGCGCTCGGCCACCTCGTGCAGGCTGCCCAGGACCATCATGGCCAGGGCGCGCATCTCGTCGGTCGCCGGCAACAGGTCGGGAACCATCACCGTCATCATACCCGCTGCGTGGGCGGCCCTGACGCCGTTGTGCGAATCCTCAAGGGCCACGCACCGCTCAGGCCTGACGCCCAGGCGGGTGGCGGCAGTAAGGAACGGGTCGGGATCGGGTTTGCCCTTGGCGTAGTCGCCGGCGGCGACCACCGCGTTGAAGCGGTCGAGCAAGCCAGCCGGCCGCAAGTGCCGCTCCACACCGGCTCTTGAGGAAGAAGTCGCGATCGCGCGCGGGAGCCCGAGCGCGTCCAGGCGGTCGAGGAGTTCGACCACGCCGGCTTTCAGGGGGGCGCCGTCGGCGAGCCGCACGTGAGCCAGTTCCGAGACGTGGCCGATCCACGGCTCGTAAGGGAAGTCGTCGCCGAAATGGTCGAGCGCCACGAGCCGGCTGGAGTCCGCCGGAAGGCCGACCATCGCCAGGAAGACCGCATCCGGAAGCTCCGCGCCATGAGCCCCAGCGGCCTCCATCATCACCTCGCGATAGATCGTCTCGGTGTCGAGGATCAGGCCGTCCATGTCGAAGACCACCGCTTCAATGGCGTGTGGCGGGATCATGCGAAGACATCCTGACCGACGCCCTGGAAATAGAGCAGGGCCGTCAGGTCGCCCACCTCGACGCGGGCGTCGGCGCGTTCGGCGAGGATCGGCTTGGCATGGTAGGCGACGCCGAGGCCGGCGGCCTCGACCATGGCGAGGTCATTGGCCCCGTCGCCGACGGCGATCGTCTGCGAGAGTTCGAGGCCGAGCGCCGCCGCCTCCTGCGTAAGCGCCGCTAGCTTGGCTTCGCGCCCAAGGATTGGCTCGGCGACCTCTCCGGTCAGGCGCGCGCCATCGTCGATGAGGCGGTTCGCGCGGTTGTCTGAGAAGCCGGCCACGGCAGCCACCCGCGATGTGAAGAAGTCGAAACCGCCGGAGACCAATACGCAGCGCGCGCCCAGCGACGTCATGGTCCTGGCCAGCGTCGCCGCGCCCGGATTGAGACGCACCCGCTCATCGAAGGTGCGTTGCAGCGCCCCGATCTCCAGGCCGGCCAGAAGCGCGACCCGCGCCCGCAACGCCTCTTCGAAGGGAATCTCGCCGGCCATGGCACGGGCGGTGACCGCCGAGATTTCCACCTTGAGACCGGCATAGTCGGCAATCTCATCCAGGCATTCGCAGCCGATGATGGTGGAGTCCATGTCTGCCACAAGCAGGCGCTTGAGGCGTCTCTCGGCCGGCTGGACACAGAAGTCGACGCCGGCGCGCTCGAGACCTCGGCGGGCAGCGGCGCGCAAATCGGCAAGCGCGGCCCCTTCCACGAAGATGTCGGCCGCGCCTTCGCCCAGCACCTCCAGTCCGTCCGCCGGGCGGCCGGCCTGCGCCACGGCCTCGAGCGCCGCCGGAATGGCGTCCTGGAGTCGATCGTGGTCGGGCGCAACGAGGGTGAAGGCCAGGCGCATGCCGCGCCTTAAGGCCCATCATCGGAGTCGGGGCAAGACCCCTGCCCGGCGTCTGAGGAACGCGAACCTAGGTCGTCACCTCGAGGTGCTGCAGGCCGCGGAAGAAAGGCAGAGTCCGCCACTCCGGCGCGGCGCCGGGATCGGCGAGCCTCAGGTTCGGGAACCGCTCGAACAGCCGAACCAGGGTGACCTGCGCCTCGAGCCTGGCCAAAGGCGCGCCGATGCAGATGTGCGCGCCGCCGCCGAAGGAGACGTGCGGGCTTTTCTTGCGGGTGATGTCGAACTTGTCGGGGTTCTCGAACACATCCGGATCGCGGTTGGCGCCGCGCAGCGAGACCAGCATCGACTGGGTCGCGTGGATCGGACAGCCGCCGACTTCCATTTCCTTCGAGGCGATGCGGCCGGTGATATCCACCGGCGGGTCAAAGCGCAGTACTTCCTCCACAGCCGCGCCAATCAGGGACGGATCGGCCTTGAGCTTTTCCAGCTCCGCGGGATTGAGCAGGAACTGGCGCACGCCATTGCCGATGAGGTCGGTAGTCGTGAGATTGCCGCCGACCAGCAGGGAGATGAGGTTCGTGACAAGATCGGCGTCGCCGATATCAGCGCCGGCGGCCTGCAACTGGACCATGTCAGTGACGAGGTCGTCTTCGGGTTTGGCGCGGCGCATGACCAGCATGTTGGACATGAACGCCCACAGCGCCTCGGAGGCCCGCATCATGTGTTCGGTCTGTTCTGGCGTCCGCAGTGGATTGAGGCTCTGGATCAGGCCCTCCGACCAGTCGCGGAACTCGGCCAGGCGCGTG
>DASXBY010000032.1:0-5603 GCA_036491455.1 Caulobacteraceae bacterium
TACCAGTCGTAGAAGACGTCGGCGTTGAGGCGCACGGCCACCGACCCGACGTTGAACTCGGACTTCACACCCGGCTCGATATCGGTGAGCTTTTCCGGGCCGAAGATGAAGAAATCCGGATCGACGGTCTCGGTGTTGAAACCGCCGGACTTATAGCCGTGGCGGCTGGCCAGATAGACCATCACGTGGTCGTTCACCTGCTCGTTGAGCGAGAGGTTCCAGTTGGGCGCGTTGAAGTGCGCGTGGGCGGTGAGCAGGCAGTTGGCCAGATCGACGGTGACGTTCGGATTTCCGCTGGGCGCGAGGGCGCAGTATTGGCCGGGCGGGACGCCCAGAACATTGAGCGGCGAATAGATCTGGAAAATCTGCTCGGTGAGACTGGGCGTGTCCCAGGTGTAGCGAAAGCCGTCAGTAAAGCTGAGGCCGTGGACCCAGCGGGAAAGGTCGATGGTCCCCTGGTCGTAGATGGCGATGCTGTTCAGCGTCTGGTGGAAGAACTCGGTTTCATCGAACAGGAAGGGTGAGACCACGTAGCCGGTGTTTGACGCCAGCGACGGGTCTGCGTCGCTGTAGGGCGCCTGAGTCTCGTGCGAATAGAAGACGCCGAGGATCCAGCGGAAGACGTCATCGCCCGTGTGGCCCAGCACCTGGAACTCTTCGGTGAAGGTCCGGGTGTGGGTGGCCGAACCGACGCTGAGCGCCTGATCGATCGTCCCGGTGAAGTTGTTGAAGTTGCGCGTGTTCAGGGCGTGATAGCCGATGATGTTCTTGAGTGTGATATCGCCGCCGCCGAAACCCGCGCCAAGGTCGAAGGTGGAGGTGTTGGCCACGCCCACGCCGTCCTCGTGCTCGCTCGATGGGACGGGATTGTCCACCGTTCGGTTTCCCAGGGCCTGCTGCTCGGCGAAGGCGTCCTCGAGGTCCACCAGCCCCAGGGCCAGGTAGGGATTGGGCTCAGGGAAGAAAGCGAAGGGGTTGAGGAGGGTGTTCTTGTTGAAGAAGCAGGAGGCGTTCTGCGAAGGGCCGAGGCACGGCGAAACGCCGGTGAGGACCCAGCCGGGCGAACGGTCGTCGGCGCTCTCGCCGTTGACGAGGGTGTAGCTGTCGAACTTGCTCGACGGCTTGAAATCGACGCCGACGCGCCAGGTTCCATAGCTGAGGTTGTCCTCCGCCGGGCCGCCGATATTCCGGGTGTAGCCGTCGCGGCGCTCGAGGTTGCCGGCGACGCGGATGGCGAGGATCTCGCTCACAGGCAGGTTGAGCATCAGCTCGCCATAGCCATCGTTGAAATTGCCGTAGCGGCCGGTGAGGTAGCCGCCGAAAGTCGATGTCGGCTTGTTGGGCGTGAAGAGCACCGCCCCGCCATTGGTGTTGCGGCCGAACAGGGTGCCCTGGGGGCCCTCCAGCACCTGCACCGAGGCCATGTCATAGTTGGAGAGCGCCACCTCCTGGGTCTGCACGGGCACATCGTCGAGGTAGACGACCACGCCGGACGGGGCGAAATCGGCCGCCTGGCTCTGGCCGCGGATCAGATAGGTCTGGGCAAGGGCGCCGCCGGTCTGGGTCGTGCCGACGACGAGGTTCGGCACGAAGAACTGCAGGTCGAAGGCGGAATTGACCTGCAGGTCCTTCAGGTCCCGGCCGCTGAGAACGCTGACCGAAACCGGCACCTTTTGCAGGTTCTCCTCGCGCCGCTGGGCGGTGACGATGACTTCGGACACGGCCAGTGAATCAGCCGCCTCGGCGGACTGGGCGGTCGTCGTCTGGGCCGACGCGGGCGAAGCAAGCCAGGTCGAAGCGGCGAAATTGACGAAGAGACCCAGGGTGGCCGTCGACAATAGGCGCGTGCGACGCATGATTTCCCCTCCCGTATCCGGGCGCTGGCGGTCTGACGCCGCCCGCGATTTAGGGATCACGATCGGCGCCGCTTGCAAAGACACTTCTTGCCGAGCCCAGGAATTTCAAAGGACTGTGTGGCGTCCGCTCGTCAGAATGACTCGTCGGGCGCGGCTCAAAGCCGTTGGTGCGACGGTTTCGCGCAGTGGAAGATCGTGCGCCCGGTCAAGCTATCGTGTATGTAAATCGCCAGTTCTTGCCCAGGGGGAGGGCCATTCATGAACAGAGCGATCGTTTCGCTGAGTATCGTCCTGACGCTCGGCGCCTGCAGCAGGGCGGCGGCCCCGGTCGCGATCTGCGGCCCAGACTGCGTCGCCGCCATGAAGCGTATCCTGCCGCCGAATACGCCCTCCTACGCCCCGATCTACGGCGGCGGGTGGGTCGATTCGACCTCGACCTTCGCCAACGGCGGGGTGATCACCTACACCGTGCCGGCCAAGTCGGACGACGTGGCGAGATTCTATGACGGCGCCGCCTCGTCCGGCGCCCTGGCGCGGACGTTCGATACGAATGCGTGGAAGCTGCAGCTGCCCGGCAGCCAGAGTCCGTCGCCGCCGCGTGTGCTGATCTACGCCCAGGCCGGCACCAACCGGAACCTCTACGTGAACCTCGATTCGAGTGAGCCGGGCTTCACCAAGGTGGCGCTGGTCTACGGCGCGAAATAACGAAGTCCCACGGGAGTCCACGGGCCCAGCTCGCTGCGCCCTTCGGCCGCTCGCGGGCCCTAGATGACGCCGCTCGCAAGTGCTCGCGACGAGGCGCCGGCGCCATGAACAAACTCCGCTCATCCTGGACGAGCCGCGCGTAGCGGCGAGATCCAGGACTCAGGTGTTTCATCGTAAGGCTCGGGGACTCATAAAAGGCCTGGGTCCCTGCCTTCGCGGGGATGAGCGGAGAATAGAGTACTCTCGCCGACCGCCTGAGCCCGTCTCGCTGTTCCTCAGGTCCACTTCGTGCTGTAGCGGCGGGTGATGACTTCCCTGCCGTCAACCTCGGTCGAACCGGACGCGCGCACTGAGCTGCAGGCAGACATCCGCCTCTTGGGACGGGTGCTCGGCGATGTCATCCGCGCCGAGGACGGGCCGAAGGTCTTCGACCAGATCGAGGAAATCCGCCGCGCCTCGGTCGCTTTCCACCGCGAGGGCTCGGCCGAGGCCGGCCGGCGCCTGGCGGAACGCCTGGGCGGCCTCAGCCTCGCCGACACCGTCCGTTTCGCCCATTCCTTCGCCTGCTTCCTGCAGATCACCAACATCGCCGAGGACGCCGCCCAGAGGCGGCGCGGCCGCGCGGGTCCGACATCGGCGCCGCGGGCGGACAGTCTGGCCGGCGCCGTGGAGGCGCTGGCTCAAGAGGGCGTCGGGCGGGAGCAGGTCCTGGCGCTCTTGCAGGAGGGCTTCGTCGCGCCGGTGATCACGGCCCACCCGAGCGAGGTGCGGCGCAAGAGCGTGCTCGATCGCCAGGCGGCCATCGCCGACGCCTTGGCCGCTTTGCAGTCGGCCACCGATCCGGCCGCCAGGAGCCTGGCCGAAGAGACGCTGGCGCGGGAGGTGTCGCTGTTCTGGCGGACCCGGCTGTTGCGCGGGGTGCGGATCGCCGTCTCAGACGAGATCGAGAACGCCATCTTCTATTTCGAGCGGAGTTTCCTGACGGCCTTGCCGGCCCTCTACGCTCGCTGGCGCGACGTGCTGGGCGAGGCGCCGCCGACCTTCCTGACGGTCGGCAGCTGGGTGGGCGGCGATCGCGACGGCAATCCCAACGTCACCGCGGAGGTGATGGCTCAGGCGCTGGCGCATCAGGCGCGGGCGGTGCTGCGCTTCTACCTCGAGGCGGTCCACCGGCTGGGCGCGGACCTTTCCATCTCCTCGAGCCTCGCCGAGGTCAGTCCGGCGCTGACGACCCTGGCGCAGGCGGCGGGCGATCCCTCGCCGCATCGCGCCGACGAGCCCTACCGCCAGGCGATCACCGGGATCTACGCGCGCCTGGCCGCGACCTACCAGGCCCTCACCGGCGAAGCGCCGCCTAGGCCATCGGTCCACGCTGCGCCCGCGTACGAGTGGCCGGCGGCGCTGACGGCCGACCTGCGGACGATCCTCGAGTCGCTCCTCGCCCACCATGGACCGGCCTTCGGCCGCGGCCCCCTGCCCGACCTCATCCGGGCCATCGAGGCCTTCGGCTTCCACCTGGCTACGCTGGACATGCGCCAGAACTCGGCGGTTCACGCGAGAGTGGTCGGCGAGCTCATGAAAGCGGCGGGGGTGTGCGGCGACTATCAGGCGCTGGACGAGGCGGCCCGCTGCGCGCTGCTGCTGCGCGAACTCGCTCACAGCCGTCTCCTGTGGTCGCCCTTCGCCGACTACAGCGCCGAGACCCTGAGCGAGCACGCCATCCTCGTGGAGGCGGCGCGGATCAAGGACCACTACGGCGAGGACGCCATCCGCGCCTACATCGTCTCCAACACCACCTCGGTCTCCGACCTTCTCGAGGTCTACATCCTGCTGAAGGAGGTGGGCCTCTTCACCCCAGGCGCGCCGGCCAGGGCGCGGATCCTAGCCGAACCTCTGTTCGAGACCATCGCCGACCTGCGCGCCGCGCCGGCGACCCTCGCCCGCTACTTCGCCCTGCCGCTGATCAAAGGCCTGCTCGCCGAAGGGGGCTTGCAGGAGGTGATGATCGGCTATTCCGATTCCAACAAGGACGGGAGCTACCTGACCTCGACGTGGGAGTTGCATCAAACGTCGAAGGCGCTGGCGACGACGACCCGGGACGCCGGGTTGAGGCTGCAGCTTTTCCACGGCCGGGGCGGCGCCGTCGGTCGCGGCGGCGGCTCCAGCTTCGAAGCCCTGCTGTCGCAGCCGCCGGACACGGTGGCCGGCCGGATCCGGGTCACCGAGCAGGGCGAGGTGGTGGCCAACAAATACGCCGACCCCGAGCTCGCCGCGCAAAGCCTGGAGACCCTGGCCGCGGGGACCATCCTGGCGTCGCTCAGGCGCGCGGGCTCATCGGACGCGGACGAGGCGCGCGGGGCAGTGATGGACGGGCTGGCGCGGGAGGCGATGGCCGCCTACCGGACGCTGGTCTACGGGACGCCTGGCTTCGCCGACTATTTCTTCGCCGCCACGCCGATCAGCGAGATCGCCGATCTCAACATCGGCAGCCGGCCGACATCCCGGGTCGCCAGCCGCACCATCGAGGGCCTGCGCGCCATCCCCTGGGTGTTCTCCTGGTCGCAATCGCGGGCCATGCTGCCGGGCTGGTACGGCTTCGGCGCCGCGGTCGAACGCTCCGGCGCCAGCCTCGAGGCCCTGCGGGAGTTCCACGCCGCCTGGCCGTTCTTCGCCTCGATCCTGGCCAACATGGAAATGGTGCTGGCCAAGGGCGACCTGGCTATCGCCCGCCGCTACGCCGGCCTGCTGGATGACGGCGTGCTGGCTAAACGCATCCATGGCGAGATCCGCGCCGAGTGGGAGCGCACGGTGGGCGCGCTGCTGGCCATCACCGGCCAGAGCCAGCTGCTGGAGCACAACCCCGCGCTCGCCGCGGTGATCCGCTCACGCCTGCCTTACATCGACCCGCTGAACCACCTGCAGATCGAGCTCATCCGCCGGCGCCGCTCGGGCGATGACAGCCCCGAGGTCCGCGAGGGCATCCACCTGACGATCAACGGCGTCGCCGCCGGCCTGAGGAACGCGGGGTAGGCGGCGGCGCTC
>DASXBY010000033.1:0-1690 GCA_036491455.1 Caulobacteraceae bacterium
TACGGCTGGCCGGTCGAGTGGGGTGGCAAGGGTGGCACCAACCTCGACATGGCGGTGATCCGCGAGCACCTCGCCGCGAAGGGCCTTGGCCTGCACAACGACCTGCAGACCGAACACTCGATCGTCGGCAACAATCCCTTCATCATCATGTTCAAGACGTTCGCCACCAACGCCCAGTACGAGCGCTATGGCGAAGCCTTGCAGAAGGGGCAGATCCGCTCCGGCTTCGGGCTCACTGAGCCTTACCACGGCTCCGACGCCACCCACATGGAGACCCGCGCCATACGCGAGGAAAAGGACGGCGTCGCTGGCTGGCGGATCAACGGCGAGAAGATGTGGACCACCGGCATGCACGCCGCCACGCACGTCATGGTCTTCGCCCGCACTAGCGGCGAGGACGGCGATGCGGCGGGGATCACCGTTTTCCTGGTCCCTGCTGACTCGTCCGGCGTGAAGGTCGAGGAATATCTCTGGACCTTCAACATGCCCACCGACCACCCACGGGTGAGCCTCAACGACGTGTGGGTGAGCGATGACGCCATCTGGGGCGTGGAGGGTCGCGGTCTCGGCCTTGGCCAGTCATTCGTCCACCAGAACCGTATCCGGCAGGCGGCCTCGTCACTGGGCGCGGCGGTCTTTTGCATCGAGGAGAGCGTCAAATACGCCCGGGTTCGAAAGCCGTTTGGCAAGGCTCTATCGGAAAACCAGGCCATTCAGTGGCCACTGGTCGAACTCGCAACCCAATGTGAGATGCTGCGCTTGCTGATCCGCAAGACCGCCTGGGAAATCGACCGGATGGAGCACAAGGAAGTCGAACGTCAGATCTCCGACAAGGTCTCGATGTGCAACTACTGGGCCAACCGCCTGGTGTGCGAAGCGGCCGACCGGGCGATGCAGACCCATGGCGGCATCGGCTATTCCAGGCACAAGCCATTCGAACACATCTACCGCCACCATCGTCGCTACCGGATCACCGAAGGCAGCGAGGAGATCCAGATGCGCAAGGTGGCGGCCTTCCTGTTTGGCTACCTCGGTCCACGGCGCAAGCAGATGGAAGCCCTCACCTGGGCCGACGTGGACTATCGAAACGGCGGCTGATGCCCGGCGCGAAAGCCGGGCCTGGACAATGGCTATGCGCGATCCGGCGGCAGCTCACGTGATCGATCTCGGGGATGAAGGCCGCCTCAGCGGCCCTCGAACTTCGCCTTCCGTTTATCCACAAAGGCGGCCATGCCCTCCTTCTGGTCCTCGAAGGCGAACAGGGAGTGGAACAGGCGACGCTCAAGTTTCACACCCTGGGTGAGGCTGGTTTCATAGGCGGCGTTGACCAGTTCCTTGTTCATCATCACCGCCAGCGGTGATTGACCCGCGATCTTCTTGGCCGTTGCCAGCGCCTCGCCGACGAGCTCGGCCGCGGGGACGATTCGGCTGACGAGGCCCGCGCGCTCGGCCTCGGCAGCATCCATCATCCGGCCGGTGAGGATCATCTCCATGGCCTTGGACTTGCCGACCTGGCGGGTGAGCCGCTGGGTGCCGCCGATCCCGGGAGCGACGGCGAGATTGATCTCCGGCTGGCCAAACTTGGCGGTGTCGGCCGCCAGGATGAAATCGCACATCATCGCCAGCTCACAGCCGCCGCCGAGCGCATAGCCGGCCACCGCGGCTATGATCGGCTTGCGGCATTGTTCCA
>DASXBY010000034.1:0-2564 GCA_036491455.1 Caulobacteraceae bacterium
ACCCCACCCGGCCCTTTGGGCCACCCTCCCCATCAAGGGGAGGGAGGTTGGCGTTAGGCGTCCAGGTCCTCCGCCAGGATCGCCATTTCGAACATGAACGAGCCGGCTTCGTCCTCATCTTCGTAGATCACGCCGATGAACTCGCCCTTCATTTCGACCTCGGCCGAGTCCTTCTGCTTGGGCCTGGCCTTCACGGCGATGTGCGGATTGCCGAAGGTGCGCTTCAGGTGCGCCTGCACGCGCTCGATGTCTTTTTGATCCACGGGCGCCTCGCCAGGGGTTTAAGCCGGCGCGAACCCTAGCGTCATTCGCCGCAGCCGCAAGCTTGGGGCGTCAGATCACATAGTCGTAGGCGGCGTCGCTCAGGCTGTGGTCCATCGAGCGCGCGGGCTCCGGACACGTCGGGCAATTCACCAGCCTGGCCGGCACGCCGGCGGCGGTGCAGCCGGCAGGGATGGGCTTGAGCACCACCGAACCCGAGGCGATCTTGGCGCGGTCGCCGACGGTGATGTTGCCCAGCACCTTGGCGCCGGCGCCCAGCAGCACGCCGTTGCCGACCTTGGGATGGCGGTCGCCGCGCTCCGCGCCGGTGCCGCCCAACGTCACGTCCTGGAGCATGGAGACGTCGTCGCCCACGACCGCGGTCTCGCCGATGACGATGCCGGTGCCGTGGTCGATGAAGGCGCCTCGCCCGATCACCGCCGCCGGGTGGATGTCGACCTGGAATAGCTCCGACATGCGGCTCTGCAGATAGTGGGCGATGGCCTCGCGGCCCTCGAGCCACAGCCAGTGGGCCACGCGATAGGTCTGTAGCGCCTGAAAGCCCTTGAAATAGAGGAACGGCTGCACGTAGCCCTTGCACGCCGGGTCGCGCTCGAACACCGCCTGAAGATCGGCTTCGGCGTCGGCGATGATCGACGGGTCGGCGGCGTAGGCTTCCTCCGCCAGCTCGCGCAGGCTCATGGCGCGCAGTTCCTGGTCGCTCAGCTTGCGGGCCAGTTGATAGGAAAGCGCCGCGCCCAGGTTGGCGTGGCGCAGGACGACCGCGTTCAAGAGCGCGGCCAGCGCCGGCTCTTCCTGGGCGGCATGGGCGGCTTCGTTGCGCAGGGCGGCCCAGACCGGCGGAGCGACGTCCTTCTCAACCACTTCCAGGCGATTGGCCATCTGGCGCTCCCTCGCTAGCCGTCGGGCGTTCTGGGGCATATGGCGCCGCCTTGCGCGCTCCGCCAGAGGCGGGACCCGAATTGAGACGCGCGCCGTTGCGGTCAAGCCGCGGGCGCCTTAATTGCAAATGATTATCAACAAGCCCGGAGTTCACCCCCTGCCCGCCCCTGAGTCCGGCAATCCGTTGTTCGGCGATCCCCTGCCCATCGAAGCCTCGCCGCAGACCCTGGCATTCCTGGCCCGACGCCGCTCCGCCTCGGCCCTGAGCCTGGGCGCACCCGCGCCTAGCGAGCCGGAGCTTGCGCGCCTGCTCACCCTGGCCGCGCGCGTTCCCGACCACGGCAAGCTCGCCCCATGGCGGTTCGTAATCCTGAGAGGCGAGGCCAAGGCCGCGTTCGTGCGCGGCCTCGAGGCAATCGCCGGTCGCCGGCCCGACGGACCCAAGGCCTCGGCCAAGCTCGGCAAAATCCGCCAGCCGCCGCTGACCGTGGCGGTGATCTCGCGCTTCACCGAGGGCGAAATCCCGGAATGGGAGCAGAGGCTTTCGGCCGGGGCCGTGTGCGCCATGATGATCGCCGTCGCCCAGGCCATGGGCTGGGGCGCCAACTGGATCACCGATTGGTACGCCTATGATGAGGACGCGGGCCGGCTGCTGGGCCTTGGCGAGGGCGAGCACGTGGCCGGTTTCGTTCATCTGGGCACACCCGCGGAACCGCCGCTCGAGCGCGTGCGGCCGGATGTGGCCGCGATCACCACCGAGTGGTCCCCACCGTAAAACCCACCGTAGTTGCGGTCGCTCCGGCTCCGAAAGGTAATCGTTCTCATGACGTGGACGCGGTTCGCAATCATGCGTAGAACAAATAGTGAACATCCGGCAAATTGTCAATTGAGGCAAACTCAATCGCCTGGATGAATCCTAGCGTCCCCGGTAGGGCGCGACGCCCTGGTCGGGCAGCCACAGGCCCTCCGGCGGCGGTCCGCTCTGCCAGAACACGTCGATGGGCATGCCGCCGCGCGGATACCAATAGCCGCCGATGCGCAGCCACAATGGCTTGGCCGCCTCGACCAGCCGTTTGCCGATGGTGAGCGTGCAGTCCTCGTGGAAGGCGCCGTGATTGCGGAAGCTACCGAGGAACAGTTTCAGGGATTTGGACTCGATCAGCCACGCGTCCGGAACATAGTCGATGACCAGATGGGCGAAATCCGGCTGGCCGGTGACCGGGCACAGGGAGGTGAACTCCGGCGCCGTGAACCGGGCGAGATAGAGCGTGCCGGCGTGCGGATTGGGCGCGGTTTCCAGCATCGCCGCCTCGGGACTGGCCAGGATCCGGGTCTCGTGACCCAACTGGGTGAGGCGCGTCTCGTCCATGGGGCGCTTATCCCTTCACCGACATTTCCAG
>DASXBY010000035.1:0-16848 GCA_036491455.1 Caulobacteraceae bacterium
GCGGTTCTTGAAGGTGAAACTGGAATGGCGGGCGATGACGAAGAACCAGCGCCACCGCGAGAGCGCGGTGACGATGTCCTCGCTGATCGCGTCGGCGAGATATTCCTGGTCGGGATCGCCGGACAGATTCTTGAACGGCAGAACGGCGATCGAAGGCTTGTCCGGCAGGCTTAGCGGTGGCCGGGCGGTCGCGCCGGCGGCCTCCAGATGGGTGGCCGCCAGGCGGTACCCAACCTTGGAAACGGTCTCAACTGAGAAGGCCCCCTCGGCAACGCCCTCACCGAGGCGACGCACCCGGCCGATCACGCGCGTGAGGGCGTCCTCGCCCACCAGGACCCCCGACCAGCAGGAGTCCATGAGCTCACCCCGCGAGACGATGTGGCCTTCCGCTCTGGCGAGCGCGACCAGCACCTGCATCACCCGCGGTTCCAGGTTCTCGGCGCGGCCGTCTGGCCGGATGACACGCCGCCGGGGCGGATCGACCTCGAGCGGCCCCAAGGGGAAAGCCGATATGGCCGCCAGGCGCACGGGATCCGAGTGACGGATTGAAGACGCCATCCCGCCTAGGCTCGCTTCGCGCTCGCCGGCCTGAAACGCCGGCGCCGGCCGGCGAGATCGCCGGTCGGCTGGAAAGGATATCAGGCGCGCCGACGGGAGGCCATTTCGGAGGAGCATGCGGTCCACGACTGGCAAGCTTTACTGACAAGGCAAAAGGGTAACCGACGCGGCCCCCCGGCGGTGAGGGACCGCGCCGGCCTTTCGTCGCGGCCTAGCGGCTGGCGACGAAGGTCCCCGCACCGCGACGGCTTTCGCTGAGCGCGGTGACAGTCGGAGCGTCGAGCGAGCGGACCGCGCCGGACATGGTCTGGTTGACGCAGGCGTGCTCGCGAGAGCGTTCAGCAAGGTCGTTATTCGAGGACGACTCCCCGCAGATGATGCGGGCTGCGCCTTCGATGCGTCCCATCATCTCGCGGGCGCCTTCCTGGCTCGAAAGGTTCAGGTCGGCGTAGGTGATCCGCACAGACACCGACTCGGGGCTGGAGGCGGGTTGGGCCCGGGCAGAGCCCGGCGCGGCGGCCAGGGAGGCGAGGCCCGCCCCGGCGATAGCGATAAGCACTGACTTCAACATGATGAACTCCCATGGCGTCGGAGAACGGCTATGGGCGACCCCCGACGGTGAATGACAGGCGCAGGCGGCGTGCCCGGCGGCCTCATGAGATGCGGCGGCGTCTCACGTTTCCGATTAAGCGCCGCTGCGGCTGCCGCCGACAGGACGACACTCCGATGGTTCGCCGACCCCAACCCGATGATTACCCGATGGATTTCCGACGCCTTGCGCGGGGCTTGGCTGCGCATCAAGATGGCCGCCATGACCGACGGCGAGACCCGCGCGAGCGCCTTCGGCCGCGGATTTCTCAAGGATATCTGGTACTTCGCCGCGATGAGCGGCGACCTTCGGCCGGGCCGAATGGCCCGCTACGAATTTCTCGGTGAGCCCGTGATGCTCGGCCGAACCCCTTCAGGCGAAGTCATTGCGCTGCGCGACATTTGCCCGCACCGGGCCGCGCCCCTGTCGGCCGGCCGCTTCCACCGGGAACCCGACGGGCGTGAGAGCGTCGAATGTCCCTATCACGGCTGGCGCTGGGGCGTGGACGGCGGTTGCCTGGCCATTCCGTCACTCACCAGAGCCGACTCCATTGATATCTCGACAATCGCCGTGCGTTGCTATCCGACGGCGGAAAGCCAGGGAATGGTGTTCGTGTGGATGGCCGAGGATCCCCGCGCGCGAGGAGCGCCGCCCCAGGCGCCGCCGATCATTCCAGGCGTGGTGGGGGGCAAGCCCAAGCTTGTCGACCGCCAGGAGTTCGCCGCTCACATCGATCACGCTGTCGTCGGGCTGATGGATCCGGCCCACGGTCCCTTCGTGCACCGGCAGTGGTGGTGGCGTTCGCGGCGCTCTATGCACGAGAAGGCCAAGCGCTTCGAGCCCGGCGAGTTGGGCTTCGTCATGGTCCGCCATCCGCCCTCCAGCAATTCGCGGGCCTATGCGCTTCTGGGCGGGGCGCCGACGACCGAGATCAGCTTCCGCCTCCCGGGTCTGCGATGGGAACATATCCTGGTTGGAACCCGCCAGTTGCTCGCGCTCACTTGCCTGACACCGGTCACCGCATCCCGCACCCGGATCACCCAGGTCGTCTGGTCGGACCACCCCGTGTTCGCCATCGCCGGCCCGCTGGTCCGAGCGGGCGCGCGCCGCTTCCTCAGGCAGGACGGCGATATGGTCGACCTGCAGAACCGGGGCCTGAGGTATGATCCGCCTCTGCTGTGGATTGACGACGCCGACCGGCAGGCCAAATGGTACCAGGCCCTGAAGCGCGAATGGACGGCCAGCCGGCGCGAGGGCCGGCCCTTCGCCAATCCGGTTGAGCCAGCGACTCTGCGATGGGTGAGCTAATTCGCCCCATGGCGGCCGGGATGTGGGGGCCTTAGGTAAGCGCCATGAGGCCGTGGCTCTTCGTCTTGCTGCTGCTTATCGCGCCCCTGGCCGCGCCGCGGGCTGTGATCGGCGCGCCCGCGCCGCCGAAGCCGCCGCCGGTTTTCGTCAGCCCGTTCGGCGAACTCTTCCACCCGACGGCGCAAGCGAACGACGCCTTCGATCAATGGTTCACCAGGGTCGACGCAAACCACGACGGGCGCATCGATCGGGCCGAATTCCGCGCCGACGCGGAGCGCTATTTCAAACACCTCGACGCCGACAGCAACGGCGTGATCGATGGCTTCGAAATCGCCGCTTACGAGAAATCGGTCGCCGCGGACCTCGACATCGGCGGCCAGGGCTTCGCCCGCGGCGGCTCCGAAGACGTCGTCTCGCTGCTCTCCGATCCAGAGCCGGTGTCGAGCGCCGACCTGAAACTCAACGCACATATCACCTTGGCCGAGTGGCTGGCTGTGGCCGACCAACGCTTCGACATGCTCGATGCGAATCATGCAGGCTATCTCACACGTGAGGGCTTGCGCGCCTTGCTTCCCAAGTCGGCCCGCGAACGAAAGCCGTGAGTCGGTTATTCCTGGCGCTCGGTCTTTCCGTCTGCCTCGCCGCGTGCGGGCCTAAGGCGCCGGCGCTGCCCACGGGCGTCCTGACCGCCCAGATCGAGACGTCAATCGGCGACCCCAATACCTGCGTCCTGGTCGTCGATCGGACGACCGGCAAGACCGTCTACAGCTACAATGACGGATTCGACTGCGTCCGCGGACTGCCGGCCTGCGACCGACCGGGATTCCTGAGCGCACGCCAGGCGCTGGCCTTCGCCGTTCTGCCGGGCGGCCGCGAGACGAGTTGCAATTCGGTTTCCGATGGCTCGCGGACGGTCGGCTGGGCCGAGGGCAAGGTCCCCAGCACGAAGCACGATTTCATCTATTCGGCGGTGATGGAGGGAGAGCGCGCACTACCTGGTCACGAAATGTCAGCGCGTCTGGAGGAGAATTTCGCCAACGCCGGGCTCTGAGCGCCCTTCCTCCTGCGGGAAGGTGTCCGCTCAGGCCCGCTTATAGTTGGTCCTGAGCCACGACTCGTAGTCGCCGGACATCACGCTCCGCCACCAGGCTTCGTTGTCCAGATACCAGGAAACCGTCGCGGCGAGGCTGGCGGCGAAATCGCGCTCCGGGGCGTAGCCGAGTTCAGCGCGAATTTTGGCGTCGTCGATAGCGTAGCGTCGATCGTGTCCGGCCCGGTCGGCGACAAAGCTTACCAGCTTTCCGGACGCGCCGCCCGATCCCGCCGGCGCGCTCTCGAACCGCGCCGCGAGCGCCGGATCAGCGGCAAAAGCAGCGTCCACAGCAGCACACAGCCGCTCGATCAGGGTCAGGTTGGCCAGTTCCGATCCGCCGCCAACGTTGTAAGTCTCCCCCGGCCTGCCTTTGGCGAGGATGAGCTCAATAGCCGCGCAGTGGTCGGCCACGTGCAGCCAGTCGCGCACGTTCATACCGTCGCCATATACCGGCAGAGCGCGCCCGTGCAGGGCGTTGATCAAGAACAGGGGAATCAGTTTCTCCGGATGCTGCCAAGGCCCGAAATTGTTCGAGCAGTTGGAGATCGTCGTCTCCAGGCCGAAGGTGCGATTGTAGGCACGCACCAGGTGGTCCGAAGCGGCCTTGCTGGCCGAATAAGGCGAGTTGGGCGCATAGGCCGTGGTCTCGCTGAAGGCCGGATCGTCGGGTCCCAGGCTGCCGTAGACCTCGTCGGTCGAGACGTGGTGAAAGCGGTGCGATCTCCCTGAGCCGGTATCAAGCCAGGCCTTCCGCGCCGCCTTCAGCAGGGCGTGGGTTCCCACCACATTGGTCTCGATGAAGGCGTCCGGCCCATGGATCGACCGATCGACATGGCTCTCGGCGGCGAAGTGGACGATGGTGTCGGTTTGATGCTCGGCCAGCAGTCGCTCGACGAGGGCCTGGTCGCATATGTCGCCCTGGACGAAGACGATGTCGGGCGCACCTTCGAGATTGGCGCGGCGTCCGGCGTAGGTCAGGGCGTCCAGCACCACGATGGCGTCCGCCGGGCGCCGCGCGCGCCAGCGGCGGGTGAAGTTGGCGCCGATGAAACCCGCCCCGCCGGTGATCAGAACCGATGTCATGACACCATCCTAGCAAGCACGGCGCGCAGGGCCACTCGCCAATGAGGGGCGGGCTCGCCCAGCAGGGCGAAAGTCGCGCTCTTGTCCAGCACGCTGTAGGCCGGTCGGCGGGCCGGGGCCGGATAGTCTTCGGTCGAGATGGGGCTGACCGGCGGCGCCTTGGCAAGCAATCCGGCGGCGACGGCTTCCTCGGCGATGGCGACGGCGAAGTCGTACCAGGTGGCGGCTCCTGCGTCGGTATAGTGCCAGATCCCGCACGCCTCCTTGCCGGTCATCGTCCAGATGGCGCTCGCCAGGGAAAGGGTCGAGGTTGGCGTTCCCACCTGGTCAGAGACGACGCCGATTTCGGGGCGCGAGGCCATCAGGCGCAACATGGTGGCCAGGAAATTGGACCCGACCGGACCATAGACCCAGGCGGTGCGTAGGATCAGCGCCTCTGGCGCGGCGGCTGCGACCGCTTGCTCTCCCGCGAGTTTGGAGGCCCCATAGACGCCAAGCGGACCGGTCAAATCCTTCGGGCTGTAGGGGCGGCCGGCCGTCCCGTCGAAAACGAAGTCGGTGGAAAGATGGATCAGACGAGCGCCTGACCTGCGGGACGCCGCCGCCAGATGGCCGGCGCCGTCGCGGTTGATCCGAAAGGCCCGATCCGGCTCACTCTCGGCCCGGTCGACGGCGGTGTAGGCGGCCGCGTTGACGATGAGATCCGGCACCAGTGTCTCAACGACCCGGGCTACCGCCGCTTCATCGCCGATGTCGAGATCGCTGCGGGTCAGGGACGTCAGCCTCCAGCCGGCCGGCGCCGCGTCGGCAAGCGCGCGGCCCACCTGCCCGGCCGCGCCGGTCAGCATCACTTTCATGGAAACAACACGGCCTCGGTAAGGAGCGGCGCGGCCGCGTCCTTGTCCGACAGGGTCGGGACGCCGTTCAGCGGCCAGTCGATGGCCAGCGTCGGATCATTCCAGCGCACGGCCTTCTCGTCGGTCGGCGCGTAGAGGCCGTTGCACTTGTAGAGGAAGTCGGCGACTTCAGAGAGAACGAGGAACCCGTGGGCGAAGCCTGGCGGGGCCCACAACATCCGCTTGTTCTCGGCTGAGAGTTCGAGACTGAACCAGCGGCCGAAGGTCGGCGAGGCGCGACGAAGATCGACGATCACGTCGAACACCGCGCCCAGCGCCACTCTGGCCAGTTTCCCCTGCGGATTGGGCAGCTGATAGTGCAGGCCGCGCAATACGCCCTTGGCGGAGCGGCTGTGATTGTCCTGGTCGAAGGCGACATCAATGCCGGAGGCGGCGAACTTCTCGCGGTGCCAAGTCTCCATGAAGAATCCACGGTCGTCACCGAAGACATGCGGCTCGACGATCATCGCACCGGCCAGGGGCGTGGGCAGGAATTTCATAGCGCCCTTCCTCCCTACCGCTCGGCCAGTAGCGAGAGCAGGTATTCGCCATAGCCGCTGGAACGCAGTGGGCGAGCGAGGGCCTCGAGTTCGACGTCGGATACCCAGCCCTTGCGCCAGGCGATTTCCTCGGGGCAGCAGATCTTCAGGCCTTCGCGCTCCTCGATAATGCGCACGAACTGCGCCGCATCGAGCAGGGCCGCGTGGGTTCCGGTGTCGAGCCAGGCGTGGCCGCGGCCGAGTACCTCGACGCTGAGTTCGCCCGCTTCCAGGTAGCGGCGGTTGAGGTCGGTGATCTCCAGCTCGCCGCGGGCCGAGGGCCGGAGTTCGCGAGCGAAGGCGCTCGCGCGGTGATCGTAGAAATAGAGGCCGGTCACCGCGTGGCTGGATTTCGGCGTCGCCGGCTTTTCCTCGATCGCCATGGCCCGGCCGTCCGCATCGAAGCTGACCACGCCATACGCCTGAGGATTTTGCACCCGATAGGCGAAGACGCTGGCGCCGCGCTCGCGGGCGTTGGCGCGGGCCAGGATCTCCATCAGCGTCGCGCCATAGAAGAGGTTGTCGCCGAGAATCAGGGCCGAGGGCCGGCCCTCTACGAAGGCCTCGCCGATGATCAGCGCCTGGGCCAGGCCCTCGGGCTTCGGCTGGACGGCGTAGTCGATGGCGAGACCCCAACGCGCGCCGTCGCCGAGCAGGCGTCGGAACGCCTCCTGCTCATGCGGGGTGGTGATCACCAGCACCTCTCGGACACCCGCCAGCATCAGCACCGACAGCGGATAGTAGATCATCGGCTTGTCGAACACCGGCATGAGCTGTTTGCTCACCGCCACCGTCAGCGGATACAGCCGCGTGCCCGCGCCGCCCGCCAGAATGATCCCTCGCCGGTCCATGGCGGCCTTTCTTTAGAGACGGATGAGATCAAGCGGAACGGCCCGTTCGCTGGCCATATCCTCGGCGCGATCGCGCGAGCGCGCCGGGGAACCAAACCACCGGGCTTGTTCTTGTTGCAAAGCCAGTTCCCACTCTTGCGGATTGCGCTCTAACAGAAAGGCGGCGCCATTGCAGGTGGCCCCATCAAGTCGGGAAGATTGTGCATAAATGTCACGGACGTAATCCAATTGCTCAAAGCGTGTGACACGAGGCCCGGCCCGCAAGCCGGGACGTCAGCCCCGGAGGGCGAATGAGCGACTACAGCCCCCACTCGGCCGGTCCTTCAGGCCGGCGGCCGGCGAGACGGCGCAGGCCGGGGCGGACGCTCATCGCCATCTTGGGGGTGATCGCCATTGCGGTCGCCATCGCCGCGTTGCTCACTTTCTGCACGATGCAGAGCGGCAAGGCCGGCGGCAGGGGCGGTCGCGGCGGCTTCGGCGGAGGCGCCAGCGGGCGACCGGCGATCACGGTGGGCGTGGCCAAGGCCGTGGCCGGCGACATCCCCATCCAGGTAAGTGCGCTAGGCGCGGTGACGCCGGTGGCGACGGTGAGCGTCAACGCCCGCGTCTCAGGCGAGCTGACTCGTATCGCCTTCCGAGAGGGCCAGACGGTGCGCAAGGGCCAGCTTCTCGCTCAGATTGATCCCAGGCCGTTTCAGGCAGCGCTCGACCAGAGCATCGGAACGCTTGGCCACGACCAGGCCAACCTGGCCGGCGCCCAGCGCGACCTGGCCCGCTACGCCCGGCTGCACGCCCAGGATTCGATCGCCGCTCAGACCTACGATGACCAGGTGGCGACGGTGAAGCAGGACACGGGCCTGGTGGAGTCCGACAAGGCCGCTGTCGAAGCCGCCAGGCTGAACCTTGCCTTCTCCCGTATCATCGCGCCGATCTCAGGGCGGGTGGGTCTGCGTCAGATCGATCCGGGCAATCAGATAAGCGCCAACCAGGCGACACCGTTCACCGTGGTCACCCAGATGGACCCGATCACGGTCATCTATTCTGTGCCCGAGGACGACATCGGCCCCATCGAGAAGCAGGGCGGCGCGGGCCTTACAACCACCGTCTACGATCGGGCCGGCGGAAACCTGCTCGCCACAGGCAAGCTTGCGACCCTCGACAACCTGATCGACACCACCACCGGCACGGTGAAGGCGCGCTCGGTGTTCCCCAATGCCGGCGGCAAGCTGTTCCCCAATCAGTTCGTCAACGTCACCCTTCTCGTCGACATCCTGAAAAACCAGGTGACCGTCCCGACCACGGCCGTGCGCCACGGTCCGCAGGGCGATTTCGTCTGGGTGCTGCAGTCTGACCAGACGGTGACGGCCCGGCCGGTCAAGGTCGGGCCAGCGACCTCGGAGTCCGTGTCCATCGCCTCCGGCCTCAACCTCGGCGAAACGGTCATTACCGACGGCGGCGACCGGTTGAAAGAGGGCGCCAAGGTCGTCCTGCCGGGCCAGAATCCCGTCGCCGGCGGAGGTCGCGGTCATGGCCACGGCGGAAACGGCAATTGGCAAGGTCGCCATCGCGGCCAGGGCGGACGCGGGGGATATGGCGGGGGCGGTCAGGGCGGGAGACCCGGCGGCGGCCAAGGCGGCGGCCAGAGCGACGGGGGCTAGGACCCCGGTGAGCTCGCCTTTGACGGCCTCCGGCGAGGCGACCGCATGAATCCTTCGCGGCCCTTCATCGAGAGGCCGATCGCCACCTCCCTGCTGATGGCCGCGATCCTCCTCGTGGGTCTGGTGGCCTTCCGCTTCCTGCCGCTTTCGGCGCTGCCTGAGGTCGACTATCCGACCATCCAGGTCACCACCTCCTATCCGGGCGCCAGCCCCGAGGTCATGGCCACCACCGTGACCGCGCCGCTGGAGGTGCAGTTCGGTCAGATGTCGCAGCTCGACCGGATGAGTTCGATCAGCTCAAGCGGATCGTCGGTCATCACCCTGCAGTTTGACCTCAGCCTGAGCCTCGATGTGGCCGAGCAGGAGGTGCAGGCGGCCATCAACGCCTCCAACAGCCTGCTGCCGTCCGACCTGCCGGCGCCGCCGATATACGCCAAAGTCAATCCGGCCGACGCGCCCGTGCTCACCCTGGCGCTGACCTCCGACACCGTGCCGCTCACCCAGGTCGAGAGCTATGGCGAACAACAGCTCGGCCAGAAGATCTCGCAGCTGTCAGGCGTGGGCCTCGTCTCGGTCAGCGGCGGCCAGAAGCCGGCGGTGCGCATCCAGGCCAATGTCAACCAGCTGGCCTCCTACGGCCTGTCGATGTCACAGCTGTCGACGGCCATCGCCTCGGCCAACGCAAACGGCGCCAAGGGCTCTTTCGATGGGCCAACCCGCTCCTACACCATCAATGCCAACGACCAGCTGCTCAGCGCCCAGGACTACGCCAACCAGATCATCTCCTATCAGGGCGGGGCGCCGGTGCGCCTGTCGAATGTGGCCTCGGTCATCGCCGGCTCGGAAAACACCGAGCTCGGGGCCTGGTACAACAAGACCCCGGCCGTCCTGCTGAACGTCCAGCGCCAGCCGGGCGCCAACGTCATCTCGACGGTCGACCAGATCAAGCGGTCGCTGCCCGATCTCACCGCCTCCCTGCCGCAGGGCGTGACCGTCAAGGTGGTCACCGACCGCACGACCGGCATCCGCGCTTCGGTCCATGACGTCGAATTCGAGCTGATGCTATCGATCGTCCTGGTGGTTGCGGTGATCTTCCTGTTCCTGCGCAGCCTGGCGGCCACCTTCATCGCCAGCGTCGCCGTGCCGCTCTCGCTCGTCGGCACCTTCGGGGTGATGTACCTCCTGGGCTTCTCGCTCAACAACCTGACCTTGATGTCGCTGACGATCGCCACCGGGTTCGTCGTCGACGACGCCATCGTCATGATCGAGAACATCTCGCGCTACATCGAGGCGGGCGAGAGCCCTATGCAGGCCGCGCTCAAGGGCGCCGAGCAGATCGGTTTCACCATCATATCGCTCACGGTGTCGCTGATCGCGGTGCTGATCCCGCTGTTGTTCATGGGCGACGTGGTCGGACGCCTGTTCCGAGAGTTCGCCATCACCCTGGCGGTGACCATCGTCATCTCTGCGGTGGTCTCGCTGACCCTGACGCCGACGCTGGCCGCGCGCTGGCTGGGAACTGACGATTCCGTGGAGGAGAGCCGTTTCGGCCGCCGCTCCAAGGAGATCATCGACAGCGTCATCCACCGTTATGACGTGGCATTGACCTGGGTTCTGGACCGCCAGCCGGCGACCCTGCTGGTGGCGATTGGCACCCTGGTGCTCACGGTTCTGTTGTTTCTGATCATTCCCAAGGGCCTGTTCCCGACCCAGGACACCGGCATCGTCCAGGCGGTCACCGAGGGCGCCCAATCGATCTCCTATCCGGGGATGGCGACTCTGCAGCAGAAGATCGCCGACAAGCTCCTTCAGGACCCGGACGTAGACTCTCTGACCAGCTTCATCGGCGTCGATGGGACCAACACCACGCTCAACAACGGCCGTATGCTGATTAATCTGGCGCCGTTCGGCCATCGCACCTCATCGCCGGCCAAAATCCTTGATCGGCTGAGGCAGGAAATCCGTCGGGTTCCCGGCGCCAACATCTACCTGCAGCCGGTGCAGGATCTCACCATCGATTCCTCGCGGGGAAAGACCCAGTACCAGTTCGCGCTCCAGGGCGCGGACACGGCGAGCGTCACCAGCTGGTCCAACAAGCTCGTCCAGGCGCTGGGCGAGGAGCCGAAGGTGCGCAACGTAAGTTCCGACCTGCAGAACGAAGGCCTCGCCGCCTACATCGACATCAACCGCGACACCGCCGCCCGGCTCGGGATCACGCCGGCGACGGTCGACGACACGCTCTACTTCGACTTCGGCCAGCGGATCATCTCGACGATCTTCACCCAGTCGAGCCAGGAGCGAGTGATCCTCCAGGCCGACGCGGCGACGATCACCTCTCCAGGGGCGCTGAAGGACCTCTATCTGAGCGCGACGTCGGGCGTGCCCGTGCCGCTGTCGGCCATCGCTACGGTGAGCCAGAAGCTCTCGCCGCTGCAGGTCAATCACGTGGCCCAGTTCCCAGCCGCCAATATCTCGTTCGACACCGCGCCCGGCGTGTCGCTGGGCTCGGCGGTCTCGGCGATTCAGAAGGTAGAGAAGAAGGTCGGCGTTCCGGCCAGCATCACCACCGCGTTCCTGGGCGCGGCCAATGCCTACAAGGCCTCGCTGGCCAACGAGCTGTGGCTGATCCTGGCGGCGATCGTCACCGTCTACATCGTCCTGGGCGTACTCTACGAAAGCTACATCCACCCGGTTACCATTCTCTCGACCCTGCCCTCGGCTGGGGTCGGCGCTCTGCTGGCCTTGATGCTCGCCGGCCAGGACCTGGGGGTGATCGGCATCATCGGCATCATCCTGCTGATCGGCATCGTCAAGAAAAACGCGATCATGATGATCGACTTCGCCCTCGACGCCGAACGCCAGGAGGGCAAATCGCCCCGGGAGGCCATTCATCAGGCGGCGCTGCTGCGCTTCCGGCCGATCATCATGACCACCCTGGCGGCCCTGTTCGCCGCCCTGCCCCTGATGCTGGGCTGGGGCGTTGGCTCCGAACTGCGCCACCCGCTGGGGATTTCCATCGTCGGCGGCCTGATCGTCAGCCAGGCCCTGACCCTGTTCACCACGCCGGTGATCTATCTCGAGTTCGACCGTCTGGCGCGGCGCTTTGGCCTGGGAGGACCCAATCTGCGCAAAGGCGAGTCTGATCCGGGCGTCTCAGAAGCCCAGCCGGATCCCGGCCCGGCGACGCCATGAACTTTTCGGCTCTCTTTATTCGGCGCCCGATCGCCACAGTCCTCCTGACCCTGGGTCTGGCGCTCGCCGGCGTCGCCGCCTTCTTCCTGCTACCGGTCTCCCCCCTTCCGCAGGTGGATTTCCCGACGATCTCGGTCAGCGCCAACCTGCCCGGCGCCAGTCCCGAGACTATGGCCACCAGCGTCGCTACGCCGCTGGAGAAGCATCTGGGCGTCATCTCTGACGTCTCGGAGATGACTTCGTCGAGCCGCACCAGTCAGACCAACATCACCCTGCAGTTCGGCCTCGACCGCAACATCGACGGAGCCGCCCGCGACGTGCAGGCGGCGATCAACGCCGCCCGGGTCGATCTGCCCGCGACGCTCCACTCCAATCCCACCTACCGCAAGCAGAACCCGGCCGACGCGCCGATCATGATCATCGCCCTGACCTCGCAGACGCGGACACCCGGCCAGATCTACGACGCCGCCTCCAACATCCTCGAGCAGCAGATCAGCCAGGTGAAGGGCGTGGGCGAAGTGACCATCGGGGGCTCCTCGCTGCCGGCGGTGAGGGTGGAGCTCAATCCCCCGGCCTTGGCCCGCTACGGCATCGGCCTGGAGGACGTGCGCGCGGCCATCGCCTCGGCCAACGCCAACCGGCCCAAGGGCATCGTCCAGGACAACAACACCCGCCTACAGATCTACACCAACGACAACGCCACCGCCGCCGCCGACTACGCCCCGCTGGTGATTGCTTATCGGGGCGGCGCGGCCGTGCGGCTCAGCGACATCGCCACGGTGACCGACAGCGTCACCGACATCCACAACTATGGCCTGTTCAACGGCAAGCCGGCGGTGGTTGCGGTGATCAGACGGACGCCGGGCGCCAACATCATCAATACCGTCAACCGGGTGAACGCCCTGCTGCCGAACCTGCGCCTGTCCCTGCCGCCGGATATCGACATGCAGGTCGCCTCCGACCGCACCATCACCATCCGCGCCTCGCTCGCCGACGTCGAACGCACGGTGATCATCGCCATCATCCTGGTGGTCGCGGTCACGGCCTTCTTCCTGCACAACGGCCGCGCCGTGCTGATCCCCAGCGTGGCGGTGGCCACCTCGCTCCTGGGCGCGCTGGGGGTGATGTACCTGCTCGGCTTCTCGCTCGACAACCTGTCGCTGATGGCCCTGACGGTCTCCACGGGCTTCGTCGTCGACGACGCCATCGTCGTCCTGGAAAACACCACCCGCCACGTCGAAGCGGGCATGAACCGTTTCGAGGCCGCGCTTCTGGGCGCCAAGGAGGTCGGCTTCACCGTGACCTCGATCAGCATTTCGCTGGTGGCGGTGTTCATTCCGATCCTGCTGATGGCCGGCATTGTCGGACGCCTGTTCCGGGAGTTCGCCATCACCCTCTCGGCGGCGGTGCTGATCTCGCTGGTGATCTCGCTGACGACGACGCCGATGATGTGCGCCTTCCTCATCGACCCGCCGCGGCGTGGCCGGCGTCCGGGCTTCCTGGCGCGCGTGTCCGACCGTTCGTTCGCCTCGATGCAGAGGGTCTATGAAAGGGCTCTGGACTGGGCGCTCGACGCCGGGCCGGTGATGTTGGTCGTACTGGTCGCCACCATTGTGCTCAGCGTCTACCTCTATGGCGTCGCGCCGAAGGGGTTTTTCCCGCAGCAGGACACCGGGTCCATCGCCGGCGGCCTGCAAACGGACCAGTCCAGCTCCTTCGCCATCACCAGCAAGCGCATGCGCCAGCTGGTCAGCATCGTCCGCCACGACCCGTCGGTGCAGAACGTCGTCGCCTTCCAGGGCAGCAATGCCGCCGGCGGCTTCCTGTTCACGATGCTGAAGCCCCGCAATCAGCAGAAGGGCGGCTCGGCGGCGGTGGTGGCGAGGCTGAGACCCAAGCTGGCCCGGGTGGTGGGCGCCGCCCTGTTCCTCAACCCGGTGCAGGACGTGCGGGTCGGCGGCCGCTCCTCCAACGCCACCTACCAGTACACCCTTCAGGCGCAGGACCTGACCCAGCTTCGTCAATGGGCTTCGAAGCTGGCCGACGGCATGAAGCTTCAGCCGGCCCTGGTCGATGTCAACACCGACCAGGAAGACCATGCGCTCGAAAGCTATGTCACCATCAATCAGGACCAGGCCAATCGTCTTGGCCTGACCAACACGGCGATCGACAACGCCCTCTACGACGCCTTTGGCCAGCGTCAGGTCTCGGTGATCTACAAGGACACCAACCAGTATCGCGTGGTGATGGAGGCCGATCCGAAGTTCACCCAGGATCCAACCCTGCTTTCCGACCTTTATGTCAGCAATGGCACGGCCGCGAGCGGGGTCTCGACGGCCCCCGCGCCGACCAGTTCGACGGCCCTGGCAAAGGCCGCCGGCGTCACGCCCTCGACCTTGGCGGCCAACGCCTATGCGCCGATCGTCCCGCCGCGAGCGGGGGTCACCACGGCGAGCCAGGCAGCCAGCGCCTTCAAGCAGACCGCCTCTCAGGCGGCCGCGACCTCCTCCTTCTCGACACCGATCACGACCCTGCTGGCGGGCCAGGGGGGCGGGTCCACAGCGACGACGTCCGGCGCTCTGGGTTCGACGGCCAATCCCAATGCGCCGCGTTCGGCGAACACCGCCGGCCAGCCGGGCGCCTTGGCGGCCGGATCAGGCGTCGCCCTGGCGGTGGGCGCCACCGCCGTCGCCGGGCCTGCCGCGCCGCCGGGCCGGGCCGCTTCCCAGGGCGTGGCCGTAAGCAGCACGCCCGAGACCATCGTGCCGCTTTCGGCGTTGGCCAGCTGGGCCGACGGGGCCACGCCCAATTCGGTGAATCACCAGGATACTTCGCCCGCGACCACCATCTCGTTCAACCTTGCCCCCGGAAAGTCGCTCAGCGACGCCACCAGGGCGATCACTCAGGCCGAGGCCCAGATCCACCTGCCGGCGACGGTCCACGGCAGCTACCAAGGCACGGCCAAGGTCTTCCAGCAATCGACGGCGAGCGAGCCGGTGCTGATCCTGGCCGCCCTGGTGGCGATCTACCTCGTCCTGGGAATCCTCTATGAAAGCTACATCCACCCGCTGACGGTGCTCTCGACCCTGCCCTCGGCCGGCGTCGGCGCCCTGGTCGCCTCGATCCTCTTTCATATGGAGCTGACGATCATCTCACTGATCGGGATCATCCTGCTGATCGGCATCGTGAAGAAGAACGCCATCCTGATGATCGACTTCGCCATCGCCGCCGAGCGCGAAGGCGGGATGAGCCCGCACGACGCCATCCGTCAGGCGGCGCTGACAAGATTCAGGCCGATCATGATGACCACTTTCGCCGCCATCCTGGGCGCCGCGCCGCTGGCCATCGGCTGGGGCGAGGGCTCGGAGCTTCGCCGCCCGCTCGGCGTCACCATCATCGGCGGCCTGCTGGTCAGCCAGATGATCACTTTGCTCACCACCCCGGTCGTCTACCTCTATCTCGACCGGCTGAGCCGCAACCGCCGGCCGCGCGGCCGCCTTGGCGGCCTCAGGCCGGAACCCGCGCCCGCCTTCTGAAGATGAGTCACTTCATGCCCCACGCCCGTTTCCTGACCCTTACGACTCTGCTGATGATGGGCGGCTGCATGGTCGGGCCCAATTATCACCGGCCCTCGGCGCCGACCCCGCCCGCCTACAAGGAGGCCAATGGCTGGACACCGATCCAGCCTTCCGACGCTTCTGACCGCCAGGACTGGTGGACGGTGTTCGGCGATCCGACGTTGAACGCCCTCGAGGCGCGGGTGAATGTCTCCAATCAGACGCTGGCCGCCGCCGAGGCCGCTTACCGCGAAGCTCATGCCGTCGTCGCCGAGGACCAGGCGCAGCTGTGGCCGGTCGTCTCCGCCGACGGCAGCGCCACCGTCGCGGGCGGCTCGGGGAACAATAACTCGAGCTCCACGGGGACGGGGACCGGCACGGGTGGCACGGGAAAAGCGACCGCGACCGGGACGCGCTCGATCTACCAGGTCAGCGTCGGCGCCACTTGGGCCCCGGATATCTGGGGCGCGGTGCGCCGCCAGGTCCGCAGCGCCAAGGCCCAGGCGCAGGCCAGCGAAGCCCTGGTCGCCAACGCCCGCCTGTCAGCCCAGATCGAACTCGCCTCGGACTATTTCATCCTGCGCCAGCTCGACGAGGAAAAGCGGGATGACGACGCGATCCTCGCGGCCGACCAGCACGCACTCGATGTCGTCCAGAACAAGTACAACGCCGGCAACGCGGCCCGCAGCGACCTTCTGACCGCCAAGACGACCCTGGAGTCCGCCCAAGCCGCCAACACGGACCTGGCTCAGCAGCGGGCACGCATGGAAGACGCCATCGCCGTGCTTGCCGGCGAACCGCCTGCCAGTCTCCCCCTGCCGCCGGGACCGTGGAATCTGAATGTTCCGCAGATTCCGACCACCATTCCCTCTGCTCTGCTGCAGCGACGGCCTGACATAGCCAATGCCGAGCGTACTGCGGCCTCGCAGAGCGAACTGATTGGCGTCGCCGTCGCCGCCTATTACCCCAACCTCAATCTGTCCGCCCAAGGCGGTCTGACGGCTTCGAACGTCGGGGGCTTGGTCAACGCAGCCGGCTCCTTCTGGTCACTTGGCGCCCAGGTGGCGGAGACAATCTTCAACGGCGGTCTGACCGCGGCCAAGGTGCGCGCCGCCCACGCGGCCTATGACCAGGCGGTGGCCAATTACCGCCAGACGGTGTTGGCCGCCTTCCAGAACGTCGAGGACAACATGGCCGCCCAAAAGGTTTTCGAGGTCGAGGAGGGTCAACTCAGGGCGGCCTACGACAATGCCCAGGAAAACGTCACCATCAGCCTCAACGAGTACCAGGCCGGCACGGTCGACTACACCACGGTCGCCCAGGCCCAGGTGACCGCCTTCCAGTCGAGGAATTCGCTGACCCAGGTGCAGGCCAATCGCCTGACCACCGCCGTGTCGCTGATCGAGGCCCTCGGCGGCGGCTGGAACACCTCGCAATTGCCACAAGGCTAGGCGGTTTCAGGCCACGTCGAAGACCAGCACCTCGGCGTCGGTCTCCGCGGTCAGGCGAACTTCGGCTTCTTCC
>DASXBY010000036.1:0-2229 GCA_036491455.1 Caulobacteraceae bacterium
CCGAAGAAGGCGGTGCGCCTCGACAAGCTCACGGGCGAGCGCAAACTGGCGCTCGGAGCGCGGCGTGGAGAGTGGAAGCCGGCTCGGCCGCGGCGGCGTGGGCCATCGCGCCCAGAACAATCGCCAGGACTCCGCTCACCATCCCTCGTGACATCGCGCGTCTCCTGTTCGGGCTCCCGCCTGTCTTCCGGCCTAAACCGGCGATTGGCAAATGGCCGTTCGGGTCGGCGAGCGCCGCCGCAGCCTTCGATAGTCTGCCGCCAAGTTGACAGTTGGGGCGCCTTCGCCTATCCCCGCGCGCTCATTTGCGCCCGGCCGATCGGGGCGCGCCAAGCCCGGAGCGAAGTGAAGTGAAGCGGACCTTCCAGCCGTCACGTCTGGTGCGCAAGCGCCGTCACGGCTTTCGCGCGCGCATGGCCACCAAGAACGGCCAGAAGCTCATCGCCCGGCGCCGCTCGCGCGGACGCAAGCGCCTGACCGCCTAGAGCCCCGTTCGGCCCAAGATCCGTTTGGCCAAACGACCGCTCCGCCCCCCATCGAACGCCTGAAGAAACGGCGCGACTTCCTGGCCGCGGCCAAGGGCAAGGCCTGCGCCGTAGGCGCCATCTCGGCCCAGGCCCGTCATCGCGCCGACGAGGCCCCGCTCATCCGCCTCGGCTTCACCGCCACGCGCCGGATCGGCGGCGCCGTCGTGCGCAATCGCGCCAAGCGCCGCCTGCGGGAGGCGGCGAGGCTCCTGGCCCCCCTTCATGCCAGGCCCGGTTGCGACTATGTGTTCATCGCGCGCCAGGGGACGGCTGCCCGGCCCTGGGCGCGACTGCTTGACGATATGAAATCCGCATTGATAAGGCTCGCCGCCGATCTGTGAGCCCCGGAGCGGGTCTGCGCCGACTCGCCGCTTCCCCGCCGCCACGAAACCTGGGCCGAACCCCGCCACATGCCGACCGACAACAAAAACTTCATCGTCTTCGTCATCGTGGCCGGAATCATTCTCCTGGGCTACCAGATGTTCATTATCGAGCCCCAGGCCAAGCGCGCCGCGGCCGAACGGGCCAAGGCGGCCGCCACCGCGCCCACGGTCCAGGCGCAGCCGGTGGCGAAAGTCATCACCATTCCGCAGGCGCTCGCCCAAAGTCCGCGCGTCGCCATCGACACGCCGGGGCTCGCCGGCTCGATCTCCCTGAAGGGAGCCAGGCTCGATGACCTCGAGCTCAAGGGTTACAACGAGGAGGTCGCCAAGACCTCGCCGCTCGTCCGACTGCTGACGCCGCAGGGCGCGGATGATGCCTATTTCGCCTTCCAGGGCTGGGTCGGGGCGAACCTGCCGGGCATGCCCGATCAGAACACCGTCTGGACCCTGGTGACGCCGGGCGCCCTGACGCCCAGTCACCCCATCGCGCTCGCCTATCGCAGCCCGGGCGGTCTCACTTTCTCCCGCGTGATCTCGGTGGACGGTCAGTCGATGTTCACCTTCACCGACCAGGTGGTGAACGGCGGCGCCGCGTCGGTGACCCTGGCCCCCTTCGCCTCGGCGGAGCGCTACGGACTGCCCAACACCCTCTCGAAAAGCAGCATCGTCCACGAAGGCGCCATCGGCATGCTGGGCGAGGACAAGCTCAGTCTCGTCCAGCCCAGCTACAAGGACTGGAAGAAGAAAACCGATCAGTCCTGGACCTCGACCGGGGGCTGGTTCGGGATCACCGACAAATACTGGATGACGACCTTCATCCCGGCTCAGACCGAGCGGCTTCAGGCCAGCCTGCGCATGGGCCAGGACGCCACGGGCGGCGACATCTACGAAGCCGCCTACCTCGGCGCGGCGCGCGCCCTGCCGCCGGGCGGCACGACGGTCGAGACCACCCATGTCTTCACCGGCGCCAAGACCGTGCAGGTGCTCGACCGCTACAAGGCAAGCCTCGGCGTCCCGCGCTTCGACGACGCCGTGGACTGGGGAATCCTCTGGTTCCTGACCAAGCCCATCTTCTCGCTGCTCGAGTACTTCTACCGCCAGGTCGGCAATGTTGGCGTGGCCATCCTGATGGTGACGGTGGTCATCCGTGTGATCACCTTCCCCCTGGCCAATCGCGGCTACGAGATGGGCGTGAAGATGAAGAAGATTCAGCCCGAGCTGCAGGCCATGCAGAAGAAGCTCAAGGATGACCCGGCCAGCCAGCAGAAGGAGATGATGGCCCTCTACCAGCGCGAGAAGGTCAACCCGGTCACCGGCTG
>DASXBY010000037.1:0-18167 GCA_036491455.1 Caulobacteraceae bacterium
TCGGCCATGGGCTTCCAGAACGCGACCGAAGCGGAGCTGGACTCGCTGTTCAACGTGCACTTCAAGGGGGTGTTTCTGCTCTCGCAGAAACTGCTTCCGCTGATCAATGACGGCGGCCGGATCGTGAACGTCTCCAGCGCCCTGGCCCAGCACCCCATGCAGGGCCGGGCCGTCTATGGTCCGATCAAGGCCGCGGTGGAGTCGCTGACCAAGTACATGGCCCTCGAACTGGGCCCGCGTGGGATCGCAGTGAACGTTGTCGCGCCGGGCGCTGTGGCCACGGATTTCAGCGGCGGGATGGTTCGCGACAACCCGGAGGTGAACAAGTTCATCGCCAGCCGCACGGCCCTGGGCCGGGCTGGCCTGCCCGAGGACATCGGTCCGATGATCGCCTCGCTCTTGTCGGAAGACAATCGCTGGGTGAACGGCCAGCGCATCGAGGTATCGGGCGGCATGATGCACTGACCGACTTGCGGTCCGCCTAATGAGCGGCGCCTGCCGGGCGATTTGCGCCATTGCCGGGTCCGGGCGTAAGCCGTTCGGACCGGGGGAGCCGCTTTGACGCAGACCGCCACCGCCGCGCCGTCGGCCAAGGGCTCGAACCTCGTAGGGGCAGGCATTCTCGCGCTGTGGCTGGCGCTGGGCGCAGTCCTGCTCTTCACCGGGCAGGCGCCGCACATCGTCACCTTCGCCTTCGTCCTCGTCGGCTGGGTGCTGTCGGTGATGGTCCACGAGTTCAGCCACGCGGGCGTCGCCTGGCTTGGCGGCGACCACACAGTGAAGGCCAAAGGCTATCTCGATTTCGATCCGCGCCGTTATGGCGCCTTGCAGACCACCCTGCTGATCCCGATCCTCGCCCTGGCGCTGGGCGGCATCGGGTTTCCAGGCGGGGCCGTCTATCTCCGCAATGACCTGATGCGCTCCCGCGCGTGGCGTTCAGCCGCGGCTCTGGCGGGACCCGCCGCCACCGCGGTCATCCTGCTGATCCTGGCGACCGGCCTGCGCCTTTGGCCGAGCCAAGGCGAAGCGGCAGGTGACCTCTTCGCGGCCCTTGCCATGCTGGCCTTCCTCCAGGCCATGGCTCTCATCCTCAATCTGTTGCCGCTGCCCGGGCTCGACGGCTTCAACGCCCTGCGTCCATTCCTGCCTGCGAGCCTGGGGCCCACGCTCCGCCGCGCCGAAGGGTTATCCTGGCTCGCACTCCTGGCCTTGATTTTCTTCGTGCCGGGCGCAGGCGCCGCCTTTTTCCGCATGGCCGCCGTGCTGGCCGCGACGCTCGGCGCGCCGCCTGAGGCGATGCAGAGCGGGTGGAACGCCTTTCACTTCTGGCGATAGAGGCAGTGTCGAACCTCTCTCGCCTCCGATCGCCTGTTCAATCGCCCGTCACCGTCTGCTCGATCGCGCCGAAGATTGAGCGTCGGTCCGGCCCCATCATCTCGATGCGCACGGTGTCGCCCGCCTTGAGGAACGGCGTCTTTGGCTCACCTGTGGCGATCGTTTCGACGGTGCGCAGCTCGGCGATACAGGAATAGCCGGCGCCACCCTGGTTGGCAGGTTTGCCCGGCCCCCCGCCGGGGTCGCGGTTCGACACCGTGCCCGAGCCGACAATTGTCCCTGCCGAAAGGGCGCGCGTCCTGGCCGCATGGGCGATGAGCTGGCCGAAGTCGAATGTCATGTCGACGCCGGCGTTGGCCCTGCCGAAAACGGCGCCGTTGAGCTCCACGCGCAGCTCGCCGGAGAGCTTCCCGTTCGCCCAGGCCGCGCCCAGTTCGTCCGGCGTCACCGCCACCGGCGAGAAAGCGCCGGCGGGCTTAGACTGGAAGAAGCCGAAGCTTTTGGCCAATTCGCCTGGGATCAGGTTGCGCAGCGAAACGTCGTTGGCCAGCATGACGAGACGCACGCCGGCCAGGGACTCGTCACGACCGGCTCCCGGCGCGACGTCGCCCGTGATCACCGCGACTTCGGCCTCGAAGTCGCCGCCCCAGGCCGGATCAGCCAGCGGGATCGGATCGCGCGGCCCGAGAAACCCGTCCGAGCCGCCCTGGTACATCAGTGGATCCGTCCAGAAGCTTTCCGGCATTTCGGCGCCACGGGCCTGGCGGACCAGGGCCACGTGGTTGACGTAGGCCGAGCCGTCCGCCCACTGGAAGGCGCGCGGCAGCGGGCTTGCGGCCTCGTGCTCTCGGAAGCGTCGGCTGGCAAGGGATCCGCCGTTGAGGCTGTCCGACAGTTGGGCCAACTGCGGCTCGCACCGGTCCCAGTCATCGAGCGCGGTCTGCAGCGTCGGGGCGATCGGCGCCGCATCGACGCACCAGGCCAGATCGCGCGAGACAACGACGAGGCGCCCATCGCGCCCGCCCTTGAGCGAGGCCAGCTTCATCCGTTCTGTTCTCCCCGAGCAATCACTGCGGTGGCGTGCTCGCCCGCGTCATAGCGAGACGGGCCGCCGTAGACCGCCACCTCGACCAGGATGTCGCCGCCGGTCTCGGACCGCCAGATGTAGCTGCGGTCGACCATCACGTTGCGACCGGCGGGCGAGATCCCCTCATAGCTGTCGCCCCACGGGGTGACGTCGGCGAGATCGCGCCACTTGAGGGTCAGCGCCCGCGCCAGCTCGTCCTGGGCCATGGCCGCGAGGTCGGGATCACCCGGCGGCGCGGCGCCCCCGTCGATCATCCTTTCCAGCTGTCCACATAGGCGCTGTTCTCCACCGCCGCGGCCTCGGGCGCCACGTCCACCGGATCGCGTGTGTCGATCATCACCGCCACCTCGTCGGTCGCCGGCTTGGACTGGACCAGCATGTTCTTCAGCGCCTTGGGATGGGGCCCATGGGTGAAGCCGGAGGGATGCAGGGTCATCATCCCGGCGCTGATGTTGTCGCGGCTGAAGAAATCGCCGGCGTGGTAGAACAGGATCTCGTCGAAATCGTCGTTGTTGTGGAAGAACGGCACCTTGAGGGCGCCGGGATCGGTCTCGAATGGCCTAGGCGTGAAGGTGCAGACCACAAAGCGCGCCGCCAGGAACGTCGAGTGTACGGACGGCGGCAGGTGATAGCGGTGGCTGGCGACCGGCCGGATGTCGCGGACATTGAGCTTCACTGGCGCAAGGTCGCCGTGCCATCCGACCGCGTCGAGCGGATTGTAGGGATAGGTCACCACCGAGACGGCGCCGCGCTTCTTAACCTCCACGCGGACGTCGCCCGCGAGGTCCTGCTGGGCGCGGAAGGCCTCGTCGATCTGCGGCGTCGCCAGCACCGCCGGGTCGAACACCGCGGTAGGGCCCAGGAGCCCGCGCTCAGGAAGGGTGAAATGCTCGCCCGTGGCTTCGATGGTCAGCAGCGCAGCGCCGTTCTCGGGTGATAGCCGCCACATGGTGCCGCGCGGCAGGTAGAGATAGTCGCCGGCCTCGAAGCCGAGGCGTCCGTAGTCGCAGAAGAGATCGCCGGCCCCCTCGTGGACGAAGAGCAGGAGATCGCCGTCGGCGTCGCGCGCGAGGGCGGGCATGGGCTGGGCCAGCCGCCAGAACCGCAGCTCCAGATGGGCGTTGCCGAGTATCTTAGGTGCGTTCCAAGGTGAGGCAGCCGCCTCGTTGAGACCCGCGAGATCGAAAGCGCGGGGCCGAAGCGGCCCCTCGAAGTTCGACCAGCCGGTCGGCGGGCGGCGATGATGGAAGAAGGCCGCCGGGCCGAAGAAGCCTTCCTTGCTCACCTCGCGCTCGAACGTGCCTTCGGGCAGGTCGGCGTGGGCCTGGCGTGAGTGCTTGCCCTGGGCGCCCCGGACCGGGATCCAGTTGCGGGACGCCACCCTCAGGCCTCCTTGGCGGGAAGGACGCCGCGCCGGACCTGATCGGCCTCGATGGATTCGAACAGGGCCCTGAAATTGCCCTCGCCAAAGCCCTCGTTGCCTTTGCGCTGGATGACCTCGAAGAAGATCGGCCCGATCATGTTCTGGGTGAAAATCTGCATCAGCAGGCCCTGGCCCTCGGTGGGCGCGCCATCCAGCAGGATGCGGTCGGCCCTGAGGCGCTGCAGGTTCTCGCCATGTTCCGGCACGCGCGCGTCGAGCATCTCGTAATAGGTGTCGGGACTATCCTGGAACTTCACCGCACGCGCACCCATGGTCTCGACCGTCCGATAGATGTCGTCAGTACCCAGCGCGATATGCTGGATGCCCTCGCCGCGATAGTCGCGCAGGAACTCCTCGATCTGGGAGTGTTCGTCCTGACTCTCGTTCAGGGGAATGCGGATCTTGCCGCACGGGCTGGTCATGGCCTTGGAGATCAGCCCCGTCTGTTTTCCCTCGATGTCGAAGTAGCGGATCTCGCGGAAGTTGAAGATGCGCTCGTAGAAGTCGGCCCAGGTGGCCATCTGCCCGCGGTGGACGTTGTGGGTCAGGTGATCGAGATAGGTGAGGCCGACGGCGTCGCTCGTCCTGGCCCCCTCGATGGGGACGAAATCCACGTCATAGATCTCCTGCGCGCCGTAGCGGTCGACGAGATAGAGCAGCGATCCGCCGATGCCTTCGACGGCCGGGATGTTGAGCTCCATGGGGCCGACGCGGGCGGCAACCGCCTTGGCGCCCCGCTCCACCGCGAGCTGCAATGCGCGAGCGGCGTCGCGGACGCGGAAAGCCATGGCGTTGGCGCTGGGGCCATGCTCGGCGCGGAAGGCTGCGGGCTGGCCGATCGGCTCCATGTTGAGGATGAAATTGATATCGCCCTGGGCAAAGCGCAGGACGTTCTTCGAGCGGTGCCGCGAGATGGCGACGAAGCCCATCTGTTCGAACAGGCCCTTGAGGCGGTCGGGCTCCGGGGCCGTGAATTCGACGAACTCAAATCCGTCGGTGCCAAGCGGATTGTCGAACAAATCGCGGCGGACTTCGGCGTTCATGCGGCGGCTCCTCTGCGCCGCATATTAGTCGATGGAAGGGCTTAAACGCCACGTCGACGGACTCGCTCGGGTCGGCTAACAACCGCGCATGCTTCGGCGTCTGTACGATTGGGTGATGCGTTTTTCCGGCTCGCGGCACGCGCCCTGGGCCCTGTTCGTCTTCGCCTTCGCCGAGAGTTCCTTCTTCCCTGTGCCGCCGGACGTCCTTCTGGCGCCGATGGTCCTGGCCGAGCAGCGCCGCGCTTGGCGATTCGCCTTCATCTGTACCGCCGGCTCGGTGCTTGGCGGCATCCTGGGCTACGCCATCGGCTTCAGCCTCGAGCCGGTCGGCCGCTGGCTTCTGGCGATGAGCGGTCACCCGGGCAGCGAGGCGGCTCTGCGCGCGGGCTTCGCCAAATGGGGCGTCGGGGTGATCCTGCTGCAGGGCCTGCTGCCCGTACCCTTCAAGCTGGTGACCATCACCTGCGGCCTGGCGCGCTTTCCGCTGTGGGAGTTGCTGGCCGCCTCCTGCGTCACGCGCAGCATCCGCTTCTTCGGCGTCACCTGGTTGGTGAAGCGCTACGGGCCGGCATTGCTGCCGGTGGTCGAGCGACGCCTGGCCGTGGCCGCCGGCGCCCTGGTGGCCATCCTTGTCCTCGCCGTCCTTGGGCTGAGGCTCTTACCCTCAGCTTAGAATTGAGCCATACGGCCCCGGTGAGCCGAACCGTCCGCCTTTGGCCCCTGCTGGCGCTCATCGCCAGCGCAGCGCTGCTGGGTATCGCCCACGCCTTCGAGAGCTTCGGCCATCTCATGCCCTGCGAGCTGTGCCTGAAACAGCGCGATGTCTACTGGGTGGCGATGGCTGCGTCGGCCGCCGGCCTTCTGTGGGTGCTGATCGCCCGCGATCGCGCGCCGATCAGATGGATCAACGCCATCATCGCCTTCGCCTTCGCCGCCGAGGCCGGCGTGGCCATCTATCATGCCGGCGTTGAGTGGAAGTTCTGGCCCGGGCCTCAGTCTTGCAGCGGTGGAGCGTTGAAGGTCTCCGCCGCGGCGCTCGAGCGCCTGCTTTCGGGCGCCCACATGGGCGTGCCGGCCTGCGACAAGCCGGCATGGATCTTCCTTGGTCTCTCCATGGCCGGTTGGAACGCGCTGGCTGCGCTGATCCTGACCACCGCCAGCGGCATGGCCGCCGTCAGCGCCAGACCCGCGTCATGAGCGCCCGTCCAACCCCTGCTCGGCCGGTTCCCCCCAGACCAGGACCCGGCGCCGCTGACGCCCGCCTGGGCGCCATGCTGCGTGTCGATCACGCCGGCGAGGTGGCCGCCGTTCACATCTATCGCGGTCACCGGGCGGTCTTCGAAGCCGCCGGCCGGAACGAGGCCGCCCGGCGGATGGCGGAATTCGAGGACCACGAGGCGGTCCATCTCGCCCGCTTCGAGGCCTTGCTCAACGAACGGCGCGTCCGGCCGACGCTGATGTCGCCGGTCTGGCGGGCGGCGGCTTTCGGACTTGGCGTCGGCACGGCCCTGATCGGTGACAAAGCCGCCGAGGCCTGCACGGAAGCGGTCGAAACCGTGATCGAAGACCACTATGCGCGCCAAATTGCCGAGCTGGAGGGGCGCGAGGACGACCTCGCCCGCGAACTCGCCGCCTTCCGCGCCGACGAGCTGGCCCATCGCGACGACGCCGCAAGTCGTGGGGCGCGCGAGGCTCCGATGTATGGCCTGCTCTCGTTCGTCGTCCGCGCCGGCTGCCGCGCGGCGATCAAGATCTCGGAACTGGTATGATGGACATCGAGGCCATGCGACGCGAGGCCGAAGCGCCGTCTATGGCCGGCGACGGCGATCTCGACGCCGTGGCCGCAGACCTGGCCGACGCCTTCACCGACGATGTCGCCTTCGACTGGTTCCTGCGCGACGACGACAAGCGCGTGGAGGCGCGTTTGCGATTCTTCCGCCTGATCGTGCGCATGGGCGCGGCCAGCGGCGGCCGCATCGAGCGCCCGGCCGGCGGCGGCGCAGCGGCCATCTGGATGCCCTTCGAGGCCTTGGGTCCGTTGCCGCTCAGGGATGAGCTGCGGGCCTTGCCTGTGCTCTTGAACGCCACCGGCTTGGCGCGCTTCGGCCGGCTATTGGCCCTGCGCGCCGACATGGACAAGCACCATCCCATGGAGCGGCCACACGCCTACCTGTGGTTCCTCGGCGTGACCCACGAGGCGCAGGGCCACGGCATCGGCTCGCGACTGTTGAAGGTGGCGACGGATCGGCTCGACGCCGCCTCCCGGCCGGCTTACCTCGAGACACAAACCGAGAGGAACCTGGCGCTTTATCGCCGGCATGGTTTCGACGTCATTTCCGAGCATCGTCCCAGGCCGGACGGACCGATGTTGTGGAGTATGTGGCGCGAGCCGTTGAACGCTTAGCTTTCCTGGCGTTTGATCCGACTGAACGCCCATCGTCGAGGAGTGAATTCGCCTATGAATCTCAAATTCGTGTCTTCATGCGCCGCGGCCGGAGCCAGTCTGGCGACCGCTATCGCACCTGTTCCGGCCTTCACGCAGACGCCTGTTCATCATCATCATCATGTCCACCACTACAGCAGCAGCTGCCATGAGCGGCGTAGCACCAACGGCACGGTCGGTGCGGTGGCGGGCGGTGTCGGCGGCGGCTTGATCGGCGGCGCGCTCACCCATGGCAATGTCGTTGGCGTGCTGGCCGGCGCCGGCGGGGGCGCCCTGGCCGGCCACGCGATCGGCAAGCACTCGACCCACTGCTGAGCGCGCCGGCGCTCGCTCGGCAGCACGATTATCCAAGCGCAAGGTCAGGTCTCCCGCCTGCTGTTCGGCGCCGAGCGGCAGATGGCGGATCGCGGTGGCGCGCCCAGGGTCGGATCAAGCCGCCCGGTCGAGGTCCTTGCGACCGAACAGCGCGCGGGGGTCGAACTTCAGGCCTGCGACGCCGCCTGACGACAGCAGGCCGACATCGGCCAGCAGCATCGGCAGGGCCCACTTCTGAGGTGCGGCCAGGTAACGGGGCCGCCAGATCGGGTCGTACTTGTCCTTGAAGCGGCGCACGCCGCGAAAGTTGTAGATTTCCTCGCCGCGCTCGAAGAGCAGGCGGCCGACGCGCGACATGATCGGGGCCAGACGTCGTTCTTCCAGGCCGGCGAGCGGCGCCATGCCGAATTCGAATGACTCGTAGCCCTGCTCCTGACCCCAACGCATCAGCTCGACGAACAGGAAATCCATGACATTCTTCGGCGCATCATCGGCGTAGCGCATCAGGTCCATGGAGAAACTCGAGCCGGCGCCCGTGGTCCATAAGGTGGCGAAGGCGACGATCCGGCCGCCGGCGCGCACCACTGCGGTGGGGAACTCGGCGACGTAAGGCGGTTCGAAACCGCCGAGTGAAAAGGTCTTTTCGTCGCCGGCGTGATGGGCGAGCCACTCGTCGGAAACGCGCCGGAGGTCGTCCATGATTGGACCTGCCTCGCCCGCGGGAACCACTGTCAAGCAGCCGCCTTCGTCGCCCGTTCGTCGCCAGCTCCGCCGGATGTTGCCGAGCCGGCGGCCCTCAACCGAGAAGCCTGTCAGAGGCACGGCGGCGGTCTCGCCGATCTTCTGGATGGCGAAGCCCAACTCCACCAGGTCCGGAAGGCCTTCGGGCCCGACGCCATAGACTCCCGCCCGGGCGGCGTGGGCGTCGGCAAGCTCGCGGAAGCGCCACAGAAGGCCCAGCTGCTCCGAGCGTCGGCCCACCGGCGAGCCCAGCGCAATCCATGAGCGGCCCCGCACCCCAAACATCAGGAAACTGCGCCCGCTCTCGGAGAAGAGGAACCGCTTGTCCCCGCGCAGGGCAAGGTTGGACGAGGGTTCCGCCGCCTCGGCCGTTTCGAGAATGGCGCGCACGCGGCGGAAGTCCGGATCGGTCTCGCCGGCCACGGCCGGCATGGCCGGCGTCGCCAGCAGGCGCCAGACGCCGATCGCCAGCAGCACGGCCGCCGCCCCGGCCGAAGAGCGAATGGCCCGTGCTGCGTCCTGGTCGCCGATGACTCGCAGCACCGAACTGTTGGCGTAGTCGAGGTTCTGGAACGACCACCAGCCGACGAGCGCCGCTCCGGCAAGCGCGGCGAGCGCCGACAGAAGCCACCCGGGCGTCACCTCCAGGCGCGAGAGCCGCGCGGTGCGGCGGAAAGCGGGATGGCAGGGAGCCATGACCACTGCCAGGAGGGTGAGGATCGCCGCCTCTTCGAAGTCGAAGCCCTTGAACAGAGCGAGGACCGCCGCCAGCAACAAAACAGCTTCGCTGGCCGCCCAGGCGGCATCGAGCCGGCGCGAGAGGCCGAAGGCCAGCATCACCAGCACAACACCGAGGATCGAGGAGATGAAGCTGGAGACCTCGATGAGCACTAGTGGCGCGTGCTCGACCAACCACTCGAACCGGCCTGGGTCCGAAGGCGTCGCACCGGAGGCCAGCAGCATCACCCCGGCGGCAGCGACGAGCACCGCCATTAGGCCGGGGGCGGCCGTCAGCAGAGCGGGTCTGAGATCGTTCAGCCTCGGCATGCGATCCCTTGCCGCGCCCGCCGTGCGCCGTTCTGTGCCCGAAAAGACAGGGGGCGGCAACGGCAGGGCTCTTGCGCCGGAGGCGGCCGCCATGAAAGGCTTGGACCCTGGCCATAGGCGGGCCCACGAGCGGAGACGGCGGATGAGTTCAGCAACAGACCACGACGCCGTGCTCGAGCCGGACCTGCCGATCATCGATCCGCATCATCACCTGTGGGATCGACTGTCGTTGTTGCGGGTCGAACGGCCGCCGCCGAGTCATGGCTTCGAAATGGTCATCGAGCGGGTGCCCCGCTATCTGCTCGACGAATTGCTGGCCGACATCCGCAGCGGCCACAAGATCCTGGCTACGGTCTACATGGAGTGCGGCGCCATGTACCGGCAGGACGGCCCCATCGCTCTGCGGCCTGTGGGCGAGACCGAATTCGTCAACGGTGTCGCGGCCATGAGCGCCAGCGGCCTCTACGGCTCGGTGAGGGTGTGCGCCGGCATCGTCGGCCATGCCGACCTCAAGCTGGGCGCGGCCGTGCGCGAAGTGCTTGAGGCTCACATCGCCGCCGGCGGCGGGCGCTTTCGCGGCGTTCGCCAGAGCGCCTCCTGGGACGCCGATTCCGACGTCCTGGGCCCGCTCGCGCGCAATCAGGCGGGCCTCTACGCCCGGCCCGATTTCCGCGAGGGCTTCGCCCAGCTCGCGCCGCTGGATCTTTCCTTCGACGCCTGGCTCCTGGAGCCGCAGCTGCCCGACCTGATCGCCCTGGCCAAGGCCTTTCCCAAGACCTCGATCATCCTGGATCACGTCGGCACGCCGCTGGGCCTGGCGAGCTATTCCGGCCGCCGCGAAGAGCGCTTCAGCGTCTGGCGCGACAACATCCTCGCGCTCGCCGAGCTGTCGAACGTGTCGGTCAAGATCGGCGGCCTGGCCATGCCGTTCCCGGGCTTCGCCTCGTTCCTGTCCGAGCCTTCGGCGCCGGCCAAGGCTCTGGCCGAGGAGTGGCGACCCTATGCCGAGACGTGCATTGAGGCCTTCGGCGTCACCCGCTGCATGTTCGAGAGCAATTTTCCCGTCGACATCGGCAGCTGTGGCTACGCCACCCTGTGGAACGCCTTCAAGCTCATCGCCCAGTTCTATTCGCCCGAAGAGAAGACCTACCTTTTCAGCGACACCGCCCGTCGCATTTACCGTCTGGATGTCTGAACCCATGCTGTACGAGGAACTGAAGAAGGCCTGGGGCGAGCTGACTGCGCCGGGCGCGCCGTTCGAGGTCGCCTCGATCGAGGTCCGCGGCCATCCCTGCCTGGTTTACAAGAACGCCCCGCCCAATGTGCGTGCCCTGTGGCTGGCCACCGTTGCTTATGGCGAGCGCGACTACATCGTCTACCAGGATGAGCGGCTGACCTACGCTGAAGCCCACGCCAGGGTGCGGGCCATCGCCGGCTGGCTGGCAAGCCAGGGCGTCAGGCGCGGCGACCGGGTCGCCATCGCCATGCGTAACTATCCGGAGTGGCTGCTGATCTACTGGGCGTGCATCGCCAGCGGGGTGGCGGCCGTTGGCATGAACGCCTGGTGGGTCGCCGAGGAGATGGCGTACGCCCTGAAGGACTCGGCGCCCAAGGTGCTGTTCTGCGACGGCGAGCGCCTGGCTCGCCTGCCCGAGACGAGCGGGATCGCCATCGTCGCAGTCAGGGCCGAGGCCGGCCCTGGCATCCTCCCGTTCAGCGACGTCCTGGACCATCCTGAGGCGTTGCCAGACGTCGAGGTCGACCCTGACGATGACGCCTGCATCTTCTACACCTCCGGCACCACCGGCTCTCCCAAGGGGGCCCAGCTCACCCACCGCGGCTGCATCTCCAATCTCTTCAGCATGATGTTCGCAGGTCAGTGCCAGGCCCTGGCGACGGCCAGAACCACCGGCGTCGCGCTGGATCCCGCCGCTCCGCCGCCCATACCGGTGGGCCTGTTGACGACGCCGCTATTCCACGTGACCGCCAACAATTGCGGGGCCTACGCCATCACCGCAGCAGGTGGGAAGATGGTGCTGATGTACCGCTGGGATGCTGGCGAGGCGCTTCGGCTCATCGAACAGGAGAAAGTGAGCGCCATGAGCGGCGTGCCGGTGATGGCCCGCGAGGTGATCAACCATCCGGACTTCGCCAAGCGGGACACCTCGAGCCTGCTGTCGCTGGCCGGCGGCGGGGCCCAGCTGCCGCCGGACCTCGTCGGCAAGATCGACGAAGTGGTGGCGACGGCCCGGCCCGGCACCGGCTACGGCCTCACCGAGACCTGCGGCATCATCACATCCGTATCTGCCGATTTCTTCGTCAACAAACCCGACAGCGCCGGACCGGTGATGCCGGACTTCGAGTACAAGTGCGTGGAAGACGACGGCCAGGAGGTGGCTCACGGCCTAATTGGCGAACTGTGGGTGCGCGGCGCCCAGGTGATCAAGGGCTATCTCAACCGGCCCGAAGCCACCGCCGATTCGATCACCGACGGCTGGTTCCACACCGGCGACATCGCCCGCGTCGACGCCGACGGGTTCCTCTACATCGTGGACCGCAAGAAGGACATGATCCTGCGCGGTGGTGAAAACATCTATTGCGCCGAAGTCGAGGCGGCGGCCTATCGCCACCCCGCGGTGGCCGAATGCAGCGCCTTCGGCGTGGCCGATCCGCGCCTGGGCGAGGAGGTGGCCCTGGCCGCGGTTGCCCATCCCGGCCAGAACCTGACCGCCGAGAGCCTTCGGGAGCACTTCCTGGCGACTGTGGCCCGGCACAAGGCGCCCCGCTACATCTGGATTCTTTCAGAGCCTCTGCCGCGCAACGCCAGCGGCAAGTTCCTGCGCCGCGAACTGCGCGAACGCCTGCCGCTCACCGAAGCGGCCTAGCGCCCGTCAGGCCAGGTCTCTGGCCAGCTCGGCGCGCGAGGCCTCGCTGACGATGGCCTGATGTCCATAGCTCGGGTGATCGCAGCCGATCAGCACCCGAGCGCCCGGCGCGCGAAAGGCCTCCGCGTCGCCGTCGGTGAAGGCGAAACGCAGGAAATGCACCGACGAGGTCTTGCCGTCGTCGCGGGTGCGCTCGATGTCGTCTTCGGGAACGCCGTCGATACGGCGGCCGGCGACTTCCAGGAACAGATGCCGATCGACGCCGCCGAGCGCCCGCAGCGCCGCATCACGGCGGATCGGATCGTCGATCTCGAACATCACCGTAGCCACCAGTTCGCGGCCCTGAGGGATCAGGGGGTTGTAGGCCGCCAGCTCATCGGCGAGTTGCGCCTCACCGCCGCCTTCGGTGAGCAACATCTCCTGGACCTGGAACAGCATGGTGTCGAACGACTCGAAATAGACCGTGCAGATGGGCCCCAAAGCGATTCGGCGCAGACGCTTGACGGGAAGAAGGGCCGCGCGACGCTCCCGCCTCAGCGGCGCAAAAGCTGCGTCCGGCACGATGTCCTCAGGGGTAATCTTGCGGGCGGCGGAGGGCATGACGAAGTCCTTCAGGCGAGGCCATAGGCCTTGGCGAAAATCTCGATCGGGTGGGCCTGGCGTGGCGGGGCCGCGCCGTCCTCGAGATCGGCGAGGATCAGCTGACCGAGGTGCTTGCAGGCCAACGGACAGTCCGAACACAGTGTTGCATTGGCCTTCTGCGCCACTTGGCGCGCCGCCGGCCGGCCGACTTTCACGGCCACCGGGTGGGTCGGCTTGAGCACCCCGAAAGTGCCGCCGTGACCGGAGCAGCGTTCGACGAGATCGACCTTGGCGCCCGGAATAAGGCGCAGCATCTGGGCTGAGATCGCCCCCATGTTCTGCGCTCTGGCGTGGCAGGCATGATGCAGGGTGACGCCGCCGTCCATCGCGGCGAGTCCCGGCGCGAGACCGTGCGCCTTGGCCAGCTCCACCACATACTGACTGATGTCGCGCGTCGCTTCCGACAGGCGCTTCACCGATTCATTTCGAGGCAGGATCAGCGGCCACTCGAATTTCAGCATGAGGCCGCAGGAGGCGGTGAGGGTGATGATGTCCCAGCCGTCGTCGATCAGGGGCGCCAGCGCCGCCGCCACGCGATCGGCGGCGCCCGCGACGGCCGCAAGATCGCCGGCCTCAAGCTTGGGCATGCCGCAGCATTCCGGATAGGCCAGGCGCGTCTCCACGCCCTGTTTGGCGAGAACGGCTTGAGCGGCGGTCGCGACCGATGGGGTGTGGTAGTCAGCAAAGCAGGTGGTGAAGAGGGCCGCCTTCCGCCGACCAAAGGCGGGGCCGTCAGGATCGACGGGGACGCCGCCACCTTTCAGCTGAGCGGAAGCGGTCTTGGATGCATAGGTCGGCAGGATCGCGGTCTTGTCGATGCCGGCGAGCGCATCCAGCGCCGCCCGCACGGGACGATTGCCGAGATCCGCGGCCCAGTTGGCCACCGGAGAGATCGACGACGCGAGCTTGCCGTTTCGGTCGGTCTGGCCGATTTGGCCGGCGACGAAGGCGCCGCCCTCGACCCGCCGCCGGGCCGCCCGGTGACGGAGCATAAGGTGCGGAAAATCTACGTCCCACTCGTGCGGCGGCACGTAGGGGCACTTGGTCATGAAGCACATGTCGCAGAGGGTGCAGGCTTCGACCACCCGGCCGTAGTCGGCCTTGTCGACACCGTCGATCTCGCCGGTCGGCCCGTTGTCGATCAGATCGAACAACCTGGGGAAGGAGTCACACAGGTTGAAGCAGCGCCGGCAGCCGTGACAGATGTCGAACACCCGCTCCATCTCGGCCTCGACCTTTGCCAGGTCGTAGTACGCCTCGTCCTCCCACGCGATCGGATGGCGGAACGGGGCGTCGAGGCCGCCTTCGCGCAAGCTATCGGGGGGCGACGTGTCGCTCATGCGTTTGTGCGTCCGCTAGGCCGAGCCAGGGTCGGCGCGCTTCGGATCCAAAGCCGGCTAGCGCCACCGCTGCCCGCCCCGGAGGCGCAGGCTGCGACTGCGCCAGGGCGCGACGCCGCGTTCCTCGACCTATTCCAGGCTGTCGAGGGCCCGCTGGAAACGACCGGCGTGGGATTTCTCGGCCTTGGCCAAAGTCTCGAACCAGTCCGCTATCTCCTCGAGGCCTTCATCGCGGGCGGTGCGCGCCATGCCCGGATACATGTCGGTGTATTCGTGGGTCTCGCCGGCGATGGCCGCCTGGAGATTGAGGCCGGTGCCGCCGATCGGAAGGCCGGTGGCCGGATCGCCGACTGCCTCGAGAAACTCCAAGTGACCATGGGCGTGGCCGGTCTCGCCCTCGGCTGTCGAGCGGAAGACCGCTGCGACGTCGTTGTAGCCTTCGACGTCCGCCTTCTGCGCGAAATAGAGATAGCGCCGGTTGGCCTGACTCTCGCCGGAGAAAGCGTCCTTGAGGTTCTGCTCGGTCTTGCTGCCTGAAAGCGCCATCTAAAGGTCCTCCGTAAAGGGAATCGTCCAGCGCCGGTGGCCGACGCAGAGACAATTTGGAGCTACGAGAAACCTCTTAGGCCCTGGCGGCGAGCGCCGTCCAATCGATTGATCAAATGATGCCGATAGAGCCGTTCAATGAGCGCCTGGCGCGGGCGGACCAGCCGGCGACATGCGAATGTTGACGTCAGCACGGCGGCGCAGCGGCTTGGCCTCGCCGCCCGCAAGAGTCGCCTCAGCGGCCCCCGCCGCGGCCACGCGCACCGGCGCCGTGCCAAAGCCGTTACGGCCAAGCGCCCGGGTCACCGCATCCGCCCGCCGCTCCGAAAGCGCCAGGTTGGCTCCCGGAGCGCCGACAGCGTCGGCAAGGCCAACCACGTCGACACCGGTCACCCGGCACCCGCTTGAGCGCTTGCGCGCCGAGGCGATCAGCCCTTCCGCCTCGCGGGTCACCCTCGCCGAACCGGGTTCGAAATAGATCGGAAAGTCGATGTCCGCGCAGCTTTGCGGCGTGGCGATCAGGGGCCCGGCATAGTGCGGACGGCTGGTTTGACATCCCGCCAGCGCGAGGATGACCAAGACCGCCGCAAGCCTCCCAGTTCGAGTCACTGCCCCAAACCTCGCCCTTCGACGGCGACATTGAACGCCGATTGGCGCAGACCGCAAGAGCAAGGAAAAGCGGAACCTCAGCCGCGTGGGTCTCGTTCTTGGAGTGAAGGAGGTTGCAGCATGACAAACTGGATCACCTCGCCCCCGTGGGCTCGGCGCGCGGCGCCGGCTCCGGCAACCGGGCAAACCCCGCAAGTTCCGCGCGCGGAACTCCTTTCCGCCTACCGCAACGGACGCCTGGACGAGGCGAAGCGCCGGCACGGATCGCCGTTGCTCGCCTTCATTGGGCTGGTCGCCTGCGCCGCAGTCGCCCTAATGGTCTACCTCGCCGCCCAGAACGGTTCGTTTTCGAATGGCGGCGCGGTGGTCGACCATAACCTGGCGAACGCCTCACAGCGCGTGCAGGCGCCGATTAAGAACGCGGAATCCAAGGCTGGGAACGCTCTGGAGAACGCCGGCCAGTCCCTGAAGCAGCGCGCGGGCGATCAGACGCCCCGTCAATAAGGGGGCCGAAGGTCCGGCGGAGGGCTAACGCCTCCGGCGCGGGGGCTCGCCCTCGAGGAAGCTGCGCACAGCGGCGCCGAGATACTTCGGACTACGCACGGCCAGCACGCCAGCCGCCAGCGCAGCGGTTACGGCCGTAATCGGCGTATCCTTGAAGAAATTGATGATCCGTTCGGCCGAATCCTTGCCTCTGGGGCGGATTCTGGCGGGTCTCGCCCTGGCTGCCACGGCCGCCGCTACGCCCATAAAGAGGACCAGCAGGGCCGCCGCGCCGGCTACGACCGCCGCCGCGCCGGCCGGACCGACTGCCGGCCGGACCAACGCATAAAGAGCGAACGCCAGCGCCGCCACGAAAATGGCCGCGCTTGTCGCGAGGATCGCCGCAGCCGCGAGTGCGATCCCCACACGGCCCAGTATAAGCTTGATCACCTGTCGCGGTTGGACAGCAAGAGGCCGAGAATAAGTCCGACGCCGAGGCCCGTGAGCGCGGCCGTCACAGGCCGCTCCTTGATGCGCTCGACGAGATAGTCCTGCGCGTCGTTGAACTGTTGTCCGGCATTCTCACGATAGCCTCGGGTGCGCTCGATGAGGGCGTCGGCATGTCCCTTGAGGGCTTCCTGCGCCGCCTTGGCCTTTTCGGTGAGCTTGGCCTGGGCCGCCGCCAAGGCCTCGCTTTCCTGGATCGCCTTTTGGGCGGCCTTGGCTGTCTCAGCGAGCTTGGCCTGCGCCGCGGCGAGGGTTTCGTTTTCCTGGATCGCCTTCTGAGCCGCCTTGGCTGTCTCGCTGATTTTCGCCTGGGCGCTCGCAACGGCGTCGTTGAACGGCGAGGTCTTCTCGGCGCCGGATGTCGCTTCGGCGATGTTCTCAGGATCCAGCGTATCGGTCATAACGGTTCTCCGGCCCCTACAGCCGCCAGAACTTAGGCGCTTCCTCCCCTCGTTTCCAGAGGAGGCTGCGGCGACTTGTCGCAGGAGCGGCAAAACGCCTATCTTGTCGGGATCGTGACCGACACCAGATCCTGGGACCCTCGTTCGAACCCCGCCGACCGCCTGGCGATGGAGCAGGCGCGCGCCTCCCTCGCCTTGGAGGCGGCGGACCTTGGCGAGTTCGAGTGGGACGCTGCGCGCGACGTCATCGTCATCAGCCCGCGCATGGCCCGCATGACCGGCATGCTGGCGGGCGAGCATCCTGCCGAACGTGGAGAATACGTGCTCGGCTTCATCCATCCCGAAGACCGCGACAACGTGCGGACGCTGCTCGACGACCGGCTGGCCCAGGAGTCACGCTACAAAATCGAGTACCGTCTCGTTCGGCCAGACGATCATCGCATCCTGTGGATGGAGAGCTCGGGAGTCGTCGTCCGCGACCCCGACGGCGATCCGCAAAAGCTCATCGGCGTGGTGCGCGATGTTTCCGCCCGCAAGGCCGCCGAGCAGGCGCGCGAGGCGCTCGTCACCGAACTCGACCACCGGGTGAAGAATGTGCTCGCCTCGGTTCAGTCCCTGGCGGCGCAGTCGGCGCGCAAGACCACCTCGGTCGAATCCTTCCTGAGGAGCTTCAACGACCGCCTGCAGGCCATGGCCGCGGCGCACACCCTGCTCACCCTAACTCGCTGGCGCGGCTCGGAGATCTCCGACCTGGTGGCGGCGGAGTTGGGACCCCTGGCGCACGGCCGCGCCCGCTGGGCCGGTCCGGCGCTGTTGCTCAGCCCGCGAGCCACCAGCGCCCTGGGTCTGGCCCTGCATGAACTGGCGACCAACGCCCTGAAATTCGGCGCCCTGTCCACCGAGGCGGGCCGCGTCGAGGTGCGTTGGGTCAACAGCGCCGATGGCGGCTTTGAGCTCTCATGGATCGAGCGCCGCGGACCTCAGGTGGCGCCGCCGGCCCGGCAGGGGTTCGGAATGATGCTGCTGGACCGCGTCACAGGTCCCGAACTGGGCGGTGAAGTCGCCATCGATTTCCGTTCCGAGGGACTGCAGGCGACGCTTCGCGCCGGCCCGGCGGCCCTGGCCGACACTGCCGTTCCCGAAGCCACGGCCGCGCTCAGGCGGCGGCGCACGGCGCGCAGCGGCGTTCCCAGCGATGAGGCCTCCGCCGACATCAGCGGCCTTCGCGTGCTGGTCATCGAAGACGCGATGCTGCTGGCCGTGGAACTTGAGGAAGCCCTGAACGAGGCCGGCGCCACGGTGATCGGGCCGGCCACCAGC
>DASXBY010000038.1:0-2912 GCA_036491455.1 Caulobacteraceae bacterium
GGTGACCGCGGCCGGAATCCCGTCGACCGAGGCCAGGCCGACGACGCTCTCGCCCATCAGGCGCGTGAAGTCGAAATAGCGGGCGCCGCGCTCGAACCAGGTCGAGGTCTCGCCCTTCACGATCGGGCAGCGGCTCTCGACCTCGGCCACGACGAGGGCGTCGTCAGGACCGGCCTCGCGCACGTCCAGCTTGAAGTCGTAGCGACGCTCGATGCGGAAGCTCGCCATCCGGTGCGGCGGCTCGGGCTCGACGCTCACCGCGAGGGCCCACTTGCGGCCCTTGACGCTGGTCAGGACGGCCAGGATCTCATGCTCGCTGGCGCGCTCGATCTCGACCGCGGCGGGCTCGCCGATGTGGCTGGAATGATCGCGCCACGCTTGGTGCTGGCGATCGGGATCCAGGTAGATCGCCAGCTGGGTCTGTAGCTCGGGCGTATAGTGCTCCCGATCCTCAGGCTTCGCCCGCGCGCCCAGGTCGACCACCATCCCTAGCCACCAGGCCACCTGCCGCCCGACCGGCGTGTCGGGCAGCGCGCCGAACCCTGTCGCGATCTCGCCGCTTGTCCCGGTCGTCATCGCCGTTTCCTCTCGTGCGCCTTGTGGGAGTCCCGCGCGACGGCGTCAACACGGCCCGTGCCGCCGGCGTCTCAGGGCTAGGCCGCTTGACAAGAATCAAGGCGCGCTGCGGCCAGGTCGGCGCGTCTCCCGGCATGGAGGGAGGAGAGATCATGTCTGGATCCGAACCAGCGCGGTTCACGCGCAAGGCCGACATCATTGAGGTGCAGATCCGTCGGCGGCTCGAGGACGACCTCGATCGCGTATGGGCGGCCATGACCGAGCCTGAGCACCTGGTTCAATGGCTGGCGCCTGGCAGGATTGAGCTACGCGTCGGCGGCGCCGCGAGGCTCAACTTCGAGGACAGCGGCATCGTCATCGACAGCACGGTCACTGCGTTCGAGCCCCCTCGCCTGCTGGCCTACTCCTGGAGCGCGCCCGGCGAGCCGGACCGTCCGGTGCGCTGGGAGCTGGAGCCTGACGGCGACGCCGTCCAACTCATGCTCACGCTCTGTCTGCCGGCGGGCGAGGACGCTGGGCGCGCCTGCGCCGGCTGGGAGGCGCATCTTGAGATGCTGGCGGCCGAACTGGCCGGTGCGCCGATGAAATTTCCGTTCGAGCTTTTCAAGGCCGCGCGGGACGCCTACCGCACACAGCTTGCGGTCGACGGGTCCGCCGGGGCGTAGACCTTCGTCGTCCAGCAAACGACGCGGCACGTACCGGCGACGGTTCTCAGGTTCGCGTTCCCAATCGGAGCTGAGCGATGAAGCCGAAGATCAGCATCGTCACCCTCGGCGTCGGCGACTTCGCCCGGTCCCTCAGGTTCTACCACGAGGGCCTCGGCTTTGAGCTGCACAACCACACCGAAGGCGAAGAGCACGCCATGCTCAGGCTGGAAGGAAGCTGGCTGAGCCTCTATCCGCGCGCGCTTCTCGCCGAAGACGCGACGGTCTCTCCCGACGGCGCCGGCTTTGCCGGCTTCACCCTCGCCCACAATGTCAAATCCCCCGCCGAGGTCGACGCGGTGTTCGCACAGGCTCTGGCTTGCGGCGCCACGGCGGTGAAGCAGCCTCAGACCGTGTTTTGGGGCGGCTATTCCGGATATTTCGCCGATCCGGACGGCTTCCTCTGGGAGGTCGCCTTCAACCCGTTCACCGATCTGACCTGACGGCCGCCTGTAAGGGTCACGCCTCGCGGGGTCGACCCTCGCCCGCTAGTCCTTCTCCGCCGCGGCTTTGGTTGCGAAGTTGGGATGCAGGGAAAAGACGAAGCCGTGTAGGGCCTCCGGCGAACCGCCACCCCCGCCGCCCCCGGGGCCGTCCGTGTCGCTGTCCGGCGGCGGCGGGGCGATCGGTGGGAGCTTGTGGGCGACCAGATCGGCGTTCCGCGCCGCCAGATCCGCGGCGGCCAGGCGATCGAACCGGCCGGCGATGTCCTTCAACTGGTTTTCGAGAACCGCGATCCGGATGATCTGATAGCTGGCGGGCTCGCCTTCATACGACTGGATGGCCCCGTAGAGCTGATCGGTGTGTTCGCGCAGGCGCTCCTCACCCGTGATCGCCCCGCCCTCCTTGGTCGCCACGATTTCCTTTCGCAGCACATCGGCCTTGGCGGAAAGGTCGCGCAGTTTCGCCTGCAGCGGATCGCCGTCGGGCAGAGACGCCGCCCGGGCGTCGGCGCCCTGGCGCACGGCGTTGATGCGGGCGACCAGCGCCGTCTCACGGCCGAACAGGCGGCTCACCCGCATGGCGGCGTCGAACTGCGCCTGGCGGGCCTTGAGGTCGAAGGTGACACGCCGATCGAGGGTGATCGTCAGGGGCGCCGTCAGCACCGTCGGACCGCTCGTCACACGAACCGTATAGACGCCCGGAATCAGCCGCGGACCCTGGGTGGAGTTGAAGGCGATCTGGGCCGCCGGCGGCGCATGCGGGGGTGGCGCCCGCATGGTCCAAACCACGCGGTTGATCCCGGGGCGTTTGGAGGCGGGAAGCGTGTCGAGCACCTTGCCCGAGGCGTCGAGCACCTCGATCTTCAGCTTGCCGATCAGATGGCGCTGCGGCTGGTAATAGCTGATCACCGCGCCGTCGGCCGGGTTGTCGCCGACAAAGCTGGCGTCCCCATTCGACCAGCCGCCGTTGGCCTCGATCCGCTGCTGCGCCGGTCGCGAGGGCAGCAGGGTCAGCGGCGTCGCCATCGCCTGGTCGTTGAGGGCCCGGAGCGGGGTCAGGTCGTCGATGATCCAGATGCCGCGCCCATGCGTGGCGATCGCGAGGTCATGGTCCCGGGTCTGGAAGGCGAGATCGTGAACCGGGACGTCCGGCATCTCGCCGCCCTTGAATTGCGCCCAGCGTCGGCCG
>DASXBY010000039.1:0-3971 GCA_036491455.1 Caulobacteraceae bacterium
AGGTGACGACAAGGGTCAGGGTCCACAGAATCAGGGACACCACCCCCAGTACGGCGATGCGCGGCGACCCGAGCGGAAGCGAGTGGGCCAGCGCCTCCCGCAGGGCGTAGAGTGGACTTGTGCCGATATCGCCGAAGACGACTCCGATCGCGCCAAGAGTCAGGGCCGCGAAGCCACGCCGTCGGCCACGCAGGTGCGGGCTTCGTGGCGTTTCAGTTGGCGCAGGCCCAGCTTCGGCCAAGCTCGATTGCCTCCGGAGGGCGCGCCGCCCGCTGCAGCCGGCCGCGCTACACCCGTTCCTGGCGGCGTTCAATCGCTGATCTAGAGCCGCAGTCGGGCCATGGCCACGGCGTCGACATAGGCGCCGTCGCGCCAGGCGAAGGCCCGATGGACGCCTTCGCGCTCGAATCCGAAGGAATTGTAGAGACCGATCGCCCGCTCGTTGTCGACCCACACGGTCAGTTCCAGCCGTTTGTAGTAGAGCCAGCGGTCGGCGAGATCGATCAGTCCGGTCATCAACGCTCGTCCGGCGCCGCGTCCGGCATAGGCGTCATGGACCGCCATCCCGATGGAGGCCGCGTGAGCACGTCGCCGGTTCTCCATCGGGTGCAGCCCCGCCCCACCGATAACCTTGCCGTCGACGACAGCCACCAGCATGGAGTGGCCGGCCGGCAGGGCGGCGCTGCGCTTCCGGCGGGCGTCGACGCTGGCGAACGGGGCCTGAAGCGTGCCCCAAATCGCGCCGGGCTGATTCCAGGCGTCGGTCAGGTCCGGAATGTCTTCCGGCTCCTGGCCGCGGATCAGGATTTCGCTCATGGAACGGGTCTCCTTCGAAGCCGGCCGACTTGAGACGCTGTCGCCTATCCCAATCGAGCGCCGGCGGGGTTGGCGGGAAAGACTGCGTTCGCCTAGCGCGCGTCCTCGTCCGCCGACCCGTGCCGAGCGGCGCGTAAAAGTGAAAGGATCGGACGCTGCCACATGCCCGGCGACTAGCACGCGGCTCGCAGGCTCGGCAGAGCGACCGCGCCCCGTTCCAAGGGCGGGGCGTCGTCGCTGAATCGCGCTCTGGAATCAGAAGTTTGGGCGCGCGCAAAAGCGGTTCCACTTTTGCGGGACGCGCTCTAGGGTCCGCCGCCATGACATCGTGCGAAACGGTCTGACGCCGATGGGCGCGCGTCTGGCGCTGATCACTGGCGCATCCGCAGGGATTGGCGCCGCTTTCGCTCATGTCTACGCCGGTCATGGATACGACCTTGTCGTGACGTCGCGACGTGAGGATCGCCTCCGTGCACTGGCGGACGAAGTGCGCCTGGCCCACGGGGTTGAGATCATCATCATCCCCGCCGACCTTGCCGACCCGGCGGCGCCTGCCGCACTGGTCGCCGACATTGCCGCACAGGGGCGGACCGTTGACGCCCTGGTCAACAACGCCGGATACGGCCTCGTCGGCGCCTACGCAGACAGCCGCTGGGAGGATCAAGCCGCTTTTATCCAGGTCATGGTCACCGCCGTCTGCGATCTGACTCATCGCGTTCTGCCGGCGATGATCGCCCAACGGTTCGGCCGAGTCGTCAACGTCGCGTCTCTGGCGGGCCTTACGCCAGGCGCGCCCAGTATTGGTCTCTACGCCGCGGCCAAGGCGTTCATCGTGAAATTCTCCCAAGGCCTTCATCTGGAGCTCCGGGCCAGCGGGGTGCACGTCAGCGCGCTGTGCCCAGGCTTCACCTGGTCGGAATTCCATGACGTCAACAACACCCGCGAAGCGCTCAAACAAACTCCGGCCTGGTTGTGGATGGGGGCCGACGAAGTCGCAGCCAGTGGCTATGAGGCGGCAGAAGCCAATCGCCCGGTGTGCGTACCGGGCGCGCCGAACAAGGCCATGGCCGCTATCGCCCATGTTCTGCCCGACGATTGGGCCATGGCCTTGGTGTCGCAGCGGCGGCGGTTCGGCGTCGAGCGCCCCTGAGCGTCGATGGTCACGGCTGGTGATGAGCGCCCTGATAGGGTTGCGCAACGTCGTGGCGGACGGACCCCACCGTTGAGGCGGCCCAGCCGGTGAGGATGAATTGCACCGCCATGGCGGCAAGGATCAGGCCCAGAACCCGCACGACGATCACCATGCCCACGCGACCCATGGCTCGCGAGATCTGGCTGGTGAACCAGAAGGACAGCAGAATGCTAAGCGCGGTGGCGAAAATGACGCCGAGGCCGATGAGGACGCCGGTAAAGCCCAACACCTTGGCCTCTTCCGCGTAGATCACAGCCGACGAGATCGCGCCGGGGCCCACCAACAATGGCATGCCGAACGGCACGATCAGCGTCTCGAAGCGGCGGGCGGCGTATGCCCTGACGGAGAGCGGCTGAGTGCTGTCGGACGTGGAGCCGAATTCCTTGATAACGTCGCCGCGCACCATGTCGAGGCCCATGAGGAGCAGCACGATCCCCCCGGCGATTCGAAATGCCGGCAGCGAAATGCCGAAGAAGCGCAAGAGGCCGAGACCGGTAAGGAAGAAGAAGCCCAGGAAGAAGAAGGCGAAGATCGCCATGTAGAGAGCGGTCAGGCGGCTCTGAGCGGGCGTCGCGCCGACGGTCGCTGCGGCATAGAGGGGCACATTGCCCAGCGGATCGATCAGGGCGAACAGGGCGATGAAGAAGTTGATGGCGAACGTGGCCGCATCCATGGCCGCCGCATAGCCCAGATTGGGCCCACTCAGAAGTCGATCGCTCGTCCCTTTTGCTCCCAGTCGCCGAAACGGCTGGGATCCGGGCCGGCGGCGCCGCCGATCTCTTTCGGTGTTCTATCCGGCGCCGGCTCCGCCGCCTTCCGGGAGGCCGCTTCCTCAAGCGCACGGCGCGCCGCTGGTGTCAGAGGCTTGTCGGGCGCGGCGCCGGGCGGCGAGTGATCGCTCATGACGTGGAAGGTAAGCCGCATTGACTCCGGGTCCAACACCAAGGACCGGTGGGCGTCCAATGAGGACCGACCCTGCCCGCGCCGCCGCGCTCAGGCTTCTGAGCGAGGCCCAGACCCGTCGCGGCGGCTTCGAGGTGGGCCTTGCGGCCCTTGGCCGCCTCTCGGCGCAGGATCGGGCCTTTGCCCGCGCGCTCGTCATGGCGACTCTCAGGCGTCTCGGCCCGATCGACCGGATGCTGGCCGCTCGCCTGAAGCGCGAGCCGCCCGAGACGGTGCGCAATCTCCTGCGCCTCGGCCTTGCCCAGGCATTCTGGCTGAATACGCCAGACTTCGCCGCCGTCGACACCACCGTCGCCCAGGCGCCCAAGGCCTTCCGCGGGCTAGTAAACGCCGTGCTGCGAGGACAGCTTCGTGACGGACCGCCGCCCGACGACCCCGAGGTTCTGGCGCCGCCATGGCTCTACGCCCGCTGGCGAGTCGCCTGGGGTGAGGCGGATGCCCAGGCCATCGCCGGCATGATCGCCGCCGAGCCGGCGACCGACTTGACGACGAAGGCCTGGCCGGATTCCGCCCTTGTCGCCGATCTGGGCGCAGAGATCTTGCCAGGCGGATCGCTCCGCAGCCCCCGCCGCGGCGAAGTGGCCGCCTGGCCCGGCTATGACGCGGGCGCTTGGTGGGTCCAGGACGCCTCCGCCGCCATTCCGGCGCGCCTGCTGGGGGCCTCGGCCGGCCAGATCGTACTCGATCTCTGCGCGGCCCCCGGCGGCAAAACCTTTCAGTTAGCGTCGGACGGCGCGGCCGTCACGGCGCTGGACCGCTCGCCGACGCGCCTGCAGCGGCTGAGGGAGAACCTCGCGCGCCTCAACCTTTCGGCGGAGATTGTGGCCGTCGACGCAGCCGGCTGGTCAGATGCTCGCAAGTTCGACGGCGTTCTCCTGGATGCGCCCTGCTCGGCCACTGGTACATTCCGGCGGCATCCGGACGTTTTGTGGAACGTCCGGCCGGCAGACATAGCCCCGCTTGCCGCCGCCCAGGTGCGCCTGCTTACCTCCGCCGCCCA
>DASXBY010000040.1:0-2677 GCA_036491455.1 Caulobacteraceae bacterium
AGAAAGCCGACCAGAAACAGGTTGAGCGCCTGATGGCGAATATCATCACGCTCGGCCGCCGTCGGCGCAGCTGCTGTCAACTCGGCCATTGCAAATCCCCCAGCGCGGCCTTGCGGCTCTCTTCGTTCCACTCACCGTAACCAGACTCCGGGCAAGCGGAAATTGCCGAATGCGCGGGCGAGGCAGGTTAACGGCAGACGCCATACCAGCCGCAGAGGATTGGCAATGCGATGACCCCGGCCGCGAAGGGAATCACGGCGAGGTAGGGGACGGTCAGGAGCGCCCGATAAAGCCGTCTGATCGGCATCAACCAAAGCCCGGCGACGCCAACTCCAAGGGCCGCGACCAATCCCCAGATCTGGCCTGGCCCTGAATGGAGATTCCAGCCCAACCCCTGATCGAGTGACTCGAACGTCAATCCGACTGCTAATGGTCCGAAGGACAGCAGCAGAATGGCCGGAATAAGGACCAGGAGACGAGGCACGCTCGCGATGATGAAGACCTGTTCACGCGGGTCAACTGACTAGGCCGTATCTCAGGAATCACATATCTGCGACGCAGCCTCTCAGTCGATGTTCTCGGGGATCAGGCGTTCGACGATCACGCAATCCTTCCACGCCCCTTCAAGCTTTCCGTGTTTTTCATGCACGCCGATTTCCTTGGCGCCCATGCGGGCCATGAGGCCGAGACTGGCCCGGTTCTCTGGAAAGATGCGGGACATCAGCTTCCAAAGGCCGGCGGTCCGCGACGCCTCGATCAGGGCGCTCATGGCCACTTGGCCGATGCCTTGTCCCCGTCGCGAGCGTCGCACGTAGACGGAAAACTCGCCAATGCCGCCGTAGCAGCAGCGATCCGAGTAGGGATGCGCGACTGCGTATCCAACCACCTCGCCCAGCGGATCGGTCACGGCCACGAAGGCGCGGGCATTCTGAAACCATGGCAGTATGTCTCTGACGCTGCGCGGCTCGGTCTCGAACGTGGCGATTCGGTCCTCGATGCCCTGGTTGTAGATCTCCGTGATGGCGGGGGCGTCCTCAGGCGTGGCCGCTCGCACCATGAGTTCGGGTCGCGTCACTGGGCCCTCCTGGCCTGCATCCAGCGCGCGACCGCGACGCCGCCCCATATCCCCTCCACAAGCCCGAACGGCCACGCGCCCTGCAGGAATCCATAGGCGGCGCCGAGCCAGCACGACATCGCGAACCCCAGAACCCACCAGTGGGAACGCGACTCGAAGGCATAGCAGACGAGCATCGCCGACACCGCAGCAAGACCGAACGCCGTCAGCGGACTCATGCTTGACTCTTCCAAAATTCTCGAAATATTGAATCGAATATTAGTTTCGGAGTGAACCATGAAGCGGATGCACCTGCACGTGAGCGTGCCCGACCTCGCCCAATCAATCGACTTTTATGCCAGCCTGTTCGGCAGCCGGCCGTCGGTGGTGAAGGCCGACTACGCAAAGTGGATGCTGGACGATCCGCGCGTGAACTTCGCCATTTCCCAGCGCGGCCGCGCGCCTGGCATCGATCACGTCGGCATCCAGACGGAGAGCCCCGGCGAGCTGGCCGAGCTGGCGGGGCGGCTCAAGGCGGCCGGCGCGCAAACCTTCGACGAACAGGCCGTCACCTGCTGCTACGCCCGCGGCGATAAGAGCTGGGTGAGGGACCCGGCGGGCGTGCGCTGGGAAACCTTCTTCACCTTCGGAGAGGCGGTGACCTACGGGGAGGACCCGGCCATGGCCGAGGTCGAGCAAGCGGCCTGTTGCGGCGGTAAGCAACCTGCTGCCGCGTGCGGCTGATCGCGATGGACTCTCAAGACGCCGTAGGGGCGCTCTCGGCCCTCGCCCATGAGAGCCGGCTTGAGGTTTTCCGACTTCTGGTAAAGGTCGGTCCGGATGGCATGGCCGCCGGCGACATCGCGCGGGCGACGGGGAGCCTTGCGAACACGCTCTCGGCCAATCTCAATGTCCTCGCCGGCGCGGGCCTGGTCAGCTCCCGGCGCGAGGGCCGGTCCATCATCTACGCTGCCGGCTACGAGCGGATGCGCGCGCTGCTGGCCTTCCTGATGGAGGATTGCTGCAGCGGCAACGCGGAGATCTGCGCGCCTCTGGCGCTCATTGCCGAGCGGGCCGCGTGTTGCGCTTGAGGAGGCCGTCATGGACGCCAGAACCGAACCCCTGAACGTTCTCTTTCTCTGCACCGGCAATTCGGCGCGCTCGATCATGGCCGAGGCGATCATGAACCGCGAGGGGCGTGGCCGCTTCCACGCCTTCTCGGCTGGGTCGCAGCCCAAAGGCGAGATCAATCCGCACGCCATCGACCTGCTGAGGTCGCTCCACTACCCCGCCGAGAACTTCCGTTCCAAGTCGTGGGACGAGTTCGAACAAGCCGGCGCGCCCAAGCTCGATTTCGTGTTCACCGTCTGCGACGACGCAGCGGCCGAGGTGTGCCCGATCTGGCCCGGCCAGCCGATGACGGCCCATTGGGGGATGGCGGACCCTGCTGCCGCGACAGGCTCGCCGGCGGAGGTCGCCCTGGTCTTCGCCGACACCTACCGGATGATGAACAACCGGATCACGCTTTTCATGAACCTGCCACTGGCCACCCTCGACAAGCTGTCACTGCAACGCCGCCTCAATGAGATCGGAAAGCGGCGTGAGGCGGCCCAAGGGGCATGA
>DASXBY010000041.1:0-14920 GCA_036491455.1 Caulobacteraceae bacterium
CCCGCCTCGTCCTCCACCTGGTAGTAGTCCCGCGCCTTCGCCGGATCGGCGCGGTCGAAGGGGAGACGCCACCATTCCTCGGCCAGGCGTTCGGGCCCTTCGGCGCGGCGCACGCGATGGAGCTGGCCACGCCAGCGGAACTGCACCGGCGGATCGTCCGGCGTGGGCGCCGTCGCCTCGACCCGTTCAGGCCGGCGGAACAGGCGCAAGGGCCTTGGTCGCTCCGGATCCCACCCCCTCTCCACGAGCGGCGAGAGCGGCGGCCGACGCCGCGCCGCCCGCTCCGGCGCGTGGCTGGGAAACGCCTCGGCGCGCCAGACCGCGTCATCGCCCAGACGATTGGTCAGGCGGTCGATCAGCGGCGCGAGATCCTCCCGCTTGTCGGCAGGGCCCGTGAAGCTCGCCTGCTTTTGCGGCAGGATTTCCGCTTCGCGAGCGACTAGGGTCGTCACCTCGATCCCGAACCCCGGATCGACATAATCCAGCTTGGGCAGGATGAGGCGGGCGATGGCGGCCGGATCGCGCCCCGGCAGGGCGAGACCGACCGCAACCCGCTCAGCCCGGCCGTCCAGCCGGTGGAAGGCGAGGTCGAAGCGGCGCGCGCCGCGTCCCGCCTCCTCCAGCCGCGCGCACAGCGCCTGGATAATGTCGCCGGCAGCGCGGGCCAGATCCTCCGGCGCGCTGATCGGCTCCGCAAAGGCGGCGCGTTCGAACCATGGGCTGGGGGGGCGACGGAATTCCAGGGCCTCGCTCGCTGTTCCCATCGCCTGGTCCAGTCGGCGCATCACCGCCGGGCCAAAGCGGCGGCCAAGCGGGTCGCGTGGCTGGGCCGCCAGGGCGCCGATGGTCGTCAGACCCAGGCGGGCGATCTGGGCAGCGTCTTCGCTCATCAGGCGCAGGGCGGCGATGGGCAAGGGCGCGAGCAAGGCGGCCGTCGTCTCCCCGTCAGCGGTGGCGCGGTGGGGTCCGAAATGAGCCAAGGCCCAGGCGGCGCCGGGCGAGCCGGCGACGGCGGCGCGGATCGGAAGGCCATTGGCGGCCAGGCGACGGACGAGGTCAGCTATCATAGGCCCCTCCCCGCCCCACAGGTGATCGACGCCGGTGATGTCGAGGAAGAGGCCGTCCGGCGGATCGAGAGCTACTGCCGGCGAGAATCTCGCGCACCAGTCGGCCAGGGCGGTGAGCGCCGCCGCGTCGGCCGCCGGTTCGGCGTCGGCGACGACAAGTTCGGGGACGAGGGCGGTCGCGTCGGCGGCCTTCTGGCCCAGGGCGAGCCCGCAGGCGGCCGCGCCGGCGTCCACGGCCGTCAGCCGCCGCACGCCGCAATCGCTCACGATGAGGGCGAAGGCCTCACCCCGCGAGGCGGAAGGATTGCGGCGGATCCAGTTGGCGATCGCCCAGGTCGGCGACCACGCGCATAGGATGCGGGCCATCGCTCTGCTCCATGATCCAGGCCCCGAGCCGGCCGCCCCGGCACCGTTCCAGGCTCGTCCGCCAGCGCGGCGGTCCCAGGCCCGGCTCTCCTGGCGCCGGTTCGCTCACCGCCGCCGCGACCCGCCAGCGGGTGGTCGCCGCCGAACCGCCGCGCAGGCTCTCGCCGCCGAACAGCCGGCGACGAACGACAAAGCCGGTCGCGCCGTGACGTTCGCAGGCGAGTTGCAGGCGGCGGCCGGCCACCAGGTCCGGGGTTTCCACCTCGCCGATGGCGGCGGCGACGCCGGCGGCGCCAAGGGCGTCCTCGAGAGCGGCCAGGGCCTCGGCCTCGTCGCGCACGCACACCTGGATCAGGCGCTCGGCGGGAAAGCCGAGGGCGGCCAGGCCCGGCGCGTAGAGATCGTCGCGCCGCAGGATCCATACCACCTCGCCGCGCTGGCTAAGCGGCGCGGCCAGCAAGGCGACGAAGGCGGCGGCCGCCGCGGCGGTCTCGATCTCCATTCCCTCGCCGGTCGCTTCGTGCCAGCAGCCGAGCGGCAGGCCCCCGCCCGGCAGACAGGCGTCAACACGCGCGTCGCCGAACGGGGCGACCGGTCGTCCCGCCGCGCCCTGCAGAATAGTGAGCTGCCTGCGCACGGCTTCGAGGCGCGCCTGGCGCGACATCCAAAGGTCCTTTGTTCTCTTTTTGTTCTAGTCCCCGCTGAAGCAGAGTCAAGGCGCGAACGAGATGGCGATTGTCACCGCCGCCCAAGCACCCTCACAAATCAGAGGATCGCGCCACCGAGGGGGCCCGATGACCCTAAGAAGACCATCGCCTATTTCGACACCCTGCTCAGGGCGGGGTGATCTCGATCACCCGGGCGATCAGCTGCCGCGCGTGCGCCGCCGGCACGACGGTGGGCATGGACCGGAAGCTGAGGAACTGGAAGAGGGCGATCGAGGCGAACATCAGAGCCTGGAACAGCAACACCAGCAGCGAGACGCCGAGGAGCGAGGCCCAGCCCGGGATGGCGATCCCGGTGAAGAGTTTGAGACACACCACCACCACGCCGACGACTGCGATCAGAAGGCTGACCGCCAAGGCCGCGCAGATGACCCGGATCAGCATGACATCGATGTAGACCGATATGGCTGAGAGGCCGTGCGCGGCGAGCGAGGTGAAGTTCATCTGCGAGCGACCCGCGTAGCGATCGCCGCGCGGGGTGGGCAGATCGACGGTGGGCAGGCGCGAGCGCATGATCGCGGCGGCGAGGTTGTTCCAAGTCGCCGGACTGTGGGTGAGGGCCGGCAGAAACCGCATCGGGATCAGGCAGAAGTTGCCAAAGCGGATCATGCGCCCAGTCAGAAGGCGGAAAAGCAAACGATAGAGCTGATAGCCGGCCCGGAAGAGAAGCCCTTCCGAGCGTCGCGAACGCAGGGCCAGCAAGATGGCCGCGTCATTGCCGGCGGCGATCAGGCGCGCGGCGTCCGCCGGACGGTCCTCGCCATCGGCGTCCATGACCAGCACGGCGGCGTATTCGATTTCGCCGGCCAGCGACACGAGACCGGCCGCGATCGCCCGCTGATGACCGAGATTGGCGGCCAGCTGGACCACGCGGACGCTGCGCACCGCGCCTGATCCGCTGACAGCTTCGCTGAGGTCCGCGATGGGCGGAGGCGGAAACGAACCGTCGTCGACCGCACAGACATCAAGCTCTCGCCCGGCGAGTTCTGGCAGGCGATCAAGATCGGCGATCAGGCGCTTCAACGACACCCAGTCGTTGAGCACCGGCGTGACCACAGCCACCGCCCCCGCTGATCCGCTGTGATGAGTGGTCATCCGCCCCCCGCGGTGCGCTCCAGCCAAACCGTGTGCGACGCGCCCGAACGCCGGAGTCTAGAGGGCCGCAACGGATCGGCAAGAGACGAGATGGCGCGAAGCGTCTTGGCCGGCGGCCAATCCCACCTATGGTGGGGGGCCATGTCCATCGAGCACATCCTGATCGCCAACCGCGGCGAGATCGCCATCCGCATAACCCGCGCGGCAGCCGAGCTTGGCATCGAAACCACGGCCGTGTTCGCCGGCGGCGACGGGGCCTCCCTGCACGTACGTGCCGCCGACCGGGCCCAGGCGCTGCCGCAGTCCGGCGCCGCCGGCTATCTGGACATCGAGGCCCTGATCGCCGCAGCCAAGGCCAGTGGCTGCGACGCCGTCCATCCGGGCTATGGATTCCTGGCCGAGAGCGCGACCTTCGCCGCCGCCTGCCGCAAGGCCGGTCTCACCTTCATCGGCCCCTCGTCGGAAACGCTGGAAGCGCTCGGCGACAAGGCCCATGCCCGGACGATCGCGGCGCGCGCGCATGTGCCGGTGGTCAATGGCTCCGGACCGGCCAGCCAGGCCGATGTTGAGCGCTTCTTCTCCGCCCTGCCCAAGGGCGCGGCGATGATGATCAAGGCGGTGGGCGGCGGTGGCGGCCGCGGCCTTCGGATCGTTCGCGAAGCGGGCGAGATCGCCGCGGCCTGCGCCGGCGCGTCGCGCGAGGCCAAGGCCGCGTTCGGCGACGGTCGCCTCTACGCCGAGCAACTGATCGAGCGGGCCCGCCACGTGGAGGTGCAGATCGCCGGCGATCGCACCGGCGTGCTCGCGATCGGCGACCGTGACTGTTCGTTGCAGCGCCGGCGGCAGAAGATCATCGAGATCGCCCCAGCGCCCGGGCTCGATCCGGCCATGCGCGAGCGTCTGCACGAGTGGGCGGCGACGCTGGCCGCCGCCGTTCGTTACCGCAACCTCGGAACCATCGAGTTCCTCATCGACGAGGGCAGCGGCGAGGCCTTCTTCATCGAAGCCAACGCCCGTCTTCAGGTGGAACACACCATCACCGAGGAAGTGACCGGCCTGGACCTCGTGCAGATCCAGATCGGCCTGGCCGCCGGGGAAGGCCTGGCCTCGTTAGGCCTGGAGGCGACACCAACGCCGCGCGGCGTAGCCGTCGAGGCGCGGGTCAACCTCGAAACCCTGGGCGATGACGGCGCCCCGATCCCGAGCGGCGGCCGCCTCGAGGCCTACGAGCCGCCGTCGGGGCCCGGCGTGCGCGTCGACGGCTATGGCTGGGCCGGCTATTCGACGAGCCCCGATTTCGATCCCCTCCTGGCCAAAGTCGTTGGTCTGGCGCCCGACTTGAAGCGGGCCTTGGCCAAGACCGGCCGCGCGCTGGCCGAATTCCGCATCGAGGGCGTCGACACCAACATCTCCTTGCTGCGCGCGCTGCTCGCCCGCCCGGAAGTCGCCGCAGGCGAAGCCGACACCCGCTTCATCGACAAGCACGCGGCCGAGCTTGTCGCAGTCGCGCGAGGCTTTCCCAGCTCGGTCCCAGCCGTCGACGTCCCGCCTGTTCAGCCGGAGGCGCCGGCGAAGGCGGTCGCCTTTGGACCGCCGGGGTCGACACCGGTCGCCGCCGGCCTGCAGGCCACGGTGGGGGGTGTCGAGGTCGGCGAGGGCGACCTCGTCCGCCGGGGCCAGACCGTGGCCATCCTCGAAGCGATGAAGATGGAGCACGTCGTCGCCGCTCCGGTTGCAGGTCGGGTAGCGATGATCGTCGTCGCAAAAGGCGAGGTGGCGGCCAAGGGCCAGCCGTTGCTGTTCATCGTTCCCGAGGAGGTTGAGCACGCCGAAGAGGATGAGGAAGGCAACGTCGACCTCGATCACATCCGCGCAGACCTCGCCGAAGCGCTCGATCGCTGGCGGATGACACGGGATGACTCACGGCCGGAGGCTGTCGCGCGGCGTCGCGAACGCAAGCAGCGCACCGCGCGCGAGAACGTCGACGACTTGGTCGATCCCGGCTCGTTCCTCGAATATGGCGCCTTCGCCCTCGCCGCCCAGCGCCGCCGCCGCTCGGAAGAGGAGCTCAAGAAAATGAGCCCCGCCGACGGCCTGATCTGCGGCCTGGCCCGGGTCAACGGCGACCAGGTGGGCGAGGCGAACGCCCGCTGCGCGGCGCTCGCCTATGACTTCACGGTGCTGGCCGGCACCCAAGGCCACATGAACCATCTAAAGACCGACCGCCTGCTGGAAATCGTTGAGCGCGAGGGGCTGCCGGTGGTCTGGTTCGCCGAGGGAGGCGGCGGGCGGCCGGGAGACACGGACGGGGTCGGCGCTTCGGGCCTGGCCACGCCGAGCTTCAAGGCCTTCGCCCGGCTGGCGGGCCTGGTTCCCAAGATCGCGGTGGTCTCGGGGCGCTGCTTTGCCGGCAACGCCTCTTTCGCCGGCCTCTCGGAAATCCTGATCTGCACCCGGAACGCCAACATCGGCATGGGCGGACCGGCGATGATCGAGGGCGGGGGCCTGGGCGTCTACGCCCCCGAGCAGATCGGGCCGATGGACGTGCAGACCGCCAACGGCGTCGTTGACGTTCTGGCCGAGGACGAGGCCGACGCCACCCGGATCGCCAAGCAGGCGCTCGCCTTCTTCCAGGGGCCGGTGAAGGACTGGACGGCCAACGACCAGCGCCTCCTGCGCCGCGCCGTGCCGGAGAACCGGCTTCGCGTCTATGACGTCAGGACCGTCATCGCCACGTTGTTCGACGAGGCCTCGTTCCTCGAGCTGCGCCCGACCTTCGCCCCCGGGATCATCACCGGCTTCGCCCGCCTGGAAGGCCGGCCAGTGGCGGTCATCGCCAATGATCCCGCTCACCTGGGCGGGGCGGTGGACTGCGAGGGCGCCGACAAGGGTTCGCGCATTTTCCAGCTGGCCGACGCTTTCGACCTGCCGGTCGTCTCCCTGATCGACACGCCCGGCTTCATGGTCGGACCCGACAGCGAGGCCCAGGCGGCGGTGCGCAAGACCTCGCGCCTGTTCATCAACGCCGCGCGGCTGGGAACGCCGATGTTCGCGGTCGTGCTTCGCAAGGCCTATGGGCTCGGCGCCCAGGCCATGGCCGGCGGCTCGACTCTGGCCCCGACGTTCTGCGCCGCGTGGCCGACCGGCGAGTTCGGCGGCATGGGCCTGGAGGGCTCGGTCCGCCTCGGCTACCGCCGAGAATTGGAGGCGGAGACAGATCCGGCCGCCCGCCAAGCCCTGTTCGATAAGCTCCTGGGCGCCCTCTACGCTCGCGGCAAGGCGATCAATGTCGCCGCGAGCCTGGAGATCGATGCAGTGATCGATCCGGCCGACACCCGCCGCTGGATCCTTGACGGGCTCAAGGCCTCGAAGCCGCGCCACGCGCCGCCCCGCCGGTTCGTGGACGCCTGGTGAATCATAGCGCGCGCTTGATCAGGGCCGCTGAAACTCGATACTCGGCGGCATGATTTCACGCCGATTTGGAAACCTTGTCTTGCGCCGAGAGCCGGCGCCGGAAACGGCCGCCCAGCTCGAACGTGACGGCTACGTCCATATTGCCGACGTGCTCGACCCCGCCGACGTCATCGCGCTGCGCGAGGAGATCGCCGCCATCTACGACTCCTCCCCGCCCGATCGGGAACGCGACGAGCGCGGCGAGTGGCGCTACGCAATGTTCAATCGCTCGCCCCTCGCCCAGAAAGCGGTGGCGAGCCGCGCCATTCTCGATGCTGTTGAACCCCTGCTTGGCGAGGATTGCCACATCATCGCCAACACCGCCTGGCGCAATCCCGCCGGCCACCGTGGCGGCCGCTGGCACATCGACGCCGGCCCGCACGTGCCAAGACCCGAAGGCGTCACCTGGCCGGACGAGATTCCCTATCCTGTGTTCGCCGTGGGCGTTCACCTGTTCCTGATCGACTGCCCGCCCGAGGCCGGCCCCACCGCCGTCATTCCCGGATCGCACCGCTCAGGCCGCCTGCCGCCCCGCGATGCGGATGAGCAGGGCATGGGCCTGACCTGGCATGGCCAGGGCGCGGTGAGCCTGCCGGCCAAGGCCGGCGACGCCATCGCCTTCGTTTCCGACATCTGGCATCGCGGCACGCCCGCCCACCCCGAGCATGGCCGCTTCTTCCTGCAATGCCACTACGGTCGTCGCGACCTCGCCCAGCGCATCTATCCCACGAACGAGGTGAGTCACGCTTCTGCCGAGGCGGCGGCCCGGGCCGAGACCGATCGCGAGCGACGTCTGATCGGCCTGCACCCGATACTCTTCTACGACGGCTGAGGCGGCCGAGAGGTCTCAGAACCTCAGCGACCGCGCTTCCTTGACGTGCGGCAAGGCACGGATTTGCTTGATAAGAGTGTCGTTGGGCGCCTGGTCGACGCCGACAAGGGCGATGGCGTCATCGCCAGCAGCCACCCGACCGAGGTTGAAGGTGGCGATGTTGACACCCGCTTCACCGAGAAGCGCGCCAAGGGCGCCGATGAAGCCCGGCCTGTCGAGGTTGTTCACATAGAGCATGGCTGGCGCGAAGGCGCTTTCCAGCTCCATTCCTTTGACCTCGACGATCCTCGGCGCGCCGGCGACGACGGTTCCCGCGAAGGCCCGCCGCCCCATTTCGGTCTGCACCGTGATCCGCATCAGGTTCTCGTAGATCGGAGAGTGGTCCTGGCGCGATTCCGAGACGGTGACGCCGCGCTCGCGGGCCACGGCCGGGGCTGAGACCATGTTAATCTCGGCGAGCATTGGCCGGAGCACTCCGGCCAGAGCGGCCGCGGTGAGCGGCTTGACGTTGAGGCCGGCCACCTCGCCCTCGAAGGCGACGTCGACGCCCCTGAGACCAACATCCACCATCTGGCCGGCGAAGGCCCCGAGCCGTTCGGCGAGCGCGATGTAGGGCTTGAGCTTGGGCGCTTCGTCGGCGGTTACGGATGGACTGTTGAGGGCATTGGAGACCGCTCCGGTCAGCAGGAAGTCGCTCATCTGCTCGGCGACCTGTAGGGCGACGTTCTCCTGCGCCTCGCTGGTCGAGGCGCCGAGGTGCGGCGTGGCGACGAAGCCTGGCGCGCCGAAAAGGACGTTGGCCGTCGCCGGCTCCTCGATGAAGACGTCGAATGCGGCGCCGCCGATGTGGCCTTCGTCCAGGCCCTTGCGCAGCGCGACCTCGTCGACAAGGCCACCGCGGGCGCAGTTGACGATCAGGACCCCTTTCTTGGTCGCCGCCAGGGCTTCGGCCGAGAGGATGTCTCGGGTCTTGTCGGTGAGCGGCGTGTGCAGGCTGATGATGTCGGCGCGGGCCAAAAGGTCCGGCAGCTCGACCTTCTCGACGCCGATCTCTACAGCCCGTTCTGGTGAGAGGTAGGGATCGTAGGCGACGACCTTCATCTTCAGGCCATTGGCCCGGTCGGCGACAATCGAGCCGATGTTGCCGGCGCCGACGAGGCCCAGGGTCTTGGCGTAAAGCTCGATGCCCATGAACCGGTTCTTCTCCCAACGGCCCGCCTGGGTAGAAATGTCGGCGGCGGGCAGCTGGCGGGCCAGTGCGAACATCATCGCGATGGCGTGCTCAGCGGTGGTGATCGAGTTGCCGAACGGGGTGTTCATCACCACCACGCCGGCGGCGGTGGCGGCGGGGATGTCGACATTGTCGACGCCGATCCCGGCGCGGCCGACCACCTTGAGGCGCCTGGCTTGGGCGATCACCTCGCGGGTCACCTTGGTCGCCGAGCGGATGGCGAGGCCGTCGTAGTCGCCGATGACGGTCAAGAGTTCATCCTTGGAAAGGCCTGTCTTCACATCGGCGTCGACGCCGCGCTGGCGGAAGATCTCGACAGCGGCCGGAGACAGGGAATCGGAGATGAGCACACGAGGGGACATGAGAATTCCTTCGAAGGTGTGAGCGCGGTCGCAGCGTCGGCGACCTCGCATGACGCGATCAGGCCGGCAGCAGCTCGGCGGCAGTCTCGACAAAGGCCCAGTCGAGCCAGGGCGTGAGGGCCAAAAGATCCTCCTGCTCCACAGTCGCGCCGCACCAGATCCGAAGACCTGGCGGCGCGTCACGGTAGCCGCCGATGTCGAAGGCCACGCCTTCCTTTTCCAGCATTTGCGCGAGGCGTTTCGCAAAGGCCGCTTGGCCGTCGGCCGAAAGACCGGTCACCACCGGATCGACCACCTTGAGGCACACCGAGGTGTTGGAGCGGCAAGCCGGGTCCTGGGCCAGGAAGTCGACCCACGCGGTCTTGGCGACCCAGTCCTCGATCACCTTGAGGTTGCCGTCCGCCCGCGCCTGCAGCTCGGCAAGGCCGCCGATCTGAGAGGCCCAGCGAAGGGCGTCGAGGAAGTCCTCGACGCACAGCATAGAGGGCGTGTTGATGGTCGCGCCCTCGAAGATCTCGGCGTTGAGTTTTCCCCCTTTGGTGAGGCGGAAGAGCTTGGGCATGGGCCAGGGCGGCGTATGGCTTTCCAGCCGCTCTATGGCTCGGGGCGAGAGGATCAACACGCCGTGCGCCGCCTCTCCGCCCAGCGCCTTTTGCCAGGAAAAAGTGGTCGCATCGAGCTTGTTCCAGGCCATCGACTGGGCGAAGCAGGCGCTGGTGGCGTCGCAGATCGTCACGCCCTTGCGATTGGCGGCGATGAAATCGCCGTTCGGCACTCGCACGCCGGAGGTCGTCCCGTTCCAGGTGAAAACGAGGTCCGCCTCGCCGCTAACCTTGGAAAGGTCGGGCAAGGCGCCATAGGGCGCGTCTAGCACCTCGGCCTCGAGCCTCAGCTGTTTGACGACGTCGGTCACCCAGTCCTTGCCGAACGACTCAAAGGCCAGGACCTGCACCTTGCGCGGGCCCAGCAACGACCACAGGGCCGCCTCCACTGCGCCGGTGTCTGAGCCCGGCGTAATGCCGATCAGATAGTCGGCCGGGACCTGAAGCACTTCGCGAATCTGGTCGATGACCAGTTTCAAGCGCGCCTTGCCCGGGCTCGAACGGTGCGAGCGTCCAAGGATCGCCGAGGAGAGTTTTTCGGGGTTCCAGCCTGGCCGTTTGGCGCAGGGGCCGGAAGAGAAATGTGGCCGGGCCGGCCGCATGGCCGGCTTGGCGAGGGTCGTCATGGCAATGTCTCCCATCCTTGCAGATGGGCTGCGCCCCGTTGGGGGGGCGTGGCCCGCGGCCAAAAGCCCGCGTTCGTTCGCACATGCAAGAGCAATCTGCTGCGCAGGCGCGAAATCCTTTGATCGTGAGCGCGGGGCGGCCCTAAACGACTTCCAGAACCACCTTGCCCTGATGCGGCTGCCCTTCGAGATAGGCGTGGGCGCCGGCGGCCTCGGCCAGAGGAAAGAGCCGATCGATCACCGGCTTCACCAGGCCCTTCTCGATCCACGGCCAGACCACGCGCTCGATCTCGTGCGCCAGGCGCGCCTTCTCGTCCACGGTTCGGGGTCTGAGGGTCGAGCCGCTGATGGTCAGCCGCTTCTGCATCATCTTCTGGATCGGCAGCTCGACGACGTTTCCGGCCTGGGCGGCGATGTAGACCAGCCTGCCGTTGTTGTGCAGGCACTCCAGGTTCTTGGCGAAGTAGGAACCGCCGACCATGTCGAGGATGACGTCGGCGCCGCCGACATCCTTGACCGCGGCGACGAAGTCCGTCGAGTCGGCGTCGACGGCGAAGTCGGCCCCAAGTTCGAGGGCCTTGCGGGCCTTCTCCTCGCCGCGAGCCGTGGCGATGACGCGCGCTCCAGCCGCCTTGGCCATCTGGATGGCGGTGACGCCAATCCCGGAATTGGCCCCGTGGATCAGGGTCGTCTCGTTCTTTTTCAGGCCGCCCGACTCGAAGAGATTGGCCCAAACGGTGAACACCGTCTCCGGCAAGCTGGCGGCCTGGACATAGGTCATTCCGCTCGGCACCGGCAGGGCGTGACGGGCGTCACAAGCGGCGAACTGGGCGTAACCGCCCCCGGGCAGCAAAGCGCAGACCTTTTCACCGCCCTTCCAGCGACCGGCCCCGTGGACCACCTCGCCGGCGACCTCAAGGCCCAGCGTCGAAGGAGCGCCGGGCGGCGGCGGATAGAAGCCAAGGCGCTGAATGAGGTCGGGCCGGTTGACGCCGGCGGCGTGGACGCGAATGAGGATCTGACGGTTGCGCGGCGCCGGTCGCGGAATGGAGACCGTGTGCAGGGCCTCGGGTGGGCCCGCGCCGTTGGCCACCGTAATCGCGGTCATCATGGGCGCAGACGACATACAACTCCCCCAAACTTGCGCATTCGTGCACGCTCCCTCAGATAGCGCTTTCAACGGGCGAAAGGCAAAGGAGTCCCGCCGATGACCGAGGAGCCGGCTGAAGTCCGCCGTCAACGCGGCGCGGCGCTGAAGGAACTTTGCATCGAGGACCTGGAGCTCTATGGCGCCGAGGAACTGACCGAGCGAATCGAGATCCTGGCCGCCGAAATCGAGCGCGCCCGCGCTCAGATAGCCCGAAAACAGGCGACCCGCGCCGCCGCCGACGCCTTTTTCAAGCGCCAGGATTAGAAGAACGCTCTTGTCGAAGTTCGATCTCACGACCGCGGGCGGGCGCTGGCACACGACCGCGCACCACTTGTGGCATGACCACGCCTATCTTCGCCTGGCCTTCTCCAACGCCCATTGGATCAGCGACGAACTGGTGCGCACCAACCAGCCGTGGCCGTTCCAGCTCAAGGCCTGGGCCGAGCGCGGGATCAAGACGGTCATCAATCTACGTGGCGGCTTCGAGACGAGCTTCCGGGCCATGGAGGTGGACGCCTGCCGGCGGCTGGGGCTCGAATTGGTGGACTTCGTCATCGCCTCGCGCGACGTGCCGTCGAAGGAGAAGGTGCTGGGCGCGCGCGACCTTTTCGAGAACTTGCAGTATCCGGCCCTGATGCACTGCAAGTCCGGGGCCGACCGGGCCGGGATCATGGCCGTGTTCTACAAACACTTCCGCGAGGGCCAGCCAATTCGCCAGGCTATCGAGCAGCTCTCGCCGCGCTACCTGCACGTCAAGGCCGGACTCACGGGCGTGCTGGACTACATCTTCGAGCGCTACTTCGAAGAGGGCGAGGCCAAGGGCCTGACCTTCGTCGAGTGGGTGGAAAGCCCGTCCTATGATCCGGTGGCGCTCAAGGCGGACTTCAAGGCCTCGTGGTGGGGGACGACGCTGAGCGAAAGGCTGCTGAAAAGGGAATAGGCCGCCGCGCGGCCGCGCCCATTGCCCCTACGTCCACTGCAGTCTATGGCCGGCGGTTCGCATGACGCCTGACAAGAGATGACCGCACTCCATCCCGAGATCGCGAAGGTGACGGCGCGCATCGCCGCGCGCTCGGCCAAGACCCGCGAGGCCTACCTCGCCTTCATCGACGCCGAGCGGGAGCGGGGCGGCGACCGGCCGATGTTGTCCTGCAGCAATCTCGCTCACGCCTTCGCCGCCGCCGGCGAGGACAAGGCGACGATCCGCGCCGGCCGCGCGACCAACCTCGGCATCGTCACCGCCTTCAACGACATGCTGTCGGCCCACCAGCCGTTCGGTCGCTATCCGGAGCAGATCAAGCTCTACGCCCGTCAAGTCGGCGCCACGGCCCAGGTGGCCGGCGGCGTGCCGGCGATGTGCGACGGCGTCACCCAAGGCCGGGCGGGCATGGAGCTGTCGCTATTCAGCCGCGACGCCATCGCGCTCGCGACAGCCGTGGCCCTGACGCACGCCATGTTCGAGGGCGCGTTGCTACTGGGGGTCTGCGACAAGATCGTGCCCGGCCTGCTGATCGGCGCCCTACGCTTCGGCCACCTGCCGATGCTGCTGGTTCCGGCGGGGCCGATGCCCTCGGGAATCGCCAACCGTGAAAAGCAGCGCGTCCGCCAACTCTTCGCCGAAGGCAAGGCCAGCCGCGAGGAGCTGATCGAGGCCGAGGCGGCGGCCTATCACGGCGCCGGCACGTGCACCTTCTACGGCACGGCCAACTCCAACCAGGTGATGATGGAGGCCATGGGCCTGCACGTTCCCGGCGCGGCCTTCGTCAATCCGGGCGCGAAGCTGCGCCAGGCCCTCACGCGCGCCGCCGTTCATCGCGTGGCCGAGATCGGCTGGAGCGGAAACGACTACCGCCCGATCGGTCGGGTGGTCGACGAAAAGGCGATCGTCAACGCGGCGGTGGCGCTCCTGGCCACCGGCGGCTCGACAAACCACGCCATCCACCTGCCCGCCATCGCCCGGGCGGCGGGTATCATCATCGACTGGCAGGATCTCGACGCCCTCTCGGCTGTCGCGCCGCTGATCGCGCGCGTCTATCCCAATGGAGCCGGCGACGTGAACGCCTTCGAAGCCGCCGGGGGGACCGGCTTCGCTATCGCAACCCTGCTGGAGGCCGGCCTGCTGCACGCAGATTCGCTCACCGCCGGCGCCAGCTCTCTGACAGATTTCACAAAACGGCCAGGGCTGGAGGACGAAACTCTGGTTTGGAAGGACCCGCCTGCCGCCTCGGCCGACTTGGAGATCCTTCGCTCTGCCGCCGATCCCTTCCGACATGAAGGCGGCATGAGGTTGGTGAGCGGCAACCTCGGACGGGCGATCTTCAAGACCAGCGCGGTAGACGACGGCCGCTGGACCCTTGAAGCGCCGGCGCGGATCTTCGCCGACCAGGATGCGGTCGTGGACGCCTTCAAGGCCGGCGAGTTGGACCGCGATGTCGCCGTCGTCGTCCGTTTCCAAGGCCCCCGGGCCAATGGCATGCCCGAGCTGCACAAGCTGACACCGACATTGGGCGTGTTGCAGGACCGCGGCCACGCCGTGCTGTTGGTCACCGACGGGCGGATGTCGGGCGCCTCGGGCAAGGTTCCAGCCGCCATTCACGTGACTCCCGAGTCGGTCGATGGCGGACCGATCGCTCGCCTTCGCGATGGCGATGTCGTGCGGCTCTGCGCCCATCGCGGCGAACTCTCCGTCCTGGTGGAGGCCGCCGAATGGGACGCCCGCACGCCCGCGACGGCGACGGCATCTGGTCCCGGCCTCGGGCGCGAGCTCTTCGCCCTGATGCGCGAGGGCGCCGACAGCGCCGAACACGGCGCTTCGGCCCTTCTCAACGCCGCCGGGCTGTGACCATGGCCAGTCCGGAAGCCGTGATGCGTCTCGCGCCGGTGATCCCGGTGCTGACCATCGCCGACGCCGCCCACGCCCGGCCGATCGCCGAGGCCTTGGTCGCCGGCGGCCTGAGGGCTCTCGAAGTGACACTCCGCACGCCGGCGGCTCTGGAGGCCATGGTCGAGATGGCCAAGGTGAGGGGCGCGGTGGTCGGCGCCGGCACGGTTCTGAACTCAGCCGATCTCGAGGCGAGCCTCAAGGCCGGGGCGAAGTTCATCGTCAGCCCGGGCCTGACGGAACCGCTGGCGCGGGCGGCGATCTCGGCCGATGTCGCCTTCCTGCCGGGCGTTTCAAGCGCCAGCGAGATCATGCGCGGGCTGGACCTGGGCCTCACTCACTTCAAGTTCTTCCCGGCCGAGGCGGCGGGAGGGCCTAGGGCGCTGGCGGCGCTTTCGGCGCCCTTCGGTCAGGCGCGTTTCTGCCCGACGGGCGGGATCACCCAGGACTCGGCGTCCGAGTGGCTGGCCATGGCCCAGGTGCTCTGCGTCGGCGGCAGCTGGCTTGTTCCCAACGGCGTGCCGGATCCA
>DASXBY010000042.1:0-97533 GCA_036491455.1 Caulobacteraceae bacterium
GGATTTCCTGCCTCTATCAAATCGTGCGCCCCAGCCCGCGCGGGAAAGCTTCGACGATCCGGACCGGTCGGAGGCTTCACTCGACACCCTCGTGCCGGCCAATCCAAACAAACCCTACAACATGAAGGAGCTGATCGGGAAGGTCGTAGACGAGTCTGATTTCTTTGACATTTCTCCGGATTACGCAAAGAACGTGATCGTTGGTTTCGCGCGGATGGAAGGTCAGACCATCGGTATCGTCGCCAATCAGCCGCAAGTGCTTGCCGGCGTTCTTGATATCGATGCCTCGCGCAAGGCGGCGCGCTTCGTGCGCTTCTGCGACGCCTTTGAGATTCCGATCATCACGTTCGTCGACGTGCCGGGTTTCATGCCGGGCACGAAGCAAGAGCAGGGCGGTCTCATCAAGCACGGGGCCAAGTTGCTGTTCGCGTTTGCTGAAGCGACCGTGCCCAAGATCACCGTCATTACCCGCAAGGCCTATGGCGGCGCCTTCGACGTGATGAGTTCCAAGAACCTGCGCGGCGACTTCAACTATGCCTGGCCGACAGCGGAGATCGCGGTCATGGGCCCCAAACAGGCGGTGGAGATCATCTTTCGCGCCGACATCGGCGATCCGGAGAAGCTGGGTGAACGAGAGGCCGAATACCGCGCGCACTTCGCCAATCCTTTCGTGGCGGCTTCACGCGGCTATATCGACGACGTGATCATGCCCCATGAAACCCGCCGTCGGATCGGCAGGGCGCTTCGCAGTCTCAAGGACAAGAAACTCACCAACCCGTGGAAGAAGCACGACAACATTCCCCTTTAGGGGAGGGCGTCGCCTCGCTTGAGAGGATCGGGCAGGGGCTGGCCGTCGGCGACGAAGTTCAATGAGACCGAGTTAATGCAATAGCGCAGTCCGGTCGGCGGCGGGCCGTCAGGAAACATGTGCCCCTGGTGTGAATCACAGCGGGCGCAGCGGGTCTCGATCCGGATCATCCCGTGGCTGAAGTCGCGCACCGACCGGATATGACCCTCGTCGTATGGCGCCCAGAAACTGGGCCAGCCGGTGCCGCTTTCGAACTTGGCCTGGGCGCGAAAGAGCGGCAGGCCGCACAAGCGACAGCAGTAGACCCCATCATGCTTATTGCCGAGCAGGCCGCCGCAGAAAGGCGCCTCTGTGCCATGACGCAACAGGACCTCGCGCTCCTCCTGGCTCAATCCCGCCTCCAGAACAGCGCGTTCGTCCGCCGACGGGGGGGCGAGGTCAAAGCCTGACGCAGTCTTTAGGATTGTCGTATCCGAAGTCGCCATATCATCTCCCGCTGTGAGCTGACGGTTGGTGGAGGTTGTCAATCCGTGCATCTGACGCCAAACAACATAGGACGAAACCGGGCGGCTCGCAGGCGATGTTCTCCAAAATTCTGATCGCCAACCGTGGCGAGGTCGCCGTTCGGATCATCAAGACCTGCCGTCGAATGGGAATCGGCGTGGCCATTGTCTGCTCCGAAGCCGACGCGGAATCCCTGGCAGTTGAGATGGCTGACGAGGCCGTGCTCATCGGACCTCCGCCGGCCGCCCAGTCCTACCTCCTGGGCGACCGGATCATTGAGGCGGCCATAGAGACCGGCGCTGAAGCGATCCATCCTGGTTTCGGGTTTCTTTCTGAGAACGCCGGCTTCGCGCGCGCCTGCCAGGCGGCGGGGCTCACTTTCGTCGGGCCCAATCCGGCCGCTATCGAGGCGATGGGCGACAAGATCCAGTCCAAGATCTTCGCGGCCAAGGCGAGTATCAGCGTCGTCCCCGGGCACATTGGCGAAATCCGCGACGTGGCGCACGCCATCACGATCGCCGAGGAGATCGGCTTTCCCGTGATGATCAAGGCGTCGGCAGGCGGCGGCGGGAAGGGGATCCGGGTCGCCTTCAACCGTCGTGAGGTCGAAGAAGGATTTCCGGCAGTTCGCGCCGAGGCCAAGGGCGCATTTGGCGACGACCGCATCTTCATCGAGAAGTTCATCGAAAATCCGCGGCACATCGAGATCCAAGTGCTCGGCGATAAGCACGGTCACGTCGTCCACCTGTTTGAACGCGAATGCTCGATTCAGCGGCGCAACCAGAAGGTGATCGAGGAGGCGCCCTCGCCCCTGCTGGACGAGTCGACGCGCGCGGCCATGGGGGCGCAGGCCGTGGCTCTGGCCGAGGCAGTCAGCTACGATTCGGCTGGCACGGTCGAATTCGTGGCCGGACAGGACAAGTCGTTTTACTTCCTGGAAATGAACACCCGGCTGCAGGTCGAGCACCCGGTTACCGAGCTGATCACCGGAATTGACCTCGTCGAACAGATGCTGCGCGTGGCCGCCGGCGAGCCACTCGCTTTCAGCCAAGCCCAGCTTGGCTTCGATGGCTGGGCGATCGAAAGCCGAATCTACGCCGAGGATCCCTACCGAAAATTCTTGCCCTCGATTGGCCGTTTGGTGCGCTACCAGCCGCCGCTGGAAGGCGATCGCGGCGACTTCACCGTGCGCAACGACACAGGCGTTCGCGAAGGCGACGAAATCTCGATGTTCTACGATCCGATGATCGCCAAGCTGAGCGTAAGGGGAGCCGATCGCGCCGCGGCGGTCGATGGCATGAGTCTGGCTCTCGAAGAGCTGAATATCGAAGGCTGCGGGCACAACGCCGCCTTTCTGTCGGCGGTCATGGACCAGCCGCGATTCCGCCGCGGGGCCCTGTCGACAAGCTATATCGCGGATGAATTTCCCGATGGATTTCAAGGGCTGCCGCTTAGCGACATGCAGTCGGACCTGATGGCTGCTGTCGCCGCAGATATGCACTGGCGACTGGCGAGCCGGACGCGCCGGAATGGCGGCGGCCAGACGCCACGCCGGGACTGGGTCATAGTCTGCGCCGGTCAGAGGCGCAGCATTCACCTTGAGCCGCTCGATGATGGTCTTGAGCTGACCTTCGCCGAAGGTCGCCTCGTCCGTCTCGAAGGAGTCGAATGGCGTCCGGGCAAGGCCCTCTTTCGAGGGCGCCTGGATGGCGTGTCGTTCGCAGCCACGGTCGCACCGGCCGCCGAGGGTTTCGTCATTCGCCACCGCGCCGCCCAAGCGCGCGTGCTTGTTCTCACGCCGCTTTCTGCAGAGCTTCACGAGCGTCTGCCGCTGAAACCGCCCGTCGACACCTCCCGCCTGGTTCTCTCGCCGATGCCAGGGTTGGTCATCTCGGCGGAGATCGCCGAAGGGGATCAAGTTGAAGAGGGGCAGATCCTCTTCGTCGTCGAGGCCATGAAAATGCAGAACATTGTCCGCGCCGAGCGGGCCGGGCTGATCAAATCAGCCCCGGTCAGGGCGGGCGACAGCGTGGCTGCCGACGACATTCTGGCCGAATTTGCCTGAGCCTTGGCGCCCAGTTAGATTCGCAACCGACGTTGGGAGAACAGAATGAACGGCGGCCCGATCGACTGGCGAGTTCTCTTCGCCTCGCCGGTCGGACGTTGCTCGCGGGGGAGGTTCTGGTTCGCGGCCAGCGCGCTCTTCATCCTCGCTATCCTCTACGAGGCGGTGGCGCAGTCTTCGGTGAAGTTGCTCACGTTCTGGTTCGTGTATCCCGCCCTTCTGGCCTCAACGGCGTGCGTGGTTTCCAAACGGCTGCATGATCGCGGCCGTTCTGGCTGGTGGGCGGCGCTGGTCCTGTTCGGGATCATTCTCATCTGGCGAGCGCCAAGCGCGGCGCGCCTGATTCTGGCCTTGCCAATCATCCTGTGGTCGGTCGTCGAGTTGGCTTTGCTTGCCGGCGAGCAGGGCGCCAATCGCTTCGGGCCCAATCCCGCCGTGGCGCCGGCCTGAGATAAGCGCCAGTCGGCGCTTTGACCCGAACACGCATTGGACTATCGATCCACTGACCCCTGGAGTGTGGCATGGAACTTGAGTTTCGAGGCAAGGGCGAGACGCCCGGTGCGAACGGCGCCCTGGCGACGATCGTCTTTGAGGACGCCCTCCGCGTTGGCGATGCCGCCGCACTCGATAAGACCACCGGCGGCGCGCTCGAACGGGCCCTCACCAACGGGCGATTCACCGGTGCGGCGGGCCAGACATTGGAGCTGCTCGCGCCGCATGGCATCGAAGTCGGGCGCCTTGTCTTGGTTGGCGCGGGCAAGCAAACGGATTTCGACTCCAGTGCGGCCGAACTCGCAGCCGCTAAGGCCTTTCGGGCGGTTCGGACAAGCGGAGTCGAAACGCTCGTCATCCGGCTCACCGGATTGTCGCCGGCGCTCGCCTCCCGCGCCGCGCTTGGCGTAACCCTCGCGGCCTATCGCTTCGACAAATACCGGACGACGGAAAAGGCAGAGAAGAAGCCTTCGGTCAAAGCTGTATGGCTCGCAGTCGACCGTCCATCTCAGGCGGCCAAGGCCTGGGAGCGGGACTCCGCTATCGCCAGCGGCGTTCTCCTGGCCCGCGATCTTGTCTCCGAGCCCGCCAATGTCCTCTTCCCGGAGGAGTTCGCCCGACGTGTAAAGAAGCTTGCTTCGCTCGGTCTTGAAATCGAGATTCTGGGTGAGAAGGAGATGCGCAAGCTCGGCATGGGCTCGCTCCTTGGCGTCGGCCAAGGCAGCGTCCGCGAGAGCCAGCTGGCGGTCATCCAATGGAAGGGAGCCAAGGATCCAAACGCAGCGCCGATCGCCTTTGTCGGCAAAGGCGTGTGTTTCGATACCGGGGGCATAAGCCTCAAGCCGGCCGACGGCATGGAAGAGATGATCACCGACATGGGCGGCGCGGCCGCCGTGACCGGAACCTTGTCGGCGCTGGCGGGCCGCAAGGCCAAGGTCAATGCGGTCGGTATTCTCGGTCTGGTGGAGAATATGCCCGATGGCGCCGCTCAGCGGCCCGGCGATGTGGTGACCTCGATGTCTGGCCAGACGATCGAGGTGATCAACACCGACGCCGAGGGCCGACTCGTGCTGGCTGATGCTCTTTGGTATTGCCAGGATCGCTTCAAGCCGAGGGCCATGATTGATCTGGCGACGCTTACCGGCGCCATCGTCATCGCCCTCGGAAAGGATCTCGCTGGCCTTTACTGTAATAGCGAGCCCCTGGCGGAACACCTGCTGGCAGCGTCAAAAGTTAGCCGCGACGCCCTTTGGCGAATGCCCCTGCCAGCGCAATACGAAAGGCAGATCGAGAGCGGCATCGCCGACGTGAAAAACACCGGCGGGCGACCCGGCGGCTCGATCACAGCCGCCCTATTCCTGCAGAAATTTGTCAACGGCACGCCATGGGCGCACCTCGACATCGCTTCGACGGCCTGGAAACCGAACTCAACGATCCCGACAATCCCGAGCGGCGCGACCGGCTTCGGCGTGCGCCTGCTCGACCAGCTCGTCGCCGACCACTACGAAGGCTAGGCGCGAGATTGGCCGAAGGCCCTTGTGAAGTCTGGTTCTATCATCTCGAGCGGTCCGGGCTCGATCGGGTTCTTCCGGAGCTTCTCGAGAAGACGCTGGCGCGCGGCTGGCGCGCACTATTGCGGACTCCGTCGGCGGAGCGCGTGGACCAGTTCGACGGCCTGCTCTGGACGTTTCGCGATGACAGTTTCCTGCCGCACGGCGTCGCTGGCGAGCCTATGGCTGAGCGCCAGCCGATCCTCATCACGCGCGATGGTGATAATCTGAACGGGGCTACGGCCCTATTCGTGATCGACGGCGCCGAGACCGGAGACCTGTCAGATTTCGAGCGTTGCATTCTGATCTTCGATGGAAACGACGCCGCAGCGGTCGAAGCGGCGCGTGCTACCTGGACGCGGCTGAAGACTGAGGGGCAAGCAGTCACCTATTGGCGGCAGGGCGTGTCCGGCGGGTGGCGAGAACAGGCCTGAACCGCTGGCTTGGCGGCCTCATAAGGCGTCGCTATAAGCCCGCACCCCATCCCATCTGTTGAAAACAAAGTCCGAGATCGATTCGCCATGACTGAACGCACCTTCTCGATCATCAAGCCCGACGCCACCAGCCGGAACCTGACCGGAAGGATCAATGCGGTGATCGAAGAGACCGGTCTGCGGATCGTCGCCCAGCGCCGGATTCGGATGAGCCGGGCGCAGGCCGAAAAATTCTATGAAGTTCATGAACAACGCCCGTTTTATGGAGAACTCGTGGAGTTCATGATCTCAGGCCCGGTGGTGGTTCAGGTCCTGGAAGGCTCCAACGCCGTGACCAAGTATCGGGAAGTTATGGGCGCAACCGACCCGGCCCAGGCCGCGGACGGAACCATCCGCAAGCTTTTTGCCAGGTCCGTGGGCGAAAACTCAGTGCATGGCTCCGACAGTTTGGAAAACGCCTCGCTGGAGATCAGCCAGTTCTTTACCGAGGATCAGATCGTCGGCTGAGCCACCTCAGAAGGCCCGCAGCTCTCCGCACACAAAGGCTCCAGAATCAGCCAGCTGGCTGGCCTCGGCATCGGAAACGCCGATGATCAGGAGAAAGCCGACGCCGCAGTTGAACGTGCGTCGCATTTCCTCGATGGCGATCCCACCAGTCTTGGCGAGCCATTCGAACAAAGGCGGAAGGCGCCAAGCCTCCCAATCAAAAACGGCTTGGAGCCCTTCGGCGACCGCGCGCGGCGGATTCTCGATGAGGCCGCCCCCGGTGATGTGGGCCGCGCCCTTGATCAATCCGGACCTCATCAGCGGCAGTACCTCACGAACATAGATCTGAGTGGGGCGCATGAAGGCCTCACCCAAACTTACCTCCGGCTCGAAAGGCGCGGGGTCACTCCATTTGAGGCCGCTGAGCTCGACGACGCGGCGGATTAGCGAAAAGCCGTTCGAATGCGGACCTGAGGAGGGGAGCGCGAGGACCAAGTCACCAGCCACTTGGTCTGACAGGCGTGGCAGGACCTTCGCCCGTTCGACAACGCCAACACTGAATCCGGCGAGGTCGTAGTCTCCGGCGGCATACATGCCCGGCATTTCGGCTGTTTCACCGCCGACCAGCGCTGCCCCGGCGTCGCGACAGCCGTCAGCGATCCCGGCCACCACGGTTTCGGCCAGATCGACGTCCAGTTTGCCGGTGGCGAAATAGTCTAGGAACAGCAAGGGCTCGGCGCCCTGGGCCAGCAGATCATTGACGCACATCGCCACCAGATCGACGCCGACCGTTCGGTGAATTCCTGTCTCCGCGGCAACTTTGAGTTTGGTGCCGACCCCATCGGTCGTGGTCACTAGAAGCGGATCGGCGTAGCCGGCCGCCTTCAGATCAAACAGAGCGCCAAAACCTCCGAGCGCCGCGTCGGCGCCAGGCCGTCGTGTCGCCCTGGCCAAGGGTTTGATCCGCTCAATGAGCGCCTCTCCGGCGTCGATGTCGACACCCGCGCGCGCATAGGTCAATCCGTTCCGCCGATCGTCCACCTAATATGCGCCTCGTCAGATGAGAGGGTTCGAGCCTTCGCCCTTGCAAAGTCACCGCCCGCCACCCCTATAGCGTGCGGATGACGCCGATTACAGCCATGGCCGACCTCGAGCGGTTCTGCGAGCGGCTTCGGGGCCAGAGCTTCGTGGCGGTCGACACCGAATTCATGCGCGAGTCGACCTATTGGCCAAAGCTGTGCCTGATCCAGGCAGCCGCGTCCGACGATCTTGCCGCCGCGATCGACCCGTTGGCGCCGGGTCTCGATCTGGCGCCGTTTCTCGAAGTAATGCGCGACGAGAGCATCCAAAAGGTCTTTCACGCCGCCCGTCAGGACATCGAGATCCTCTACAATCTTGGCGCCATGCCGAGGCCTCTTTTCGACACCCAGGTGGCCGGCATGGCCGCGGGTTTCCCGGAGCAGGTCGCTTACGACGTATTGGTGATGCAGCTGCTCCGGGTCGAAATCGACAAATCCAGCCGCTTCACCGACTGGAGCCGGCGTCCGCTTAGCGATGCTCAGCTGACCTATGCGCTCGCCGATGTCACCCATCTCGCCGCCGTCTATCCCATGCTGCGGACACGGCTTGAACAAGCCGGCCGGCTCGCTTGGGTAGAGGAGGAGATGGCCGCTCTTCTCGACCCGGAACTCTATGACACCAGTCCCGAGAACGCCTGGAAACGCCTGAAGCCGCGCCGGCATTCGGGGCGCTACCTGTGCGTCATGCGACGCCTGGCTGCTTGGCGAGAACGCACAGCTCAGACGCGCGATCAGCCGCGGGGTCGGGTGATGAAGGACGACGCCATCGACGAGGTGGCGACACAGGCCCCGTTGGATCTGGAAACGCTCGAGCGCTTGCGCTCCCTTCCAAGAGGTTTCGCTGGATCGAAATTTGCCCCGGACGTGCTTGAGGCTGTCCGGGAAGGATTGAAGGACGCCGAGCATTTCACACCGGAACCGAAGCGCCTGGCCAAGGCGCCTGGGCCGCCGATCGGTCCAGTGGTCGAGTTGCTGAAGGTCCTGCTCAAGGCGCGAGCCGAAGAAGCGCGTGTGGCCTCCAAGCTAATCGCTACGGTCTCCGACCTGGAGAAGATCGCCGCCGATGACGACGGTGATACGCCGGCGTTGCACGGATGGAGGCGCGAGGCGTTCGGCGAGGACGCCGTCAGGCTCAAGCGGGGTGAGTTGGCGCTGGTGCTGGACGGCGCCAGAGTGCGGGTCGTCGAGGTGCGCCGGCGGCCGCGAACTTCCGACGAAGGATTCTGATCGACCCTATCCCACCGCTCTTCGCGCCGCAGCCCGCACGGGGGATGGTTTCAGCCGCAGCTCGCGACCCAGAATGGTCGCCAGCGTCGCCGCACGCTTGGCGATGGCCTCTCCCAACATCATCGCCTCCCATCCGGGATCTACCTGTAGCGATACAACTTCCGGTTTGAAGTCCAGGCGGGCGCGGCCGAGCAGGTTAGGGCTGCGGCCGGAAATATCGCAGCCAAGCCGCACCGCCGCCCCGAGCGCGCGAGCGCGCTCATAACGCTCCGAATTGAGAAGCCGGCTTACCACTCGGGGCGCTGGAACGGTGCTGGAGGCCGTGTGGCGACCAAAAGCGGCGCAGGCCAGAAAAACGCGCTCGTGATGGTCGAGCCCGGCAATGGGCGCGCGAAGCACTTGCTCAAAGACCAGGTCGGCGCGGTGGTCAGGGTGGAGCTGAGCGCCGAAATCGGCCAGTCGGCAGGCGGCCGCCAACAAGATCTGATCCCGTGCTCCGAACAGAGCATCCAGCTTGCCGAAGGCGGTCGCAAGCCACGTTTCCAAGGCGGCGCCCAGTGTCTCCGCCGGACCCGGTCTGCCGCCTAACGCCGCGCAGCCTGAAATCAGCGGGTCCTGGCGGCGCACCCCTCGGCTCATTGTGTCGAACAACATGCCTTCGCGCAGGCCGAAGGCGGAAACGCGCACCCGTCGGACGCCCAGCCCATCGATCAGTCCCTCGAGCACGGCGGCGGCATGGGGAAGCGTGTCCACCCGCCGGCGAGAAATCCCTTCGATCCTTTCGAGGGAGCCGCGGGATTGCTGTTCGACGAAGCGTGCGACGCTCAGGGCTTCGGAACGGGAAAGCTCGTATTGATGGACGATGCCCAGCGGATAGTCGGCCAGCCGCATATGCAGAAGGGCGAGGTTGCGCCAGGCGCCGCCGACGGCATTGAGGGTGCGACCATGGAAATCGTCGGAAACGCCCTTGAGTTCGCGGTTGACCGCGTTCTTGACCTTGTTGGGATCGAACACGGAGCCGAAGGAGAAAGGCCCCAGCGGGAGGGTCACGCCTCGACCGGCTTTGCCATCGGCGATCTGCGTCAATTCAAGGCTCGCTCCTCCAAGATCACCCGCAAGGCCGTCGGCGTCCGGCGCGCCGGCGATGACGCCGAGGGCGGCGTAACGAGCCTCTTCGGCGCCCGAAAGAACCCGGAGCGACAAGCCGCTCTCGACTTCGACGCGCCGACGGAAGGCTCCGCCATCCAGGGCGTCGCGGATGGCCGCCGTGGCGACGGCGTGAACCTGCGCCGGCCGGCTTGCCTCGATCAAGGCCTGAAAACGGCGCAGCGCGTTCATGGCTGTGGCCATGCCATCCGCGGAGAGTCTGCCCGAGCGGACAAGATCTCGGCCGAGTCCGGCCAGCACTTTTTCGTTGAACACGGTCCAAATGGCCCGGCCGTCCAACCGGTACATCACCAGACGGACAGAGTTCGACCCGACGTCGATGACCGCGGCGTCGGCGAGAGTCGAGTCAGGCTGGCCGCGTGACATGCACGATCGCTCTCGGCAGATCCTTGACCTTGTGGCCGCGTCCAGACAGCGAGGGGTTAGTCATGAAGTAGTTGTGAGCCGAGAACGCGCTCCTGCGGTTCCATCCGGGATGGCGCTGAAAACCGCCATTGGCGGCGAGGAGCCAGCTCTGAGCCTCGTCATTCAGGTTAGCCACCATGATCTGTTGCAATACTTGCTGATGCACCGTGGGGTTCTCTATCGGCGTCATAACCTCGATCCGCCGGTCGAGATTTCGCGGCATCCAATCCGCGGAACTGATGAAAACGCGGCTCTGATTGGAGGGTAGGGGCGACCCGTTGGCGAATGCCGCAATCCGCGCGTGCTCGAGGAAGCGTCCGACAATGCTCTTGACGCGGATGTTCTGGGACAGCCCCGGAATGCCCGGCCTCAGACAACAGATGCCGCGAATGATCAGTTCAATCGAAACCCCGGCGCAACTGGCTGCGTAGAGAGCGTCAATGATTTCGGGATCGACCAGGGCGTTCATCTTGGCCCAGATTCCTGACGGCAGTCCGGCTCTGGCGTTCACCGCCTCATGTTCGATCAAGTGTAGAAGGTCAGCCTTCATCATGTCCGGCGAATAGGACAACTTCTCCAGACGGTCCGGCTTGGCGTAGCCCGTGATGTAATTGAACAACTTGCCCGAATCTCGACCCAGGGCGGGATCGGTTGTGAAAAGCGAAAGATCTGTGTAGATCTTAGCCGTGACAGAGTGATAGTTCCCCGTTCCATAGTGGCAGTACGTGCGCAGAACGTCACCCTCGCGCCGAACCACCAGCGACAGTTTCGCATGGGTCTTGTATTCGACGAACCCAAAGACGACATGGACCCCAGCACGCTCGAGGTCGCGAGCCCACTTCAGATTCGCCTCTTCGTCGAAACGCGCCTTGATCTCGACCAGAGCGACGACGTTCTTTCCGTTTCCGGCCGCCTCGATTAGCGCAGCGACAATCGGACTGTCCTTGGACGTACGGTAGAGAGTCTGCTTGATTGCCAGTACGTTTGGGTCTCGCGCCGCCTGCAACAGGAACTGCACGACCACGTCGAAGCTTTCGAACGGGTGGTGGACGAGAATGTCCTTTTCGCGAATAGCGGCGAAACAGTCGCCGCCATGATCGCGAATTCGTTCCGGGAACCTCGGTTGGAACGCGGTGAATTTCAGGTCCGGGTGGTCGGCCGGTATGAGCTCTGACACCTGCGCTAGACCGAGCTTTCCATCGACGCGAACGACATCCTGGGGCTCAGCGCGAAGTCCGTTGACGATGAACTCGCGAAGATCGTCGGGCATAGTCGCGGCGATCTTGACTCTCACCACTGAGCCGAGGCGGCGTCTCTTGAGTCTCGCCTCGAATTCCCGCACCAGATCCTCGGCTTCTTCCTCGATCTCAACGTCGCTGTCGCGGATGAGCCGGAACAGGCCCATGCCCTCCACCTTGCAACCGGGGAACAGGCGATCGAGGAACAGGATCAGAAAGCTCTCGAGCGCCACGAACCGTCTTTGAGGCCGCCGCCGGCCGTTGCGCGCCGGTGGCAGCTCCCAGAACCTGGCCACCTGGCTTGGAACTGGGACCAGGGCATGCAGTTCCCGATTGTCCGGGCGGCGTCGCAATTTGAGCGCCAGGGCGAATCCGAGATTGGGGATGAACGGAAACGGGTGAGCGGGATCAATGGCGAGCGGCGTTAGCACCGGAAAGATGCTGCTCAGGAAAATGGCCTCGGCGGCGGTCCGGTCGGCGGCCGAGGTGACGTCCTTGGCGTCCAGGAGGCGCAGGCCCTCGGACGCGAGCTCGCCACGGAGCTCCAGCCACAGCCGCTGCTGGTCGTGAATGAGGTGGTTCGCCTCAGCGTTTACCTTGCGCAACTGCTGGCCGGCTGTCAGCCCGTCCTGGCTCAGAACCCTGACGCCCTCGCGCACCTGGCCTTTCAGGCCCGCCACCCGGACCATGTAGAACTCGTCCAGGTTGTTGGCTGAAATCGACAGAAATCTCAGTCGCTCAAGGAGCGGATGACGTGGATTTCCCGCCTCCTCCAACACTCGGCGGTTGAATGACAGCCAGGAGAGTTCCCGATTGAAGAAGCGCTCGGGCGACGCGGCGAGATCAGCCTTGGGGCCGGCGCGGGCTGGAAGCTCAGCGGCCAAGCCTATCGCGGCTGGGGTCATTTCATTCATGTTGACAAAGGGCTTTGCGGTCGCATATTCGCAATGCGCGTTCTATTGGCGTAGCTCACGGGATGCGGCAAGGTCTTAGCCGAATTCATTGAGAGTTTCGACCTCACGCCCCAGGATTTGGCGCGCAATAGCCAACGTGACCTCGCGCCTTTCCTCCCCCGCGTACTGATCGATCTGGGCGACAATTTCTCGCGCAGCGGGTACAGAACGTTCGATTCGACGAATGATATAGCCAGGAACGGTCGCTGTTGGTTTGATATTCCGCTCACGGAATAGTTTGTCGAGCACGCCGAGAAGCACATCATCATCGGGCGATTCAATTCTCGCAACCGTCAAAGCGTTCAGGCGTGAGCGAAGATCTGGCAGCTTGACGCGCCAGTTTGATGGTTGCCTGCGTCCCGTCAGAAGTACCGTCGTGCCGACGTCGGCGCGGTTGAAGGCATGGAAGAGGACTTCGTCCGAGGCGCGGCGGTCGGCGTCCTCCATGAGGATCGGCGCGGCGCCTGCGGTCCGTTCGGTCCCATTGGGGTCGCTGGAAATGACGGCGCCGACCCTCTCCGCCCACGCCCGGGCGAGGTGTGTCTTGCCGGATCCGGCGGGGCCCACGAGCGCCAGCCGACCACCGGGCCAGTTCGGCCATGTTTCGAGGGCTTCGACCGCCGAGCGGTTCGAGTTGGACACCACGAACGCCTGCAGGTCATGCGAACTGTCCTGGACGAGGTCCAGTCGCAGTTGCGTCCCCGATGACTTCGGTCTGCTCATCGCAGGTGGAATCTAGGCGATCTGGACGGTCGCGGCCATCGGCGGCCAAAGCCCAGGTGTTCAATTCGGCTCGACATCGGCCTGTCGCAACTCTGTGATGGGCACATTGAGGCTCGAAAGCGCCGCCCTGGTTGCGCGCCGGCCTTCTTCGACGGCGGGCTCGTAAGCCTTCCAGTCGCCTATCTCGATATGATCCAACTCCGGCTGGATCAGGAGATCCGTCAGTTCGTGGGCGACGGCCATCTGCTGATCGGCGGTCACCGTCGCTGATCTCATCAGCAGAGAGATAATCGGAGCGCCTTTGCGCCAAGCACCCGATGTCAGCCAGCGAAAGGCGGACTTGGGTCCTTCGATATCTGCCGCGCCCAGGCTGCGGCCACGACCAACATCCACACCCACGATCGGGCCGTTGTGCAGCGAGCGCATGATGTCGGCCGGAAAATTGTTGAGCACCGCTCCATCGACCAGCACATCATCACCCAAGGTCACCGGCGGCAGGACGCCAGGCAGCGATAAGGATGCGAGCAGAGCGTCGCGCACCCGTCCCTGACGATGAATTTGCTGAGCGCCGGTGGTCAAATTACTGGAAACGCAAAAGAACGGCAGCCACAGGTCACAGATCATTCGGTCATGGAAATTCTCGGCAAGCCTTTGGCGCACCAGCTCACCGCGGGTGAACGAGACGATCGGCCAGGTGAGATCGCCAAGCGGGCTGGTTTCGACGAAGGCCTTGCGCAGCCGCCCGTCGAGCTCGTCTTGATCCCAGCCCATGGCGAGGCCCGCCCCGACAATGGCGCCCATTGAAACGCCACCGATGAAATCGATCGGCGCCCCGAAGTCTCGCAGCACTTCCAGGGCGCCGACGTGGGCGTAGGCCCTTGCGGCGCCGCCGGAAAGCACCAACCCGACGGACCGGCCCGCCAGGGTCCGCGCCAGGCGATCTATGTCGCCCCTGTTCAAGCGACGTAAATGGAACAGGCGCGATGGATTGACCGCTGCGGACCAGGCTTCGGAGCCCGCCGGGGCCCGGGCTGCTTCATCCTGCAACAGGATCAGGTCGCCGGCGATCGCCCAGGCGGAGGTCGGGAGCGGCGGCCCGCGACCTGACGGCTTGTCGCGACCGTTCGCAACGTAGATGACACCATCAACCTGTCGGCCAACCAGAATTCCCCAGGATAGCTCGTCGCTTTCGACCGAGTAGAGCACAAACTCGCTTTGGCTTTCGGTACGCGAGAACCACTCCGGCGTCGCCGGTCCGGAGTCGACGGCCAGGGCGACCGAGGTGTGCCCCATGCGTTTGATGGCTTCGTTCAATTGATCGGCGACGACGAAGGCCTTTACCGATTCCGAGACAGCGACGATGGCGAACACGTGACGGACGATCGCCGGCTCGTCGCGGATGGTATCACGGGTGCGGGCCACAACCAGTCGCGAGAGATCGATCAGAAGGTCTGGGTCCGCGCGCACCTGATCGAAGAAAACGTCTCTCGGAACCGCGATCAACTCGCTGTCCCTGAGGGCGAAGACAGTGGCCGAGTGGGCGATGCCGGCGAGAACCGCCATTTCCCCGACGGTCTCTCCGGGGCGGATCGTGACGAGGCGGGGATGGAAATCACCGATACGGGCCGCCAGGCGTCCGGCCCGGAGATAATACAACTCATCGGAATTTTCCCCGGACTGATAGAGGGGTCGCCCGCCCGGGAGGCAAAAGCTGGTGGCCAGCCCTTCGTCCTGCAGTCGCTCGAACAGGCGGGCGAGGGAAGGGAGCGCGCTGGGCCTTGGGCGGCGAGTCACCCGGCGAAGTCTAATCCGAGGCGGCGCGGTAGGCCATTCTTCCCACCGCGCGGGGCCCCGGTGTATGGCAGGGCCATGCCTATCCTTCCGACGACGGTCGACATCAGCGGCGAGACCTACCGCCGACTGAAGGCGGTGAATGAGGGATTGGCGAGGACTCTTCGGGGGCGGGTCACCAAGGCGGCGCTTGGCGGTCCGCCCGAACTGCGCAAGCGACACGCGGCTCGCGGCAAGCTGCTGCCAAGGCAACGCGTTGAGCGACTTCTGGACGTCGGATCGCCCTTTCTCGAAATCGGTCAGCTCGCCGCGTTTGACCTGTACGGCGGTGAGGCGCCCGGCGCGGGAATCATAACTGGCATCGGCCGCGTGGAAGGCCGCGAGGTCATGATCGTCGCCAACGACGCCACGGTGAAGGGGGGCGCCTATTTCCCAACGACGGTTAAAAAACATCTTAGGGCTCAGGAGATCGCCCTTCAGAACCGCCTGCCTTGCATCTATCTGGTCGACAGTGGCGGCGCGAACCTCCCGTACCAGGCCGACGTATTCCCTGACCGCGAACACTTCGGACGGATATTCTACAACCAGGCCCGGATGAGCGCGGCCGGCATTTCCCAAATCGCCTGTGTCATGGGCTCATGCACCGCAGGCGGCGCCTATGTGCCGGCGATGAGCGACGAGACCGTCATCGTGCGCGGCCAGGGCACGATCTTCCTGGGTGGCCCACCCCTGGTGAAGGCCGCGACAGGGGAGATAATCTCGGCAGAGGAGCTGGGCGGCGCGGACACGCACGGTCGCCTGTCGGGGGTTGTCGACCATGTTGCGGCCAGCGACGAACATGCCCTGGCCATCGTCCGCCGGATCGTTGCCAACCTGAACCGCGCTTCCCGAGCCGCACTTGACATCCAGCAGCCGGAGCCGCCGGTTCATGACCCGGCTGAGCTCTACGGGATTATTCCCGATGACGTTCGCGCGCCCTACGAGGTGCGCGAAGTGCTGGCCAGGATCGTTGACGGTTCGCGGTTCGATGAATTCAAGGCGCTCTACGGGACCACACTCGTCTGCGGCTTCGCGCATATCTGGGGCTATCCGGTGGCGGTTCTGGCCAACAATGGCGTTCTGTTTTCTGAAAGTGCGCTGAAGGGGGCGCACTTCATAGAACTGGCCTGTCAGCGCGGCGTGCCACTAGTCTTCCTGCAGAACATCTCAGGCTTCATGGTGGGGGGGAAATACGAGGCAGGCGGAATCGCCAAGGACGGGGCAAAATTGGTGACGGCGGTCGCCAGCGCTGAGGTCCCGAAGTTCACGGTCCTGATCGGCGGTTCGTTCGGCGCCGGCAATTACGGCATGTGCGGACGAGCGTTCAGCCCGCGCTTTCTGTTTGCATGGCCAAACAGTCGTATCAGCGTCATGGGCGGCGAGCAGGCCGCCAGCGTTTTGGCGACCATTCGCAGAGACTCTCTCGAAGCCAAAGGCGAGACCTGGCCGCCCGAGGCGGAAGAAGCCTTCAAGGCGCCAGTCCGAGCGCGATACGAGACCGAAGGCGATCCCTACCATGCGAGTTCCAGGTTGTGGGACGACGGGATCGTCGATCCCGTCCAGACTCGGGATGTCCTGGGCTTGGCGATCAGCGCGTCCCTCAATGCGCCTATCCCGGCCACGCGTTTCGGCGTTTTCCGAATGTAGGCGGGGCGAGGAGACCTTCATGCCCAATCCCATCGCTGATCCCCTGGTCGAAGTTCCCGACACCGACTCGCAGTCCGAGTTGGTCCAGGTGAGGGCGACGACCGACGGCCAGGCGACAGTCACGATTAATCGCGCCAGCAAGCGCAATGCCTTCAACGCGGAAGTCATCGGCGCCCTGCGTAGCGCCTTCGACACCCTGGATGGCGCAGACGGCGTGCGCGTGGTGTTCATCGCCGGCTCGGGTGAGGCGTTCTCGGCCGGCGCCGACCTGGAATGGATGCGCGACGCGGCCGACTACAGCGAAGCCGAAAACCGCGAAGATGCCATGGCCATGGCGACCATGCTTAAGCGGCTCTACGACCTACCGCATCTGACCGTGGCTCTGGTCGATGGCGCGGCCTACGGCGGCGGCGCTGGCCTTGTTGCTGCCTGTGACATGGCCATCGTTACGGAAGGCGCCAGATTTGCCTTTTCCGAGGTCAAGCTGGGATTGGTCGCCGCCACGATCAGCCCCTATGTTGTCGCAGCCATTGGCGCGCGCCGCGCCCGCTCGTTGTTCGCCACCGGTCGGCAGTTCGATGCAGCCTTCGCATTGAAAATCGGACTGATCGACGAAATCATCCCTGACCGGGCTGGTTTCCCGGCCGTCCGCGAGAGGATTTCCGAGGAAATGCGGACGGGCGGGCCCAACGCCGTCGCCGAATCCAAGCGACTCGTCGACCACGTGGTCGGCCGACCAATCGACCATTCATTGATGGAAGCTACGGCGCGGTGGATCGCCAGGGTACGAGTGAGCGAGGAGGGGAAGGAGGGAATCGCCGCCTATCTGGCGCGTCGAAAACCCTCGTGGGCTGAAACGTGATCGGCTCACTCCTGATCGCCAATCGCGGCGAGATCGCAAGACGCATCATGCGTACAGCGCGCCGGTTAGGCGTCGCGACTATCGCGGTCTATTCCGAGGCGGATGCCCGCAGTGCTCACGTGAGCGAGGCCGATGTCGCGATCGAGATCGGTTCGGCGAGCGTCATCGACAGCTATCTGCGATCCCAGATTATCTTGGAAGCCGCTCAGGCGACCGGCGCTGAGGCCATCCACCCAGGCTACGGATTCCTCTCCGAGAACGCGGACTTCGCCGAGGCGGTCCAGGCGGCGGGACTGGTGTGGGTCGGGCCACCGCCGGCGGCGATCCGGGCCATGGGGCTCAAGGACGCCGCCAAGCGCCTGATGGCTGAGGCCGGTGTGCCGGTGACGCCCGGCTGGCTTGGCGAGGACCAGGGCGTCCATAACCTGGCCAAGGAGGCGGCCAAGATCGGCTGGCCGGTGCTGATCAAGGCGATCGCCGGCGGCGGCGGCAAGGGCATGCGCAAGGTCGAACACGCCCGCGACTTCGTAGACGCGCTGGCCGCCGCCAAGCGCGAAGCCAAGTCGGCGTTCGGCGATGACCGGGTACTGCTTGAAAAGTTCGTTACCCGGCCAAGGCACATCGAGGTGCAGGTCTTCGCCGATTCCTTCGGCGGGGTAGTCCATCTCTTCGAGCGTGATTGTTCGATCCAGCGACGCCACCAGAAGGTCATCGAGGAAGCGCCGGCGCCCGGGATGGATGAAACCACGCGCCAGGCCCTTTATTCGGCAGCAGTTCGCGCGGCGCGGGCCGTCGACTATCAGGGCGCCGGCACAGTCGAGTTCATCGCCGATGCGTCGGAGGGACTATCGGCTGACCGTATCTGGTTCATAGAGATGAACACCCGCCTTCAGGTCGAGCATCCGGTCACCGAGGCGATCACCGGTCTCGATCTTGTCGAATGGCAATTCCGGGTCGCCTCGGGCGAACCCTTACCGCTCAGGCAGGACCAGATCAGCTTCTCAGGCCATGCGATCGAGGCGCGGCTCTACGCTGAGGATCCGGGCAATGGATTCTTGCCTTCGACAGGAACGCTCAGGGTGTTCGAACTGCCGGGCGAGGTGCGATGCGATTCAGCGGTCGAGGCAGGCGATACGGTGACACCCTACTATGACCCGATGCTCGCTAAGCTCATCAGCCATGCTCCCACCCGCGAAATGGCGACGGGTGAGCTTGCCAAGGCTTGCGGCGCCGTGCGCGTCTGGCCGGTTCGGACCAATGCCTGGTTTCTGGCCCGTTGTCTCAATGACGCGGATTTTGTGGCTGGCGACGCGGACACGGGATTTATCGATCGCAAGATGGAGACACTGGCGAGGTCCCCTGCGCCAAGCATCGAAGTTCGCGCTGCGGCGGCGGCGGGATTGGCCGCAATCGCGCCAGGCGCACATGCATCAGGCTCTTCCGATGGCTTGTTCGCGTTCCGGTTGAATGCGCCGGCGAGATCTATTGTCACTTTGAATTTCGCGGATACGAGCTTCGAGACGACCCTGGCCAGGGCAGGCGAGGCCTATCAAATCGAGATTGAGGGCCGCAGTCTGTGCGCTGCCGCGAACGGAGGCGCGGTCCAGATCGCCGATGCATCCTATCGGGTGGCCGATATCGGCGAGGGCCATGTTGTCGTCTTCGAGAATGGCGCGGGCTTCGAGTGCAGCCTCTTGAGATGGGGCGCCAGCGCCGCGGCGGATGCGAGCGATGGGACAATCCGCTCGCCGATGCCGGGCCGGATCGTGTCGATCGCTCGGCGGGCAGGGGATCCGATCAAGGCTGGCGAAACCCTGCTTGTCCTCGAAGCCATGAAGATGGAACACGCTCTAAGGGCCCCCGTCTCAGGCGTGATCGCGGAGCTTGGGGCCGAAGAGGGTACGCAGGTGAGCGAAGGGGTGATCCTCGCCCGGATCGAGACTTGAGCCCTGTCGCTCCACCTGATCAAGCTGTGTGTGGGATGCGACACGGTCGAAGAGCTTCTGGCCTGGCGTGAAATAAGCGCGACCAAGGGCGAACCATGGATCATGCGGACGCGACAGACCCCGCGGCGGTTGGCGGATTTGCTTGATGGCGGTTCGCTCTACCGGGTCTATCGCGGCCAGATTTTGTCCAGACAGGAGATCCTTGGCGTCGCCACCATCGGCGCGGGGCAAGCCACCCACTGTGAAGTGACACTCAGCGAAGAGGTCGTTCGAACCCTTCCGACGCCCCGGCGAGCGTTCCAGGGATGGCGCTACCTTGCCGCGGCGGATGCGCCGCCGGATCTTGAAACCGCCGGGCTCGCCGATGATGCGCCGCCAGATCTCATCAAGCGTCTGCGCGAGCTGGGCGCTTGGTAGCAGCAATATTGTCGATCAGCCGGGTGCGTCCAAGTCGAGCGGCCGTCAAGATGCGCGCCTCTTCCTTAAGGGGGCCGGGCGACAGTCTTTTTAAGCTCGCGGGGTGGCGGACCTCCAGATAGTCGACGCTCTCGAACCCGGCCGCCACGACGCTGTCGCACGCTATCTGCTCGACAATAGCAATGCGTTCGCCCTCGGCAAGAGATCTCGCCGCCGTCGCTAGCGCGGCATAGAGAGCTGGAGCGATGGCGCGCTCGGAGGGTGAAAGGTAGACGTTGCGGGAAGACAGGGCGAGGCCGTCAGCCTCGCGCACGATGGGCGCGCCGAGGATCTCCACGTGCAGGTCGAGATCGAGCGCCATTCGGCGGATCACCTGCAGCTGCTGATAATCCTTTTCCCCGAACACGGCGCAATCTGGCGACGCCTGGATCAAGAGCTTGGCGACGACAGTGGCCACGCCGGCAAAATGATGGGGCCTAAACGCCCCTTCAAGCGGCGCGGCGAGATTCGCGACGGACACGGTTGTGTCGAAGCCCAGCGGGTACATAGACGCCGCCAGCGGCGCATAGACCGCGTCACAGCCGGCATCGGCCAGCAGGGCGAGGTCACGGGCCTCGTCGCGCGGATAGGCGTGAAAATCCTCGTTGGGTCCAAACTGGGTAGGATTGACGAAGATGCTGGCTAGAACGATGTCGACGCATGTTCGGGCATGCCGGATAAGGGACAAGTGACCATCATGCAGCGCGCCCATGGTCGGCGTCAGAGCCAGCCGTGAACTGAGCGCGCGCGATCGCCAGGTTCTCAGCTCTTTCGGCGTGCGAAGGACGGGGATCGGCGGCATGGACCGGGCTTGCGGACGCCGGCTTATGACGGAGCCGTTTGGTTGCGTCCAGACGCCCTTGCGCCCGTCCTCTGCATGCCGCAATCACCGGTCAGGAATTTCGCGGTTCGCGGACCCAGTGATTCGACCAGGGAGAGTGCGGTGGCCAAAGCCCACGTCATCGTGGTTGGCAACGAAAAGGGTGGTGCGGGCAAGTCCACGGTCGCCACCCACCTTGCCGTAGCCTTGATGCACGAGGGCGCGTCGGTCGCCGTCGCCGATCTCGATCATCGACAGAAGTCTACCGAGCAGTTCTTCGCCAATCGGGAAGCCTGGGCCATGGCTCGGGGGGTCTCACTACTCCAACCGGCCGCTCGCTATTGCCCGGAAGGATTGGGCGACCTCGAGGCAATGCTCAGTCCTTCGGCTGACTTTCTGGTCGTGGACACGCCCGGCGCGGACACTGAAACGTCGCGCGCGGCTCACCGCGCAGCGGACCTGATCGTCACGCCGATGAATGACAGCTTTGTCGATCTCGGTGTGCTTGGCGTGGTCGATCCGGTCACGTTGGAGGTGCTGCGTCCGAGCCTCTATTCGGAGTCCGTATGGAACGCCCGAAAATCGCGCGCAGCCAAGGGCGGCCGCTCGATAGACTGGGTAATCCTGCGCAATCGCTTAGCGCCGGTGGAGGCCCGCAATCGTCGGCGTGTGGACGAGAAACTCGCGATGCTCGCGAGGCGCACAGGTTTTCGCGATATCTCCGGTTTGCGCGACCGGGTCATCTATCGTGAGCTTTATCCTTTTGGCCTCACCGTGAGCGACCTCGCTCGCGGAGTTCGACCTATACCGGTGTCCATGGGCCACATCGTCGCCCGGCAGGAGCTGCGTCGCCTCCTATACGACATCGGCTTGACTGCGTGGGTGGCCGCCGCCGAGTAAGGCCGATGCCCGTCTTCATCGTGGCGGCCGTCGTCGCCGCGGCCTGGTATGCGCTGTGGAAGGGCAGGGACAGCGCCTCGAACCAACCTCGGCTAGCTAAGCGTCTTGGGCGGCGTCTCGGTTCGGCGACGCGAGCCGCCGCGGGCGCGTGGAGGGACAGCGCTGACCGAAGGATTACCCTCGCCGACGCGCGCGCCCTACTGGGGATCAGCGAAGTCGCCACGGTCGTTGAGATCGAAGCCGCCTACCGGCGCCTTATGCTGCGGGCGCACCCCGATCAGGGAGGAACGGATGCGCTCGCCGCAAAACTTACGGCCGCACGAGACCGGCTGATCAAAAAGAGTTGATCGTCAGGCGTCGTGGCCAATCGCGCAGGCCATGCCACTCGAGCGAACCGCGCCGCATGCCTCGTGGGCGGTCGTCTCGCTGAATCCGGAGAAAACCGCCCGATAACGATGGCCGCGTGCATCGACCGCACCTTCGGCGCTTGCAAACTGGCGAGAGAAACGCCGGGCGACGTGCTCAACCTGCACCTTGGCCTGCCGGCGGTCGTGGAACTCGCCCACCTGGACCCACCAATTGCGCGACTCTTGGGCGCGGGCAGGGGCGGTACGGGGTGACATCGCCGGGGCCACTGTGACTGGCGGCGGCGTCGAGGCAGATCTGGTAAGCACTACGCCGATGGGGTCGGCGTCGCCCTCACCCTGCAGATTGGATACTCGAGGCGTTGAGACGGCAATGTCATGGGAGCCGGTAAATAAGCTCTGCGCCGAGGCAATTTTTTCGCCCCGATCTCGACGATCCATGACGTCGAAGCCGGTGAGAAGGAGGTTTTCGACATTGGCGTTGCGAACGGCGCTGGAAGAACTGCCCATCACGACCGCGATCAGCCGATGGCCATTGCGCATGGCCGACGCGTCCAGATTGAAACCGGCGGCATTCGTAAACCCGGTCTTGAGGCCGTCAACGCCCGGCATTTTCCCAAGCAGGTGGTTGGTGTTGACCATCGTACGGCCGCGATAGGTAAACTCCTGCTGGCCGAAGAACCTGTAATATTGAGGGAAATCACGCAGGATCGCGCGCGTCAGGATCGCGATGTCGTGGGCGCTGGTCACCTGCCGGCTGTCCGGCAGACCGTTGGCGTTGACATACCGGCTGTTGACCATGCCCAGCTGCTGGGCCTTCAGGGTCATCATCTCGGCGAAGTGGGATTCCGTACCACCGACCCTCTCCGAGACGGCCACGGCCATGTCATTGGCCGAGTGCACGGCCATGGCGTGCAAGGCATTTTCGACGGTGATGGTCTCGCCAGGGCGAAGGCCGAGCTTGGTCGGCGGCTGAGCGGCCGCAAGCGGCGATACAACGATCAGGTCATTGAGGTGGAGCTTGCCGGAGGCCAGAGCTTCGAACGCTAGATAGAAGGTCATCACTTTCGTCACCGAGGCCGGATACCTCGGGCTATCGGCGCGTTCGGAATACAGGATTTCGCCCGTCGTAGCGTCCATCACTATGGCCGTGTTTTTTGGCTCAAAGCGAGGGACCTGAATGTACGGCAGTTGGGCCGAGGCCAAGTTCGGCAGCGAGGCCAGAGAGGCGCCGAGAACGGCGACGGCGGCAATGCGCGACATTCGGTGGGTCAGAGCGGGCAACGATCAGGCTCCGGGAATCAATGAACACATAGGGAGTTAGTTAGCGTCAGCGAGACGTGCGGCTCAACATCGGCCTAGCATCCTTTCGGTAAGGTAAACAATTCTTGACCGCTGTGGCCCCGGGCGTGAGAAGGAGGCTCGAGCTTTGCCATGCTGCAGTGCACCATTTTCTGTTGACTTCTGCGGTGCAGCATGCGAATAGACCCACACGCGACCCCCGACGCGTTTCAATCGCCATCCCTGCGCGCCCCAAGGGCAGCGCCCAATGTCAGGAGTTATTCATGGCCACCGCCGCTGAAACCGTAAAGTCTTCGAACGAGAAGTTCGCTGCCGCGGGCAACAAGGCGTTCAAGGATTCGTTCGACAAATCCTTCTCCGCCTTCACCGAACTCAACACCCAGTCGAAGCAGAATTTTGAAGCCTTTGTCGCTTCCATGACTGCCGCCACCAAGGGCGCCGAGGCCCTTGGCGCGCACGCGGTCGCCTTCTCTCGCAAGGCGGTGGAAGATCAGGTTGCAGCCGCCAAGACGCTGGCCGGCGCCAAGAGTGTGCAGGAGGTCATCGAGTTGCAGACCGGCTTCGCCAAGAACGCGTTCGAGACCTACGTCGCGGAAATGAACAAGATGGCCGAAACCGTCGCCTCTTCGGTCAAGGAATCGGCCTCGCCGATCAACGAGCGGGTCAGCGCCTTCGTCGAGCGAGTCCAAGCCGCCCGTTAAGCTTGTCAGTAGCGTAGTTCCTGGAAGGCCCGGGCCGAAAGGTCCGGGCCTTCGTCTTTTATGGCTCTCCCGGTCGGGCTATCAGTGACCCATGACCACTCCCGCCGATCGTCTGGCCGCGCTCAATGTAATCCTCCCCGTGCCTGTTGCGCCGGTGGCCAACTACCTTCCTTACGTTCGCGTGGGTTCGCTCGTGCATATCTCGGGGCAGGTCTCCGTTGACGCTTCGGGGGGAATTCGCGGCGTAGTGGGCGAGGATCTCAATCTTGCCGCCGGTCAGGCCGCCGCCAGGCTCTGCGGCATCAACCTGATTTCGCAGTTCCGGGCAGCTTGCGACGGCGAGCTTTCACGCGTGGTCCGCGTGGTCCGCCTCGGCGGCTTCGTTCAGGCTGGACGTGCTTTTTTCGATATCCCCAAAGTCCTCAATGGATGCTCTGACCTCATGGTCGATGTGTTCGGTGAAGCCGGCCGCCACGCCAGATCCGCGGTTGGCGTCTACCGGCTCCCGCTCAATTTCGCCGTGGAAGCCGATGCGGTGATCGAAGTCCGATGAAAGAGACCTTCGGCGAAGCCTGGGACCTGCTGTTCGCGCCGCCGATCGCGCACCGCGGCTTGTGGGCCGAAGAGACCAGTCCGGAGAATTCGCTGGGGGCCTTCCAGGCGGCCTGTGCCGCCGGTTACGCCATTGAACTGGATGTTCAGCTCTCCGCCGATGGCGAAGCCGTGGTTTTCCATGACGCCACGCTCGAACGTATGACCGGCGTCGACGGACGCGTCTGCGATCATACGTCCGATGATCTAGGGCGGATGCGCCTCGCCGGTACCGATGAAACCATTCCCACCCTGGCCGACGCGCTCGCGCTGGTCGGGCACAAGGCCATGGTCCACATCGAAATCAAGTCAGCCTTTGGCCAGGTCGGCCGTCTCGAGCGACGCGTGTGCGAAGTGCTCATCGACCACCATGGGCCTACCTGCGTGATCGGCTTCAACCCCTATTCCCACGCATGGTTTGCCGAGCATCATCCGAAGGTCCTGCGGGGCCTGGACAGCTACAGCTATCGCGACGGCGACGCGCGGCATCTAGCGCCCGAACTGCGAAAATCGTTCGCCCGCCTCGAACACGTGCAGATCGCCAAGCCGCATTTCCTGGCTCTCAGCCTCGACATGCTGCCCAACTCGAAGGCCGACAATCTTCGCGCCAAGGGCATGCCGGTGGTCGCCTGGACGATCCGCCGTCCCGATCAATGGGACGCGGTCAAATCCCACTGTGACAACATGATCTTCGAGGGTTTCGCGGCGTGACGGCCCTCAAGGCCGACGTCGAAATCCATCAACGGATTGCAGACATCGGCCGCGAGGCCTGGGACGCCTGCGCCGGCGCCTACCAGGCCAATCCGTTCATCGCTTTCGATTTCCTGGACATGCTTGAGGAGTCCGGCTGTGTCGGCAGGCGGACAGGTTGGGCCCCGACCCACCTGACGGTGGCGGATGAGTCTGGCGCCCCCGCAGCGGTCATGCCGCTCTATGTCAAATCGCATAGCCAAGGCGAATACATCTTCGACCATGGCTGGGCAGAAGCCTATGAGCGCGCCGGGGGGCGCTACTACCCAAAGCTTGTGTCGGCCGCGCCATTCTCGCCCGTGACCGGGCCAAGGCTGATAGTGCGCCACGATATCGAGGCCGAGAGCGCGCGTCGGCTTCTGTTGCTGGGCGGCCTGGAACTCTGCCGCCGCCTGGGCGCCTCCGGCCTCGGCATCAACTTTCCCACAGAGGAAGAGTGGCGGTTCATGGGCGAACAGGGCCTGCTCCTTCGCCAGAACCAGCAATACCACTGGCTCAACAACGCCTACGCCACGTTCGACGATTTCCTGGCCGCGCTCTCGTCGGGGCGGCGCAAGACCATCCGACGGGAGCGGCGAGAAGCAACGGCCGGTCTCGAGATTCGGAGGCTTTCAGGCAAGGACATCACCGAGGATCATTGGGACGCCTTTTTCGCCTTCTACATGGACACCGGCTCGCGAAAGTGGGGTCACCCGTATCTCAATCGTCGCTTCTTCTCGCTCTTGGGTGAGCGGATGTCCGATCAGGTGCTTCTGGTGATGGCGCTGAGGGGAGGGCGCCCTATCGCCGGTGCGCTCAATCTGATTGGCGGCGATTGTCTCTTCGGGCGGAACTGGGGGTGCCTCGAAGACGTGCCGTTCCTCCATTTCGAGCTTTGCTACTATCAGGCGATCGAAGCGGCGATTGAGCGCAGACTCGCCCGAGTCGAAGCCGGCGCGCAGGGTCAGCACAAGATCTCCCGAGGCTACCTGCCGACCCCCGTCTACTCGGCCCACCACATCGCCGACCCGGCTTTGCGGGGGCCGGTGGACAGGTTCCTATCGGAGGAGCGGCGGGCGGTGCGCGGTGAAATGGACTGGCTGGCTGAGGAATATTCGCCATTCCGGAAAACAATTTTGTGACCTGGCCGCCGGAAATCGAACTCGTCGGCCCCCATGTGCGACTGACGCCATTGCGGCCGGATCATGGACCCGCCCTGGTCGAGGCGGTCAGGGACGGTGAGCTCTGGAAACTCTGGTTCACCTTCGTGGCCGCGCCTGAAGAGATGGCGACCGACATCGAGCGGCGCTTGGCCCTTCCGATGTCGACCCAGTTTACCGTGATCGAACTCGCCACCGGCGCAGCTGTGGGCCTTACGGCCTACCTCAATACCGATTCCCAAGACCGGCGGCTCGAGATCGGTTCGACCTGGTACCGGCGGCGGGCGCAACGCACGGCCATCAACAGCGAGTGCAAGCGATTGCTGCTCGAGCACGCGTTCGAGGCGCTGGATTGCATCGCGGTCGAGTTCCGCACGCACTTTTTCAACCGCGACAGTCGACGGGCCATCGAAAGGCTTGGCGCCAAGCTAGATGGTGTCCTTCGCAGCCATATGCGGATGCGGGACGGCAGCCTCCGGGACACCTGCGTCTATTCGATTACCGCCGCCGAATGGCCGACCGTGCGCGCCAATCTTGACGCGAGGCTATCGCGATCAGGCTAGGACTTTTCCCACGCCTCGCTCAGCAAGGCCGCAAGTCGGGCATCGGCCGCCGCCGGCGTCTCGATCCTGAAGCGGGATTTAAGCCGCTCGGACCAGGATTCGTTCTTAGACGGCTCCAGCGCCGGATCGATCTCTGGCTGAACGGCGAGGCCCAGCATGACCCCGCCACTCTTGATGGGTCGGGCGGCGGCGAACTGAAACGTCCGTGACCAAGCTGTATAACTCTTGCGTGCGGTGCGCACCGCGTCCGGCGCCTTCATCGCCAGGACGTCAATTGCCTCGTAGACGGCGCGGGCGACCGGATCAGACCAGACGTCGTCGATCTGGGTGGCAGCTTCTCTCCACGGCATGCTCGCGCCGAACGCCTCGTCGATGACCAAGCTGGCGCGATTCTGCAGCAGGCCATGGGTCTCCTTGAACCATTTCAACCGGGCGCGGTGCTTGGTCTCGGGGCAGGTTCTGGCGATTTCAATCCATTCGGCCAGGGTTTTGCCGGTGGCGGCTTCCAGGCTCGCCCGCATGGACTCGAAATACTTCGCCTGACGGTCGGTGACGTTGGAGTGCATCGCCATGGCCGCAGCCTTCTCAGCTTGCTACGGGTTGGAAAGATACCAGTTCCGGAGCCGTGAGCCATGAGCCTCGAAGGCGCCTACGACCCCGACAACATCTTCGCCAAAGTCGCCCGCGGCGAAGCTCCCTGCGCCAAGGTGTTCGAGGACGCCGACACGATCGCATTCATGGACCTCTTCCCTCAAGGTCGTGGCCACACCTTGGTGATCCACAAACGCGCCCAAGCCCGGAATCTGCTCGACGCCGAGATGGCTGACATCATTCCGATCATGGCTACAGCCCAGCGGGTCGGTCGGGCGATCGTCAAGGCGCTGAAGCCGGACGGGCTGACGGTCATGCAGCTCAATGGCGAGGCGTCTGGCCAGACCATCTTCCACCTGCATTTCCATCTGATCCCGCGTTGGCGGGCAACGCCGCTGGGCCGCCATGCACAAGGCATGGCCGACTCCAATGAGTTGGCGAGGCTCGCCCAGGACATAGCGCGCGCGATTGAACCTTAAGTCGGGTCAGACGAGAGCGGGCGCCTCGATCTCCGGGCCTTCATTGGTTTCCGCCGGCGGACGCGCCGGCGGGGCGGCCTTCTCGTCGAATTCGAAGGTCAGCTTGCCGTCCTTAAGGTCCACCTTGACGTGACCGCCCTTGGCCAGGCGCCCGAACAGGATATCGTCGGCCAGAGGCCGCTTGATCTGCTCCTGGATCACTCGGCCGAGCGGGCGAGCGCCGTAGAGCTCGTCGAATCCATTCTTAGCCAGCCAGTCGATGGCGGCGTCGCTGCTCTCAATGGTCACATGTCGGTCGGCAAGCTGAGCCTCGAGCTGCAGAATGAATTTCTGCACCACCATGCGAATGACCTCGGGGGTCAGCGCCTTGAAGGCCACGACCGCATCCAGCCGATTGCGGAATTCGGGCGTGAAAAGTTTCTTAATCGCCTCCTCGTCCTGACCTTCGAGCTTGCCCCGGCCGAACCCGATGGAGTTTCGCTGGGAGTCAGCCGCCCCAGCGTTGGTGGTCATGATCAGGACCACATTGCGGAAATCGATTTTCTTGCCGTTGGCATCAGTAAGCGCACCGTGGTCCATCACCTGCAAGAGGATGTTGAACACATCCGGATGCGCTTTCTCGATCTCGTCCAGGAGGACGACCGCGTGCGGGTGCTGGTCGACGGCATCGGTCAGAAGGCCGCCTTGATCGAAGCCAACATATCCCGGTGGCGCGCCAATCAGCCGACTGACCGTGTGCCGCTCCATGTATTCGCTCATATCAAAGCGCAGCAATTCGATGCCGAGAGTCAGGGCGAGCTGGCGAGCCGTTTCGGTTTTGCCGGTACCGGTCGGGCCGGAGAACAGGTAGGACCCGATAGGCTTGTCGGCGTCGCGAAGTCCCGCCCGGGCCATCTTCATCGAACTCGACAGTTGCTCGATCGCTTCTGCCTGGCCGAAGACGGCGCTCGCGAGATCAGCTTCCAGGCGACGCAGGGACTCGGTGTCGGATTTGGAGACCGACTTTGGCGGTATGCGGGCAATTTTGGCCACCACGGTTTCGACTTCCTTGATGCCGATGACGCGCTTGCGGCGCGCCTCAGGCAGCAGCATCTGGGAGGCGCCGGCCTCGTCAATCACGTCGATAGCCTTATCCGGCAGCTTGCGGTCGGTGATGTATTTGGCGGACAGCTCCACCGCCGCGCGGATCGCCTCGGAGGTGTATTTCAACTTGTGGAAGTCCTCGTAGTAGGACTTCAGGCCCTTGAGGATCTTGACCGTGTCTTCGATCGAAGGCTCGTTGATGTCGATCTTCTGGAACCGGCGAACGAGCGCGCGATCCTTCTCGAAGTGCTGGCGAAACTCCTTGTAGGTCGTCGAGCCCATGCACTTGAGATTGCCGGAGGCCAGCGCAGGCTTGAGCAGGTTCGAGGCGTCCATGGCGCCGCCGCTGGTGGCGCCGGCGCCGATCACCGTGTGAATCTCGTCGATAAAAAGGATAGCGCCAGCGTGGTGCTCAAGCTCCTTGATCACTTGCTTGACGCGCTCTTCGAAGTCGCCGCGATAGCGCGTGCCCGCCAGAAGGGAGCCCATATCGAGGCTGAAGATCGTCGAGTTCGCCAGAACCTCGGGCACCTGCTGGCTGACGATCTTGCGGGCTAGCCCTTCGGCGATGGCCGTCTTTCCAACGCCGGGGTCGCCGACCAGAAGCGGGTTGTTCTTGTTCCGGCGGCACAGGATCTGGATGCAGCGCTCGACCTCATTGGCCCGGCCGATCAGCGGGTCCACCTTTCCCTGGCGGGCCTTCTCGTTGAGGTTGATGCAATAGGCCTCGAGCGCTTCGCCGCCAGTCTTGACCTGAGCCTTCTCCTCCTCCTCGCCAGCGCCCTTAGCCGGTCGGGGTTCAGAGGCGCCCGCCTTTTTGGCGATGCCATGAGCAATGAAGTTGACGGCGTCGTAACGGGTCATTTCCTGCTGTTGCAGGAAGTAGGCCGCATGACTTTCGCGTTCGGAAAACACAGCCACCAGCACGTTGGCGCCAGTCACATCCTCGCGCCCGGATGACTGCACGTGGATCACGGCGCGCTGGATGACCCGCTGGAAGCCCGCGGTCGGCTTGGCGTCTTCGCCGTCGTCAACCACGAGCGACTTCAGCTCATTGTCCACGTACTGCGTGAGGTTCTTGCGCAAAAGTTCGAGGTCGACTTCGCAGGCGCGCATGACCGAAGCCGCCTCCGCATCGTCGATAAGCGACAGCAGAAGATGCTCGAGCGTCGCGTACTCATGCTTGCGCTGTGTGGCGTAGGCCACCGCGCGATGGAGCGACTCTTCAAGATTGCGCGACAAAGACGGCAAGTTCGACCTCTCAGTCCTTTTCCATAGTGCATTGAAGTGGGTGTTGGTGCCGTCGGGCCGCTTCCAAAACCTGGGCGACCTTGGTTTCGGCGACTTCGTAGGTGAACACACCGCATACGCCGACGCCGTTTTGGTGCACATGCAACATGATCCGAACGGCGGTCTCGCGCGTTTTATTGAAATATCGCTCTAGTACGTAGGTAACGAATTCCATTGGCGTGTAGTCATCGTTGAGAATCAACACGCGATACATCGATGGCTTTTGAGTCTTGGTTTTGGTGCGCGTGACGACGGCGGTGCCGGTCCCGATCACCTCACCATTTTGCTGTTTATCAGCCACCTCAACTCTCCAGCGCGAACCCGACAAGGGCCCGAACGCCTCTTACATATGGGATGTTCGCCTCAATGAAAGACCGGTTCAAGTCCCCCGCGGAGTCTTCGAAACCGGACGTCCCGTTCGACCCCGGAGCTGTCGCGCGCTGATCAAGGCTTGGGCGCCGAACCGCTCGCGAAGGCTATCGGCCATGCTTTCGCTCCGACGGGCGCGAGCCTCCGCGTCCGGAAAGAAGTCGTTCTCGATGTCGAGGGCTTCGTGAAGGTTGGAAAGTCCAACACCTATAAGCCGGTAGGCCTGTCCCTTGGCTTCAGGCTTCAGAAGCTGGCGCGCCTCCTGGAAGAGTGTGTGCGCGGTCTGGGTCGGTGGGTCGAGCGCCCGACGACGCGTGAAAATGCGGAAATCCGTCCGCTTGAGCTTCAGGGTGACCACCGCGCCGGTCAGGTCGCTCGCCCGGGCTTGTCGCGCCACTTTGTCGCACAGCGGCCACAGTCGGTCCTCGAGATCGGCCAGCCGCGTCAGGTCGGTTGAGAACGTGGTCTCGGAGCTGATGCTCTTCCGTTCTTCGCCCGGATCGACACGGCGACTGTCTTCGCCCCGCGCCAGATTGGCCAGCCGGCCTCCATGCACCCCGAATCGGCGGAACAGATCGTTGGCCTCGCACGATGCCAGGTCGCCGACCGTCCGAAAGCCGGCTGCTTCCAGTGAGCGCGCGAAAACCTGGCCCACGCCCGGAAGGATCGAGACCGGCCTGGGGGCAAGGAAGCTGGCGGCTTCCGCCGCGCCGATCACCGCAAAGCCACGGGGCTTGTCGAGATCCGAGGCGATTTTGGCGAGGAAGCGGTTGGGCGCCAGTCCGACCGAGACGGTCACTCCGATCTCTCGTTCAATTTCCAACTGCAGCCGGGCCAGGGCGACAGCATGCGGCTCGCCGTGCAGGCGCTCCGTGCCGGCCAGATCCAGCCAAGCTTCGTCCAGGGACAAGGACTGCACCAGCGGTGAAAGGGCGCGAACCTTGTCGAAGATCTGACGGCTTACGGCGCGATATTTCCGGAAATCGGGAGAAATGATCACCGCTTCCGGGCACAATTTCCGGGCCTGGAACATCGGCATCGCCGAATGCACGCCCGACAGCCTGGCGATGTAGCAGGCGGTGGTCACCACGCCACGCACCTGTCCGCCGACGATCAAGGGCCGATCGCGCAACTCGGGCCGGTCGCGCTTTTCGACCGACGCATAGAAGGCGTCGCAGTCCAGGTGGGCGATCGAAAGCTGATCTAGCTCGACGTGGCCGATGGTTCGCGGCGACCCACACTGCTCGCACCGAGCCCGCCGCCTGCCGAAGGCGGCCAAGCAGTCTCGGCATACGGCCATCATCGGGGGGGCAATCCAAGGGCCTTGGCGATGGCGTCCGCCATCGCCGGCCAGTCGTCTATCCGCAGGTGTAGTGACGGATCGCAGGGCGCATGCGGCCTTAGCCGTTCGTCAGCCACCAACTGGAAACGCCGGACGGCCGGCGCCGATACGGCGACGGATTCGAGATTCATCAAGAGGTCGTCGACAAAGCCCACTGGAGATCGGGTGCGCGCGGCCAGCGCGGCCACCACAGGCCCCTTGGGGCCCGAGTTGATGATCATGGGATAGTTGAAGCCGTGTCGCGCCAGCCATCGTGATCGGGGTTCGCGCCCGTGCCCCGGTGCGTTGGTCAGAATCACCACGCTGGCGTCTGCAGCCAGGCGCCGCAGTGCCTCGCTGGCGCCGGGGACGGGCTCAATGTCCGCCACCGCCTCCTCGAAGAAGCTATTGAAAAACTCCCGACCGAGATCGAGGTCCAGTACCGTTCCGTCGCTCAGGCGGTAGATATTCTGAAACAGCGCGAATTTGGTGATGCGCATTTCATAGCCATGTGGGCCGAGGAACTGTTCAAATCCTCGCATGAACATCGCCAGCACCTCGTCCACATCCACGATGAGGAGGGGGCGCCATGGATCGACCGGCGCGTCGGCGATTTCAGAAGGGAGCAGGGGATCAGCCAGGGGGAGCCTTTGACGAGCTAACGTCAGTTTAAGGATATGTGGGCGACACGGAACGATACACCCGCGGCTCGCGAGTCGCCTCGCGGCCAAATTCGCCCGTTGGGACCGCTTGCGGCATGACAAAAACCATCCTCATCATTGAGGACAACGATCTCAACATGAAGCTATTCGCCGACCTGCTCGAGGGCGCGGGCTATCGCGTCCTGCAGAGCGGCGAAGGCGTCGCCGGCTTCCAGATCGCCCGACAGGAGCGGCCGGATCTAATCGTCATGGACATTCAGCTGCCGGCGATCTCCGGTCTCGAGGTCACTCGCTGGATCAAGGAAGATCCGGAGCTCGCCCATATCCCGGTTGTCGCGGTGACCGCCTACGCCATGAAGGGCGATGAGTCCCGAATGCTGGAAGGCGGGTGCGAGGCCTATATGGCAAAACCGATTTCGGTGGCCGTGTTCCTGGAGACGATCGGGCGCCTTCTGGCGTCCAACCGACGCGCCGGAAGCGGCGCTATTTGATCTTGCCTTCGCGGAATTCCACGTGCTTGCGCACGACCGGATCGTACTTTTTGACGACCATCTTCTCGGTCATTGTGCGGGCGTTCTTCTTGGTGACGTAGAAGAAGCCGGTATCCGCTGTGGAATTAAGGCGGATCTTGATGGAAGCCGGTTTGGCCATGACGGATCAGATTCCAGACGGCCTCGCGGCCAGGGCGTTTTTGAGAGGCGCGGACATTACGAATCCGCGGCCGGAAGTCAACGCTGCGCCGGTTGGAGCCTAGAGGCGCGCCAGCTCCTGCCGCCCGCGTGTGAAGCGGAGCGATGGCGTCGGTCGCGACGGATCGGCGAGGCGGGCGGGGAGTTCCCGCAGGACAAACCGAGTGACACTGGGCAGGTCGAGGGCGAGCGCTTCTTCGAGTTCCAGCCACGCGATCTGATCGAGCTCGCCGCAATCGGCTTCCCGCTCGAGGCTCAGGAGGGCGGAAGCGTCGGCGAGGAAAAAGCGGGCGTCGAAACGTTTGGGTGACATCGGCGGTGTAATCGCCCGGGCCACGAAATCCAAGGCGGCCAGGTCGGGCAGGGCGCCGCGCTCGGCGAACGCACGCCACGGACCGGTCGTTGGCCTCGATGGCGCAGGCTTGGCCAGAAACAGGCCGGCTTCCTCGAAGGTTTCGCGCACCGCGGCGAGAGCAAGCGCGCGCGCCAAGCGCGCCGCGCCCGTCTTCTCCAGGCGGCTGGCGACGTCGGGCCGAAGTTCGGTCGCACAAGGCGCAACGTAGTCACTACGGTCCACCCGACCGCCCGGAAACACCCACTTGTCGGGCATGAAGTCGTGGCCCCCGTGCCGGCGCCCCATCAGGACGCGAAGGGTGCTCTCCTCATGTTTGACGATGATCAACGTCGCCGCGTGCCGCGGGCGTACCGCCCTTCCGGATCGGGTGGCGCCGGCGATCGCCGGTGCGATATCTTCAAACGCTTGTTCGGTCATGGATCGACCTTACGGCCACCCCGGGTTTCTGCGAAGGGCGCCTTGATGTGCGGCGGTTGACTTAGTTCCTGGATGGCTTACTGGCCCCATAATGCGACGCATTCGCAACACCCCGGGGATGCAGAACGCCGCCCGCGGGACTGATGAAGCATAAACGTTTCCAAGCTCACCCGGACGGCCAACACGCCCCCGGCGCATGGATGCGCGGCGGACGCATCGCGCGGTTCCTGGCAGTGCTGGGTCCAGGTGTGGTCGTCATGCTTGCCGATACGGATGTCGGCAGCATCATCACTGCGGGACAAAGCGGCGTGCAGTGGGGCTATCGTCTGCTTTTGCTCCAGGCGGTGCTCATCCCGATCCTGTACATGGTGCAGGAGCTGACCGTGCGGCTGGGCGTATTCACCGGCCGCGGGCATGGCGAGCTCATCAAGCAGACCTTCGGCAGTTTCTGGGCCTGGGTTTCGGTCGCCGGTCTGGCGGTGGCGACAACGGGCGCATTGCTCACCGAGCTCTCAGGCATGGCCGGCGTGGGTGAGCTTTATGGCGTTCCCCGGTGGGAAACCCTGGCCCTGGCGGTCGCCGCCCTTCTGCTTATCGTGATCACCGGATCCTACCGCCGGGTCGAGCGCGTAGCGATCCTGATCGGCTTGTTCGAATTCGCCTTTTTCAGCGTGGCCTGGTTCGCCCACCCAGACGCAGCAGCTGTCGCCAGGCAGGCGGTAGAGATCCCGCTCGGTGACCGGCGATATCTTTATCTGGTGGCGGCCAACATCGGCGCGGTGATCATGCCCTGGATGATCTTCTACCAGCAGTCGGCGGTGGCCGATAAAGGCCTGACCGCTGAACACCTCGGCGCAGCCCGCTTGGACACCGCCGTCGGCGCAGTGCTCACTCAGCTGGTCATGGCCGCAGTGCTGATGTCCGCGGCGGCGACCATCGGCTTGCACAGTCGGACCGCAAGTCTGAACACGGTGGGCGATCTCAGCGCCGCGCTGACCCCCTTCTTAGGCCCTACAGTCGGGCGGCTGGTTTTCGGCCTTGGCATCGTCGGCGCCGGCATGGTGGCCGCGATTGTCGCCTCTCTGGCGCTGGCCTGGGGCATGGGCGAGGTCACGGGTTACAAACATTCTCTAGAGCACCACCCGCTCGAGGCGCGCTGGTTCTATGCAATCTATGCGGTGGCCGTAGTGGGCGCCGCCCTCGTCATTGGCCTGGCGCCTGATCTCGTTTCCCTTAACGTCGAAGTCCAGGTGATGAACGCCTTTCTCCTGCCGCTGGTGCTCGGCTTCCTCATTGCCCTTGCGGTCAAGGCCCTGCCCGAGGAGCGACGCCTGAAAGGCTGGTATCTCTGGGTGGTGATTGCCGTTTCGGCGCTCACCTGCATGCTCGGCGTCTTCGGTGGATTCAACGGCGCCGGGCTGGTCTAGAAGGAAATTCGGCCCCTCAGCTCATCATAGGGTCGCATCACGGCGTCACGGTAACTCGAGCGCTCTGCCAGCGCCGCGTTCCAAGCCTCCAGCCTGGGCAGGACGGGCCGGTCGATGTCGAGGGTGAAATAGCGATAGAGTTGGGCGCCTACGACGAGGCCAGCCATCGTCAGACGCTCGGTTTCACCTTGCGCCACGTGCCGGTCCGCCAGGGCAAACGCTGCATGCGACTGAGCGAGCAGAGCGGAATTTCGGTCCGGGTCGCGTTCGGATGTCGGAGTCCGGTACCAGCCCCAGAAGAAGCCCATGAACGCCGGCTGCAAGGTTGTCGCGCACCACTCCATCCATTGATCCGGCCCGGCGCGTTCAACAGGATCCGCTGACCACAGGCGCCCTGAAGCGTACTGAGCGCATAGGTAACGAATGATCGCATGGGAATCCCAAACGACCGTGTCGCCATCTGTCAGCACCGGTACCCTGGCATTGGGATTGAGCGCCAGGAAATGCTCCGTCTGGAGCCCGCCGAAACGGCCGCCGACTTCTTCATGGTCAAATTCGAGGCCGATCTCGAGAAGCGCCCAGCGAACCTTCTGCACATTGAGCGAGCTTCGTCGGCCGAGAAGTGTGATCATCGCCGTCTGGCTCGGGGCCGTCGCGCGCCGCCCTTTGCGTATGAGCTAGCGCGCCATTTGCTGTCCGCCGGCTCCGGTTCGCTTGTCATTTCGAACAGAAGACCGCCGGTGACCGGATTCGCTTCCTTGAGCCGCGCCTCGATCTTCGCACCAAGTCGCCAGCGCACGCCGGTTTGCTCACCAACGAGGCTATGACCAGCTTCGTCATGGTGGAAATATTCGTCTCCGAGGCTGGAGATCGGCGCCAGGCCATCCGCGCCGGTCTCCTCGAGCCTTAGGAAAAGGCCAAATCGGGTGACCCCGGTGATTGAGCCCACAAAGGTCGCCCCTACTCGATCGGCAAGGTAGGCCGCGATATAACGCTCCGTGGCTTCACGTTCGGCGGCCATGGCTCGCCGCTCGGTCTGAGATACATGCTCGGCCGTCTGCGGGAGTTGGGCGACGTCCGCCGGCGACAAGCCATCCGATCCCAGATCGAGCGCGGTGATGAGCGCGCGGTGGACGATGAGGTCCGCGTATCGTCGGATCGGAGAAGTGAAGTGGGTGTAGCGGTCGAGATTGAGTCCGAAGTGACCGATATTGTCGGTTGCATAGTGCGCCTGCATTTGAGTGCGCAGCACCACTTCGTTGACAATCTCGGCGTGCGGGCCGCCACGCGTTTGCGCGAGCAGACGATTGAAGCGACTGGTCCTTGGCGCCTCGCCACTCGACCACGGAATGTCGAGAGTCGCCAGGAAGTCCTTCAGCGATTGCAGCTTGTCGGTAGCCGGCGCGTCATGGACGCGCCAGATCATTGGCGATCGTCGCCGCTCCAAGGTCTCGGCGGCGCAGACGTTGGCCTGGATCATGAATTCCTCGATCAGCTTGTGCGCCTCGAGAGCGGCGCGGGGCCGGATCGCAGCTACGTGGCCCTCGCCATCGAGCTCGACGCGGCGCTCCACTGAATTGATTTCCAGCGGCGAACGAGCGGCGCGGGCCTGGGCGAGGGCTTGGTAGGCCGCCCAAAGCGGCCGAAGGACAGGATCTAACCAGGGGCCGGCGCGATCACTTGGACGGCCGTCAGCGGCGCCCTGGGCCTCCTCATATGTCAGGCTGGCGGCCGAGCGCATGAGCCCGCGCTCAAAACGATGGGTGCGCTTGGCGCCGCCGACGTCAAACACAATGCGCACGGCGAGGCACGCGCGGGTCTGGCGTTCACTGAGGGAGCACAGTCCGGCAGACAGCGCTTCGGGCAGCATGGGCTCGACCCTGTCCGGGAAGTAGACGCTGTTGCCCTTCTCGCGTGCGTCATGGTCAAGGGACGAACCGGGACGGACAAACGCCGAAACGTCGGCGATCGCCACCCAGACAATCCAGCCGCCAGGATTTCGCGCATCGGCGTCCGGCTCGGCGAAAACCGCGTCGTCGTGGTCCCGTGCGTCCGCGGGGTCGATGGTCACGAACGGGATGGCGCGCAGGTCGGTTCGACCGCTGAGCCCCGGCTCATCGGCCGACTCGGCTTCCGCCAGAGTCTCTGGGGAAAATCCCATGGGGATGCCGTTGACGTGCGCGGCGATCAGCGAAGCGGCGCGGGCGTCTGTCTCGTGGCCGAGCCGGGAAATAAGTGTGGCGCGCTTCGGGCCATGAGGCCGGCCTGCGTCGGGCTCGACCTGGACGAGCACCAGGTCTCCCTCGAGGAGACTGCTGTTGTCCGGGACGACCAGACTGGTCTTAGCTCTGCGATCGACCGGGTCGATGCGGATTTCACGTCGCGTCCGGCGCACCACGCCCAGGACCCGATGCGCGCTTTGGCCGAGGCGCTTCAGAAGTCGAGCCTCGCGCTCGCCGGTCTCGGAAACCTGAATCCTGACCAGCAGCCGATCGCCGAGACCCGGCGCCCCGGCGAGGCCTTCGTCTCCGGCTGGGGCCAGGCGAATAAGCGGCGAATTCTGCGGTGCGCGCGTGAGACGAACCCAAAGATCGCCGTCCGTGTCACGGTCGGCGACGTCCGCTACGGCGACGGGCGGGGCGTCATTCAGCCGCGGCGCGCGCCGAGACGAGGTCCGATGCGGCGGCTGGCGCCGCGCTTTCATATGCGTGTCCGGGTCCGCTTCGCTCGCCCGCGAGCGCGGTTTGACGCCGGCCGGGCTGGGCGAGCGCCATCGGTCGGGGCGACGGCGGCGCGCGCATCCACTAGGGCAACCGCTTCTTCCAGGGTCAGCTCCGCGGGATCGGTCCCGCGAGGAACATTGGCGTTGGTCTCGCCGTGCTTGACATACGGCCCGTAACGGCCGGCCAGAAGGCGAATGGACTCGCCGGTTCGCGGGTGAGCTCCCAGCGTGCGCAAAGGCTCGCGGCCCCCCGAGCGGCGGCCCCCGCCCGCCTGTTTTTCGGCCAGCACGGTAACGGCGCGATTAATACCAATATCGAAGACCTCGTCCGCATTCGGCAGGTTCGCATAGACGCCGTTGTGCTGGACGTAGGGGCCGTAGCGGCCGACTCCGGCCAGGATCACTCCGCCATCCGGATGTTCGCCGACTTCCCTGGGCAGTCGCAGGAGCCTGAGCGCGCGGTCCAGATCCACCACCTGTGGCGGCCAGTCCTTGGGAAGGCTCGCGCGCTTGGGCGACTCGGATTGCTCCTCGACGTAGGGGCCGAAACGTCCGGCCTTGAGCCAAATGGCGTTTCCGCTGGCCGGATCGACGCCGAGTTGGCGGTCTCCGCCTTCGGACTTTTCTTCGGCTTCGGCGACGCCCAGCGGCCGCGTGTAGCGGCACTGAGGATAGTTCGAGCAGCCCACGAATGCGCCATAGCGACCCGCCTTCAGAGATAGCTGTCCTTCGGCGCAAGAGGGACACAGACGCGGATCAACGCCGTCTTCCCGGTCGGGGAAGAGATGATGGCCCAGGGCATCATTGAGGGCCTCGATGACCTGACCCATGCGTAGGTCGCCGATGTCGCCGACGGCGGCCTGGAAGCCGGTCCAGAACTCGCGAAGAAGCGCCTTCCAGTCGAGCTCGCCGGCTGAAACCAGGTCCAGTTTTTCCTCGAGATCGGCAGTGAAACTGTATTCGACGTAACGGGCGAAAAACCGTTCGAGGAATGCTGTCACCAGCACGCCGGCTGGCTCGGCTACAAACCTGGACTTGTCCATCCGTGCATAGCCGCGGTCGCGAAGGACGCCGAGGATCGAGGCGTAGGTCGACGGCCGGCCTATGCCGAGCTCTTCGAGCTTTTTGACGAGGCTGGCTTCGGAATACCGCGGCGGAGGTTCCGTGTGTTTCTCATCGGCGCGGACGTCGAGAACCCTCGCTGCGGCGTCTTGACGGATCTGAGGTAGGCGTCCTTCGCCGTCATCTTCGGGTGCTTCCACCCCCGGGGCGCGCGGTTCCGGCGCGTCTCGACCTTCCTCATAGACGGTGAGATATCCGGGGAAGAGCACCACCTGGCCGCTCGCACGAAGGCCGGTCTCGCCGTTTGCCGTTTCGATGTCGACCGTAGTGCGCTCGATTCGCGCCGCCTCCATCTGCGAGGCGATCATCCGCTTCCATACCAACTCGTAGAGTCGACCAAGATCCGGTTCGAGGCGCAGACGGCCAGGATTTCGCTCCAGGCTGGTCGGACGGATGGCCTCATGCGCTTCCTGAGCATTTTTGGCTTTGACTTTGTAATAGCGAGGAGACTCCGGCACAAATTCGGCGCCGTAGAGGTGGCCGATAACCGTCCTGGCCTCGGCCAGGGCCTCCGGCGCCGACTGCACACCATCGGTTCGCATGTATGTGATCAGGCCCACCGTCTCGCCATCGACATCGACGCCTTCATAGAGGCGCTGCGCGGTTTTCATGGTCCGATCGGCCGAGAAACCGAATTTGCGGGCGGCCTCCTGTTGGAGCGTCGAGGTGGTGAAGGGTGGTGGCGGATTGCGCCTCGTGGGCCGCGTCTCGACCGCGGATACCGTGAACGCGCCGCCGGCCACCGCCGCCTTGGCTTCCAGGGCCGCCGCCTCGTTAGCCAGGTCAAGTCGCGCCAGCCGCTTGCCGCGATGCTTGACCAGCTTGGCCGTAAATGGCTCGCTATCGGCCGTCAGATCGGCCTCGACGGCCCAATACTCCTGCGACTTGAAGGCCTCGATCTCGAGTTCACGGTCGACGATGAGGCGAAGCGCCACCGACTGCACCCGGCCCGCTGAACGCGCGCCAGGCAGCTTGCGCCACAGCACTGGCGAAAGGGTGAAGCCGACCAGATAGTCGAGGGCCCTGCGAGCGAGGTAGGCGTCGACAAGCTCCATATCGATCGCGCGCGGATGCCTCATCGCGTCCGTCACCGCTGCGCGTGTGATTGCGTTGAAGACCACGCGCTCGACCTGGGCCGATCCCAGGGCCTTGCGTCGGCGGAGGTCCTCGAGGACATGCCAGCTGATCGCCTCTCCCTCCCGATCAGGGTCGGTGGCTAGGATTAGGCGATCGGCGCCCTTTAGCGCCTGAGCAATGTCGGCAAGACGCTTGGCCGATTTGCCGTCGACCTCCCAGGTCATGGCGAAATCATCGTCCGGCCGCACCGATCCATCCTTGGACGGCAGGTCGCGGACATGGCCGAACGAGGCCAGCACGTTGTAGTCGGACCCGAGATAGCGATTGATCGTCTTCGCCTTGGCTGGACTTTCGACGACGACGACGTTCATGCGCGGTTTCTGGTTACCCCGTGAGATTGCGATGGATTCACGCGCGAAGGTGGGCGAGAGCCGATGACCCTGTCAACGCGATCAACGGCTGATGGCCAGTCCTCCGGGCAAAAGCTCCGCCCTTCCGGCCAGAGCCAGCTCGACCAGCGCCGCGGCGGCCGCGCCCGCGCAAAGCTTGGCGTCACGCGCGAGTTCGTCAAGGCTGGCGGGAGTTGGTGAGAGCAGAGCTTCGAGGCGGTCAACTGCCTCCGCCGGCTGCGTCGCGTCCATTTCGGGCGGAGGGAAAATAACGGTCGGTGGTTCAGGCTCCCAGACTCCTTCGGCAGTCTCCAGCACGCGCCGTACGTCGTCGACGTCCTCGACCAGCGTCGCGCCCTGACGAATCAAGTCGTTTGCGCCGCGAGCCCTCGGATCAAGTGGCGAGCCCGGCACGGCGAAGACATCTCGCCCCTGCTCTGCGGCCAGCCGTGCTGTGATCAGGGACCCGGATTTCATTTCGGCCTCCACAACGACGACTCCGAGGGAAAGGCCGGAAATGATTCGGTTTCGTCGGGGAAAATCCGGCGCCCGTGCCGTGAAGCCTGGCGGCCGCTCTGAAATCAGGCAGCCCCTTTCGCTGATGGCCACGGCGAGCTCCGAGTGTTCCGGTGGATAGACATCATCCACGCCTCCCGCCAGGACCGCCACCGTGCCGGCCTCGAGCGCGCCTTGATGTGCGGCGGCGTCGATACCCCGCGCAAGGCCCGAGACAACGACATAGCCGGCATCACCCAGCCCATTAGCTAAGTCGCGCGCGAACCGACGACCCGCTGTCGACGCGGCCCGCGCGCCGACAATCGCGACCGAGCGCCGATTCAAAATCGCCGGATCGCCCCAGACCCAGATCAAGGGCGGTGGCGAATCGAGCACAGCCAGGAGACGTGGAAAGGCGTCGTCGCATCCCAGCACGAGGCGAGCGCCAACAGCCTCGCCGTTGGCCAGCTCGCACGCAGCCTCTTCTCGGGAAGGCAGGCGAAGAGATCCGCCGGCCCGACGGGCAAGGCCTGGCGATTCGGCCAAAGCAGCTGAGGCTGAGCCAAACCGGCGAATGAGATAGGCAAAGGTCGTCGAACCGACCGATTCGGCCCGTGCCAGCCTCAGCCAGTCGAGCCGCTCTGGGTCAGCCTCCACGATTTCAAGCTTTCTTTTCGGCGCCGATCTTGGATTCCTTGCCCTCGATGAGGCGTTCGATGTTCTCGCGGTGGCGGACGAACACGAGCACAGCCATGAACACCGACAGCCAGAACGCAGGGAGGCCCCAGCCTTTCAACAGACCTACGTAGACCGGCCCCAACGCGGCCGTGACCAGCGCCGCCAGGGATGAAAATCGAAAGATCAGGGCCGTCACGATCCAGGTCGCGCCCGCGGCGAGGGCCGCCGGCCAAGCGGCGACGAACAACACACCAAAGAAGACCGCCACGCCTTTGCCGCCCCGAAAGCCAAGCCAGACCGGGAACAGATGGCCCACAAAGGCGGCTCCGCCGGCTAGCGCCGCGCCAACGGGCGAGGTCAGCCAGCCGGCGATGAAAACCGCCAAGGCGCCTTTGGCGGCATCCCCGGCCAGGGTCGCGGCCGCAAGGTCGCGCCGTCCGGTCCTCAGTACATTGGTGGCGCCGATGTTTCCGGAGCCTATCTGGCGGATGTCTCCGAGGCCCGCCTGACGAGTCAGGATCAGCCCGAACGGTATCGAACCCAGAAGATAGCCGCCTATCGCGCAGGCGATCAGACCGACAGTCGAATCATGCGTGTGGATCATCAGCCCCCCTCCTGCATCCGATCATACACCACTCGGCCCTCGACCAGGGTCATTCTCACCTCGCCTTGAAGGCGGCGCCCGTCGAATGCCGAATTCTTGGACTTCGAGATCAAGTCAGCGGCATCCACCAATATCGGAGCATCAATGTCACAGAGGACGAGATCGGCCGGTGTGCCAGGCGCGAGCCGCCCGGCGCTCAAGCCGATCGCTTCGGCCGGCGCGAGGGTGACGCTTCGGATCAGGGTGGCGAGACGAATTCTCTTCTCGTGATGGAGCGTGAGGAGGGCCGGCAGCAGGGTCTGAAGTCCGACCGATCCCGGAGCCGCCTCATCGTAGGGCAGGCGCTTGTCCTCTGGCGGCGCCGGCGCGTGCGCCGAGACCACGATGTCCACAAGCCCTTCGGCCACGGCCTCGCCTAGTGCCAAGCGGTCGTCTTCACTGCGAAGAGGCGGCGTCAACTTGCAGAACGTCCGGTAGTCGCCAATGTCGAGTTCATTGAATGTCAGGTGATTGATCGAGGCGGTCGCGACGACCGGCAGGCCTTTCGCTTTGGCTCTGGCGAGGCTTTCGAGCGGCGCCGCAGCGCTGATCTGATCGACCAGCAGGCGGGCGCCGGTCAGTTGAGTGAGGATCAGGTCGCGCTCAAGCATGATCGTCTCGGCGGCGACTGGCGCGGGCGGCAGTCCCATGCGCCCGGCAAATTCGCCTTCGGTCGCCGCGCCGCCCTCGGCGAGCCAGGGGTCGGCAGGGCGGTGCGCGACCATAACGCCAAGGCTGGCCGAATAGGCGAGAATCCGGCGCATGACCCGCGAGTCGACGATCGGCCGGTCGGCATTGGTCACATAGACGCACCCAGCCTCGCGCATCAGCCCGATCTCGGCCATGCGGACGCCGTCCAACCCTTTGGTGGCCGCGCCGGCCGGATAGACGTGCACGAGGCCGATATCGCGTGCTCGGCGCAGTATGAAATCAACGACAGCCGGATCGTCCACCACCGGGTCTGTGTCGGGCTGGACAACGATCGACGTAACACCGCCTGTGGCGGCAGCCATCGCGGCTGACTGAAGGGTTTCCTTCGGTTCAGCGCCCGGCTCGCCCGTCTTGACCCGAAGGTCGATCAGGCCAGGACAAAGCATGGCGCCGTTGGCGTCGACGGACAGGGCCCCGTCCGGACCTAGGACCGGCTCATCGCCCTTGCGGACCTCGGCGATCCTCCCATCAAGCGCGAGCAGCGAACCCGGCCCGTCATAGCCGCTCTCCGGGTCGACCAGTCGCGCGCCGGAGAAAAGGATCGGGCGCCGGCTCATCTGTTGTCGAGCCTGGCCGCCAGCGAGGCCAGCAGGGCCATCCGCATTGCGACGCCCATCTCCACCTGGTCCTGGATCAGGCTCACCTCAAGGTCGTCAGCGACGTCGGAGTCGATCTCGACGCCGCGGTTCATCGGCCCTGGGTGCATGACCCGCACCCCCGGTGCGGCACAGGCCAGCTTTTCCCGGTCGAGCCCCCAGAATCGGAAGTATTCACGAAGCGATGGCACGAGCGTCCCCTGCATCCTCTCCAACTGGAGGCGCAGCATCATCACCACGTCGACCCCGGCGATTCCGACCCTCATGTCATGGTGAGCCTCGACGCCCCAGCGCTCGACGTTCGCAGGCATCAGTGTCGGCGGCCCCACCAAGCGCACATGCGCGCCCAGCATCGTCAGCAGGGCGACGTTCGAGCGGGCCACGCGGCTGTGAAGAATATCGCCGCAGATGGCTATCTTCAGGCCGTCGACCCGGCCGAAGGCGCGGCGCATCGAAAGGGCGTCCAGCAGCGCCTGGGAAGGGTGTTCATGTTGGCCATCGCCCGCGTTGATCACCGAGCAGCTCACCTTCTGCGACAGCAGCGATGCCGCGCCCGAAGATCCATGCCGGACCACCAGGATATCCGGCTGCATGGCGTTGAGAGTCACCGCCGTATCGATCAGGGTCTCTCCCTTCACGATCGACGACGCGCGCGGGCTCATGTTGACGACATCGGCGCCGAGGCGCTTTCCAGCCAGCTCGAACGAACTTTGCGTCCGCGTCGAAGCCTCGAAAAAGAGGTTGATCAGCGTGCGACCCTTAAGCAGGTCGAGCTTCTTGTTTTTCTGCCGATTGAGAGCCACGAAACCCTCGGCCAAATCCAATAGGTCGGCGACCTGGGTCGGGTCGAGATCGGCGATGGAGAGGAAATGCTTGGCCGGGAACGGGAAGGTCCTAGCACGGACCACATCGACGCCGGCGGCTGGCAAAGTCATTAAAGCGCCGTTGTAGGGTCGCGTTTCGCCGCGCGCAACCGATCCAGCGCGCCTTGGAGGATCCAGGCGGCCGCCATCTTGTCGACAGCCGCAGCCCGTTTGCTCCGGCTGAGGTCCGCCTCGCCAATGAGAGTCCGGCTCACCGCAACCGTGGAAAGACGCTCGTCCCAGAAGGCGATTGGCAATTCACGCAAGCGAAGGAGATTGCGAGCGAAGGCCCGCGCCGACTGGCTGCTGGGACCTTCCGTTCCGTCCATGTTAACCGGCAGGCCTATGACGAGCCCGGCCACTCCGCATCTTTCCATCAACGCAAACAGGGCCTCGGCGTCGCGCGTGAATTTCACGCGCTTCAGGGTCTGGGCCGGGGTGGCGACGAGGTGGGAAATGTCCGAGACCGCCACGCCGATAGTCTTCTCGCCAAGATCGAGTCCGGCAATCGCCGCCTTCGAAGGCAACGCGTCGGCAAGGTCCAGGAGATCGATTACCGGCATGCTCCGGACGCGCCGCGTTCACGCCGGTCTTGTCAAGTAGTGAGCCGGGCGCGTAACGGCTGGCGCCTTCGCCAAGGAGCTCTGATGGCCATCGACGTCGACACCGTTCGTAAAGTCGCAAACCTCGCCAATATCCGTGTGCCGGACGAGCGCCTCGCGCCGCTGGCCAGGGAACTCAGCGGCATCCTGACCTGGATCGAGCAGCTCAATGAGGTTGACACCAACGGGGTCGAGCCGATGACGTCGGCGGTCGCTGTTCCGCTGCCGATGCGCGAAGACTTAGTCACTGAGGGCGGCGATTCCGCCCAGGTGCTTGCCAATGCGCCAGCGGCCAGAAGCGGCTTTTTCGTCGTGCCAAAAGTGGTCGAATGACAGCCCTCACCGAACTTACGCTTGCGGACGCGCTCAATGGTCTGCGGACGCGCGCCTTCTCGGCCCGGGAGCTGACGGCCGCGCATATCGAGGCCGTTGAGCGGGCCCGCGCGCTCAATGCCTTTGTGCTCGAGACGCCCGACAAGGCCCTCGACATGGCTGACGCCAGCGATGCGCGTCTGGGAAAGGGGGAGGGCGGGGCGTTGGAAGGCGCGCCACTTGGCATCAAGGATCTCTTCTGCACCCGCGGCGTCCGCTCCACGGCGGCCTCGCGCATTCTTGACGACTTCACACCGCCCTACGAATCGACGGTCACCGAGCATCTGTGGCGCGACGGCGCCGTGATGCTGGGCAAGCTCAACATGGATGAATTCGCCATGGGCTCGTCGAACGAGACGAGCGCGTTCGGGCCGGTCATCAATCCCTGGCGCGCGGGTGGCTCCAACCGCGCCTTGTCGCCTGGCGGGTCGTCTGGTGGCTCGGCAACGGCGGTGGCCGCCCGCCTGGCGCTCGGGGCGACCGCGACCGACACCGGCGGCTCGATCCGCCAACCGGCGTCCCTGACCGGAACAGTAGGGGTTAAACCGACCTACGGTCGCTGCTCGCGCTGGGGCATCGTGGCTTTCGCGTCCTCCCTCGACCAGGCCGGACCCATCGCCCGCACGGTGACCGACGCCGCAATGCTGCTGAAATCGATGAGCGGACATGATCCGAAAGACTCGACCAGCCTGCCCGTCGAGGTCCCCGATTTTCCAAGATTCGTCGGGCGATCGGTCAAGGGACTGCGGATCGGCGTGCCGAAGGAATATCGGGTCGAGGGCATGCCTCAGGAGATCGAGGACCTCTGGAGCCGCGGCGTCGACTGGCTGAAGGAGGCTGGCTGCGAGATCGTCGAGATATCCCTGCCTCACACCCGTTACGCCTTGCCAGCCTACTACATCATTGCGCCCGCCGAAGCCTCGTCCAACCTCGCCCGCTACGATGGCATGCGTTACGGTCTGCGAGTTGAAGGTCCGACGCTATCGGACGTCTACCAACTCACCCGGCAAGCCGGCTTCGGCGATGAGGTCAAGCGGCGCGTTCTTATCGGCGCCTATGTGCTTTCGGCCGGCTACTACGACGCCTACTACCTGAAGGCCTTGAAGGTCCGCCGGCGGATTGCGGACGATTTCCGTCAGGCTTTCGAGCACGTCGACGCGCTTCTCACCCCAACTGCGCCCTCTGCGGCCTTTGGCCTGGGCGAGAACAGCGCCGATCCGGTCGCCATGTACCTGAACGACATCTTTACCGTGACGGTAAACCTCGCCGGCCTGCCGGCGATCAGCGTGCCCGGTGGCCTCGACGGACGGGGCTTGCCGCTTGGCTTGCAGCTGATTGGTCGGGCCCTCGACGAGGGCACGCTGTTTTCGCTCTCAGGCGCCCTCGAGAAATCGGCCGGGTTTGCGGCCCAGCCGGAGCGCTGGTGGTGAGAGGATCAGGGCGTAATGCCGTCGAGGTCTTTCTGGAGCTTCTCCAACCGCGCTTGATCAAGGTTCGCCTGCGGATATTTAGAGATGTCCCGCATGGTCATACCCTTGATCTGATCGAGCCCGTCGTAGGTGAGAAGCTCGGGCATGTCCTGCTGCAAGACCGCCTTGGTTTTGGGGTTGTCCACCAGATCGCCGATCGTGGTGGTCTCGACCGATGCCTTCGGGCTTGCCGCCGGAATGGTCTTGGTCGCCTCCTCGGCCGGCGCGGCGGTGTTGGTCTGGCTGAGGGCCGGCGCAGCCGCCATCAGCATCGTCAGGCCCGCAAGGGCGGCGAAAGCGCGTCTCATGCCTATCTGTCTCCTGTGCGTGGACGGCGGGATGGGGAAAGGAAAATCGCCAACTTGTCTAGCTCCAGAATGAAGGCAGCGTCCTGATGAGTGCAGGCGAGGGATCTATCGAGGGCCGAACGGGTCCCTGGGAACTGGTGCTCGGGCTCGAAGTTCACGCCCAAGTCGCCTCAAAGTCCAAGTTGTTTTCCGGCGCCGCGGTTGGCTTCGGCGCGCCCCCAAACGAAAACGTCAGCCTTGTTGATGCGGCGATGCCCGGCATGTTGCCGGTGATCAATCGCCATTGTGTTGAGCAAGCGGTCCGTTCGGGACTGGGCCTGAACGCCAAGGTCAATCTGTGGTCGCGCTTCGATCGCAAGAACTATTTCTATCCCGACCTGCCGCAGGGCTACCAGATCAGCCAGTACAAGGACCCGATCGTCGGCGAGGGCGAGATCACTGTCGAGCGCGACGACGGATCGACTTTCATGGTCCGGATCGAGCGCCTGCACCTCGAGCAAGACGCCGCGAAGTCCATTCACGATCTCGATCCCGACTTCACCTTGGTCGATCTCAACCGGTCGGGCACGGCGCTGATGGAGATCGTCTCCCATCCGGATATGCGCTCGGCCGAGGACGCAGCGGCCTATGTCAAGAAACTGCGGTCGATCCTGCGCGCGCTCGGAACCTGCGACGGCGACATGGAAAAGGGCAATCTCAGGGCCGACGTCAATGTCTCAGTCCGGCGGCCTGGCGAGCCGCTCGGCACCCGCTGCGAGATCAAGAACGTCAATTCCTATCGTTTCATCCAGCTCTCCATTGGCCATGAGGCGCGGCGGCAGATCGAGATCCTCGAGGACGGCGGATCGATCCTGCAGGAGACGCGGCTGTTTGATCCGGTCCGCGGCGAGACACGGTCGATGCGAAGCAAGGAGGAGGCGCACGACTACCGCTATTTCCCGGACCCGGACCTGTTGCCCCTCGAGCTCGACCCCGCCTGGGTCGAGGAGCTTCGCGCATCGCTGCCGGAACTGCCCGAGGCCAGACAGGCCCGGATCGAGCACGAATACGGCCTCAGCCACTATGACGCCGGGGTGCTGGCATCCGAGGCCGCTCGCGCCGACTATTTCGAAAAAGCCGCCGCCGGCCGTGACGCAAAGCTGGTTGCTAACACGGTGACCAACGCGGTGCTTTCCCACCTTGCTCGGGACGGTCTGGAAATCGAGGCATGCCCGGTGCCGGCCGAAGATGTCGCCAGTCTCGTCCGCCTGCAGGAAGAGGGGGTGATCTCCTCCAAGATCGCCAAGGAAGTGTTCGAGCATATGTGGGCTGGGGAAGGGACGCCGGAAGTCATCGTCGACGCCCGTGGCCTCAAACAAGTCAGCGACACCGGTGCTCTCGAGAGCTTGATCGATCAACTGGTCGCGGCCAACCCGGGCCAGGCAGCGGCGGTAAAGGCCAAACCTCAGGCGATCGGCTGGTTTGTCGGTCAAATCATGCGTCAGACCCAGGGCAAGGCCAATCCAGCCACCGTCAACGCGCTTCTGCGCGCCAAGCTCGGGGTGGAACTCGAATCGTCATGAGCGCTCCTATCGAAGTCTACTTCTGGCCCACGCCCAATGGTCACAAGGTCACCATCGCGCTCGAGGAGATGGGCCTACCCTATGAGATCAAACCGGTGAATATCGGGCGCGGCGACCAGTTCACGCCCGGGTTTCTTGCGATCTCGCCCAACAACCGCATGCCGGCGATCATCGATCCGGAAGGTCCGGGGGGACCGCCGATCTCGATCTTCGAATCCGGTGCGATCCTGCAATATCTCGGCCGCAAGACGGGCCAGTTCTATCCGAGCGACGAACGCGCCCGGGTGGTCGTCGACGAGTGGGTTTTCTGGCAGATGGGAAACCTTGGCCCCATGGCCGGGCAGCGCAACCACTTCCGCAATTACGCGCCGACGTTCCTGCGTGACCAGAGGCAGACGGCCTATGGCGCGCGTCGCTATACCGACGAGGTCGAGCGGCTGTACGGGGTGCTGAACAAGCGTCTCGAGGGGCGGGAGTACATTACCGGCGAATACACCATCGCCGACATGATCAGCTGGCCATGGATCGCGGGCCAGTCCAGCGAGGCGCTCGACATCGAAGCCTTCCCACATCTCCTCTCCTGGAAACAGCGCATCGGCAAACGCGAAGCTGTGCAGCGGGCCCTGGCCATCCAAGGCGCGATCGCGCTCGTCCGCTCCGACAGGGAGGCGGAGGCTGCCCGCAGGGTCCTGTTTGGCCAGAGGGCGCGCTGAGGTCTTGCATGATTGCCAGCCCAGGGACGAAAGGCTATGGCCCGCCGCCTAGGTGACGTGGCCGAGCGGCTGAAGGCGGCGGTTTGCTAAACCGTTGTACGGTGTAAAGCCGTACCGAGGGTTCGAATCCCTCCGTCACCGCCAAGACTCCCCAGCAATGTGGAGGCGGACAACACCGGGGCAGCCAATGAAAGCGGCGGTTTACTACGAGAACGGCGATCCGCGCGTGCTGCGCTATGAGACGGTCCCGGATCCTGGTTGCGGTCCCTCTGAAGTCGTCATCCGCGTCGAGGCGGTCAGCATCGAAGGCGGAGACACCCTCAACCGTTGGCGAGGCGCGCTCACATCCAAGCCGCACATAGTCGGCTACCAGGCCGCCGGCGAGATCATAGAGGTCGGTGAAAAGATCCAGCATCTGCGGGTCGGTCAGAAAGTGGCGACCGTGGGCGCCAATGGCTCCCATGCTGAGAAGAGAGCGGTCGCGGCGCGCAACGCCTGGCCGATCCCCGATGGCTTCGATCCCGCGCTCGCTTCAGTGATTCCCGTGACGTTCGGCACGGCCAACGAGGCCCTGTTCGCGTTCGCAAAACTGAAGGCCGGCGAAACCGTTCTTGTGCAAGCCGGGGCCAGCGGCGTTGGCGTCGCGGCCATCCAACTCGCCAAACGGGCCGGCGCACGAGTCTTCGCCACCGCTTCAAGCGATGAACGCCTCCAAAAGTTGACGCCCCTCGGTATGGAAAGCGGCGTCAACTATCGCCAGGAGGACGTTGTGAACGCCATCATGAGGCTCACCGACAACAAAGGCGTCGATGTGGTCATCGATCCGGTGGGCGGCGCCACTCTCCAGGGAAGCCTTCTCTCGCTGGGTTATCGCGGGCGTGTTGTGATGGTCGGCGCCGCTGGGCGCGAGGCCATGCAAGTCGACGTTTCATCGATGATGGGAGGCAATCGCTCGCTGAGCGGCGTGTTTCTCGGGGCCGAAATCGGGACCGACCGCGTGCATGACAACATCCAGCAACTGATCGACGATGCCGCGCGCGGCGAACTAAAGGTTGTGGTCGACCAGACCTTCGCGCTCGCAAAAGCGGCCGACGCCCACGCCTATATCGAAAGTCGGCAGGCTGTCGGCCGGGTGCTGCTTGTCCCCTAGGAAACTCTCGGCCGCCGGCGATCCTGGGTCGTTTCGATCGCAAAACTTCGGAACAGCGGGACTGGCGAGCCGTTTTGCGGTTCACTATCTCTCGATCGTCCGCCTGAGAAGAGGGCCTGGTCATGTCCGACGATGCGCCGGCCGTCCAGACCGCGAAACCCTTACGGGCTGGCGGCGATGTTTCCCTGATCGACCAGTATCTCGCGGTGCGGCGCGCCAGCGTGGGTTTGGCGCGGCCGCTCTCGGCTGAGGACCAGCAGACGCAGTCGATGCCCGACACCAGCCCAGTGAAATGGCACCTGGCCCATACCACCTGGTTCTTTGAGACCTTCGTGCTCGCACCTTATCTGCCCGGTTATCATCTATTTGACGCCAGCTTCGGGTACCTCTTCAATTCCTATTACGAGGCGATGGGAGAGCGTCATCCCAGACCCGCTCGCGGGCTGCTTACGCGTCCCTCGATTGAAGACATTCTTCGCTATCGGGCCCACGTCGATTCGGCGATGGGGCGTGCGCTCGACCTCAAGCTGGGCCGAGCGGCCTTGGAACTGCTTGTCCTCGGCCTCGCCCACGAAGAGCAGCACCAGGAGTTGATCCTGATGGACGTGCTCCACCTCTTCTCGCAGTCGCCCCTGAAACCCGCCTATGCCTTGAACGGCCCGGAGCCCTCGGCATGTGTCGATAGTCTTGAGTGGGTCGCTTTTGGGGGAGGGACCGCCGAAATCGGCGCTGGACACGAGAATTTCGCCTTCGACAACGAGACACCTCGTCACCGAGAATTCCTGGCGCCCTACCGCCTCGCTACGCGCCTGGTCACCAACGCCGAATGGCTGAAATTCATGGCCGACGGGGGCTATCGGCGGCCGGAGTTCTGGCTGTCGGACGGTTGGGCCCTGGTCAGCGCGGAAGGTTGGAACGCGCCCCTCTATTGGGAGGATTGCGGCGACACATGGCGGACGCTCACCCTTTCGGGGGCCAGGGACATCGATCCCGAAGCGCCGGTCTGCCACGTCAGCTTCTACGAGGCCGCCGCCTTTGCGGCGTGGTCCGGCAAGCGCCTGCCCACGGAGGCGGAATGGGAACACGCCGTGTGTTCGCGTGGCGAGGCGCTTTCACAGGCGATCGGAGAGGCCTGGCAATGGACTGCCAGTGCCTATCGCCCCTATCCCGGCTTTGCTCCAGCCACCGGCGCGGTCGGCGAATACAACGCCAAGTTCATGGTCGGACAGATGGTCCTTCGGGGTGGCGCCTGTGTGACGCCAAAAGGCCATTCCCGCCCGACATACCGAAACTTCTTCTATCCGCACCAACGCTGGATGTTTTCTGGCGTGAGACTGGCTGAGGACGCGCCGGCGCCCTCACTCGAGGAGGAGTTCCGCGCCGACGTCACCGAAGGGCTGTCCGCTGCCCGGAAGCGCCTTTCGGCCAAATGGTTCTACGACGCCCGCGGATCGGCCTTGTTTGAGGAGATTTGCCGCCTACCGGAATATTACCTCACCCGTCAGGAGAGCACTCTTCTCAGCAGGGTGGCGCCCGAGCTTCGGCGCTGGATTCGGGAAGGCACGACGCTTGTAGAACTGGGAAGCGGGGCCAGCCTCAAGACGCGTGAGATCCTTGATACCGTTCCCGAGATATCAGCCTATACGCCGGTCGACGTCAGTGAGAGCGCACTGACCGCCGCCGCGGCTGCGATCGCCCGCGACTATCCTCACCTCCAGGTGACGCCGGTGACCGCCGATTTCACGCAAGATCTCGATCTAGCCGCCACGGTGGGGGAGGGACCTGCCGCCATTTTCTTTCCCGGTTCGACCATCGGCAATTTCGCCCCGGACGAGGCGGTGATCCTGATGTCGCGCATGCGAAGTTTGCTGGGGAAGGATGGCGTGTTCATCGTCGGGGTCGACATGGCCAAGGACGCAGACACGCTCAATGCCGCCTACAATGACGCCTCCGGGATCACCGCGGCGTTCAATCTCAACATCCTGGCCCGCATCAACGACGACTTGGGGGGCGATATTCCGTTGGACGCTTTCGCTCACGAGGCGCTGTGGAATCCGCAGGAGGGGCGGGTTGAAATGTGGCTGAGGGCGAAAAGATCAGTTGGCGCGCACGTGGCCGGCGAAACATTCACCATTGTCGAAGGCGAAAGAATCCACACTGAAAATTCCTACAAGCATACCGACGCGAGATTTCAGGACCTCGCAAGGCGCGCAGGTCTCTGCGTCCTGGCGCAGTGGGCGAGCCCCGCGCCCACATTCTCGATCTACCTGCTCTCGCCGGCCTAGCTGGCCGAAGGCCTGCGCCCGCCGCCCCGCGATGCCGCGCCGCCTTTGCGTCCGGCGTTGGCTGCGAGATCGCGGTTCTGTGCGAAGCTGCGCTTTTCGCCAGGAACACTGGCGCCGCCCCGCCGGGCGATTTCCCGCCGGCGTTCAGGGTCCATCGCCGCGAATCCGCGACGGGCGGGTTTGCGTTTGTTCGAGTCGTCCATTCCACTCAACTCCTAGCGTTTCCGCGTCAGACGCCCCCTCCGACTTTGCTTTAACCACCTAGGCCGCGTTCGGTTGCGCGGCGTGCTGGCGCAATGAGCGCGTCGGTCTTAGTCCGACGCCCGCTGCGCCGACACTGACAGAGGCAGACGCACCTGGGCGCGAAGCCCGCCCTCTCGCCTGGATTTCAGTGACACATCGCCGCCGTGGCCGCGGGCGATGGCTCGCACAACGGCCAAGCCAAGGCCAATGCCGCCAGTGTCACGATTTCGCGAGGCCTCCAGCCGATGAAAGGGCTCGAAGGCCCTTTCGATCTGGTCGTCGGCGATTCCGGGTCCATTGTCTTCGATCTCGACGACGGCCATGCCGTTTTCGGTGAACACCCGACCACGCGCGGCCGAGCCGAACTTGAGCGCATTGTCGACAAGGTTTGTGATCAGCCGTCTTAGCGCCACCGGATCACCGTCGACCACCACCCGCCCCGAAGCCTCGGCGGCGGAATCAGCGCCCGTTTCGGCCGCTTCGTCCATGATCGTCTCGACCAGCGAGGTGATCTCGAGTTTCACCCGTTCGCGCGGTCTGGAGGCGTCGCGGACAAAGGCCAGCGTAGCCGAAACCATCGCTTCCATCTGGTCGATGTCACCGGCCAGCTTTGTCCGGACATCCTCAGGCGCCGCCTCGATGCGGAAGCGCAGTCGGGTCAGCGGGGTGCGTAGATCGTGGGCGATGGCCGCGATCATTTCGGTTCGGTCCTCGACATAATGCCGGAGCCTCTCCTGCATCTCGTTGAAGGCGTTCACCGCGGCGGTGACCTCAGCCGATCCGCGCACGTCCAATCGAGGCGCGGTCGGATCACGGCCCAGGCGTTCGGCGCCCGCCGCCAGAGCCGCGATCGGCGCGGCCAGCCGTCTGGCGAACCACCAGGCGAGCGGCGAAACCGCCACGGCGGCGATCGCCAGCACCAACAGCAGCCGTTGTTGCCATGGGTCAATGCCGAAGGCGCTCATCGGAGCGACAGTCAGCCACCGGCCGTCGGCTTGCCGTATGCCTATCTTGAAGCCGCCGAGCAGGATCGGCGCTTCTTCCAAAGAGGACTGCTTCCGCCCAGGTCCAGGTGAGGCGGCCAAGGCGACGATACGGGGTCCGGGCTGGGTGATGACAACGTCCGTAGGCCTGAGGCCCACGGACGCAGCGAGGGCGGCCCGGAACTGGAGCCTTCGATGGCCCTGGGTCACCAGAGCGGGTGGGGCTGCCGCCACCTCCGTATTGAGGTCGCGACCATCGCGTGTCTGGGTGCGGCCGATGTGATGGAGCGCCTGAACAACATCATCGACGGTGTATAGGTCAGGCGGCGGCGGCGGCAGGCTGAGCACCACCACCACGGTTGCGATCTCCGCCGCAATCAGCGCCGCCACGACCAGGCCGAGCGCCTGCAGGAACAGCGGCGCCGTCGGCAGACGCCGCCTCACGGCGTACGTGACACCTTGGGCATGAAGAGATAGCCCTCATTGCGCACGGTCCGGATCAGTTCCTGGCCGTCGCCTCCGCCGTCAAGCTTTCGCCTCAGGCGACTGATCTGGACATCGATGGCGCGATCGAAAGCTTCCGACCGGGGGCCTCGAGCATATTCGAGGAGCTGATCGCGCGTCAGCACGCGCTGGGGGCGCTCGACAAAGGCGCGCAGCAGAGAGAATTCGCCGCTGGAAAGGTTGACGACGACACTCTGAGGAGAACGCAGCTCATGTCGCACGAGGTCGAGGCGCCAGCCGGCGAATTCGCAGGCCGCTTCCAGGGGTTCCTCGCCGCCGCGAGGCTCGGTCTTGCGCCTCAAGACGGCGCGCACGCGCGCCAGCAACTCGCGTGGATTGCACGGCTTGGCCAGATAGTCATCGGCTCCGAGTTCGAGGCCGACGATCCTGTCGGTCTCCTCGCCTACAGCGCTCAGCATTATGATCGCCGGACCGTCCGGCTTGGCCAGACGTTTACAGATTGACAGGCCATCCTCGCCTGGGAGCATGACGTCGAGCACGACAAGGTCAGGCCGGCGGCGCGCCAGCGCACGTTCGACGCCCTTTCCGTCGGCCGCGGTGTCCACGCAATAGCCGTGCCGCCCCAGAAACTCGGCCACCACGTCACGAATCCCCGGGTCGTCGTCGACGACGAGGATGGATTCCTGTCCCGGTTCGTGGGGTTCGGCCACAATGGAGTCCGTCATAAGGCGATCTGATGCGCGCGCGCCTTGGCGCGACAATGTCGCGGCTGAAACAACACCGTAACGCGTCGGTGGCGATCTTGACCAGACTCGAGCCGACGCATTCAACCCCGCGCCAGCGCCAGGTCCGAAACGAAAGGATTCGTCCGCCGCTCGGCCCCGAATGTTGACATGGCGTTGTGTCCAGGCACGAAGGTCACATCGTCGCCGAGCGGCCACAGTTTGCCTGTTATCGAATCGATGAGCTGCTGGTAGTTCCCACGCGGGAAGTCCGTCCGGCCGATCGATCCCTGGAAGAGCACATCGCCGACCTGGGCGAACCTGGCCGCCCGATGATGAAAAATCACGTGGCCGGGGGTGTGCCCGGGGCAGTGGTAGACCTCGAATTCCGTGTCGCCGAGGGTGACAACATCGCCGTCGCCCAGCCAACGGTCTGGGGTGAACGGCTCCGCGTCGGGCATGCCCCAGCGGGCTGCGCTGACCCCGATGTCGTCGATCCAGAACTGATCATCGGGATGGGGCCCCTCGATCGGCGCTCCCGTTGCCGCCTTGAGCGCCGCTGTCCCGCCAGCGTGGTCGAGGTGGCCATGGGTCACCCAGATCTTCTCGAGCTCGAGGCGCTGTTGGGCCAGGATCTCCAGGAGTCTGGGAACCTCGCCACCCGGATCGATCACGGCCGCCTTTCGTGACATCTCACACCAGACGATCGTGCAGTTCTGCCGAAGCGGCGTGACGGGGGCGACAAGCGCTCGGATCGGGGGCGCGGGGCGGGCGTCCAAGACTTGCTCCTTGTCTCCTGGGTGGCGTCCAACAGGATAGGGTCTCCAAGCCGCCCCGCAAGGCCGCGCTGGCGCTCATTGCCGGAAAGCGGTCAAGCGGTTAGCGTCGAAGGACTCGGCGGCGACCGGGGCTAAGGGGCGGGGAAGGGCAGCCAATGGCGAGTGTTGCGCGCGGAGGTCTCGGCCTCGGCCGAATGTTCCAGCGGAAATCGGTGGCGCAGATACAAAGCGAACTGAGCCACGGTGAACTCAAGCGCACGCTTGGCGCCGTTAACCTGGTTCTTCTTGGCATCGGCTGCATCATCGGCACCGGCATTTTCGTGCTGACCGGGCGTGCCGCCGCGCAATATGCGGGCCCCGGGATCATGATCTCGTTCATCATCACCGGCGTGCTCTGCGCGCTCGTGGCGCTGTGTTACGCCGAGCTCGCCTCGGCTCTGCCGGTGTCGGGATCAGCCTATTCCTACGCCTACGCCTCAATGGGCGAAGTGGTCGCCTGGATCATGGGCGTGTTGATGTTGCTTGAATACGGCCTGGCGGCCAGCGTCGTCGCCCTCGGCTGGTCAGGCTACTTCGTGAGCCTGATGCAGGACATTCATCACCTTATTCCGGCTATCCCAACTATCCCACCGGAGTTCACGGTTGCCCCTGGCCAGGCCGCGGTCGGCGCTGGAGGGGCGATGATCGCCGGCGTCGGAGTCGTGAACCTGCCCGCTATCTTTATCGTCATTCTGGTGACGAGCCTCCTCTGCGTCGGGGTCTCGGAATCGGCGACCGTCAACAACATCATCGTCGCCATCAAGCTCACCGTCGTCATCGCCTTCATCGGCATCGGCTCGATGTATGTGCACCCGAGCTTGTGGTCGCCCCTGGTTCCGGCCGAGACGCCCGCTCCGCCGCCTGGGACGCCGATGGACATGTACCATCAGATAACCCGGGCCTTGGGGGCGGTCCTCACAGGGAGCGCCCAGTCGAGATATGGCATCAGCGGCGTCATACAGGGCGCCGCCGTCATCTTCTTCGCCTATTTGGGGTTCGAAGCCGTTTCCACAGCCGGCACGGAATCGCGCAATCCTGCCCGGGACATGCCGATCGGCATTCTGGGCGCGCTCGGCATCTGCACAGTCCTCTATATCGCCACGTCGGCCGTGTTGGTGGGAATCGTACCCTATGCGTCGCTGGACAATCCGGCCCCCATCGCCACGGCGGTCAATCGCCTCGGCCTGCCTTGGTTCGCAGGCCTTGTGAAAATTGGAGCTTTAGCGGGGCTGACGAGCGTGATCCTCGTCCTGCTCTATGGCCAGACACGCGTCTTTTACACCATGTCTCGCGACGGCCTCCTTCCCTCGCAACTCGCGGCTGTGCACAAGAAGTTCAAGACGCCTTGGATCAACACCATCATCGTCGGTATCGCCGCCTGCATCGCGGCCGGATTTATGTCGCTGGACGTGCTCTCGGAGGTCACGAACGTCGGCTCCCTGGCCGCCTTCACCATCGTTTGCGTGACGGTGATCTACCTGCGGTTTTCTGCCCCTGGCCTCGAGCGCCCGTTCAAGACGCCGCTGTTCCCGGTGACTCCCATCCTGGGCGCCCTGATGTGCCTTGTGTTGTTCCTCAGCCTTTGGAGTCACAAGGCGACACGCGATTTCTTCATTGTCTATCTGGCGGTCGGGATCGCATTCTATTTCGCCTTCGGCATCTGGAACTCGAAACTTCGCAAGGGTCAGGTCGTCACCGGCCACGAAGCCGCGCCGATGGAGCTGCCGCACGCCGGGCCAGATTAGATTTGGCGGCGTACTAGACCTGGAACTGCTCGGCCAGCATCCTCTCCTCGAGGCTGCGCCCGGCGTCGAACAGGACTGAAAGGCTGATCGAGCGATCCTCGGTGACGTCCACGCGGATGACGTCGCGGACCTCGACATTGTCGGCCACCGCGCTGACGGGCCGTTTGTCGCTTTCCAAGATCTCGAACGTCACCTGGGCCTTGTGCGAGATCAGAGCGCCGCGCCAGCGTCTTGGGCGGAAGGCGCTGATCGGGGTCACGGCAAGGACATGGGCGTCGATAGGGATGATCGGGCCGTGGGCGGACAGATTGTAGGCGGTCGATCCCGCCGGCGTAGAAACCAAAACGCCGTCGCAGATTAGTTCCTCCAGCCGGGGCTTGCCGTCGATGAGGACCCGAAGCTTGGCCGTTTGGCGCGTCTCGCGCAGAAGGCTGACATCATTGATGGCCAGGGCCTTGTGCGTCCGGCCTGCGGAGTCGGCGGCTATCATGTCTAATGGGTGGATGACCGCCTCTTCGGCGGCCGCGATCCTGGCCAGCAGGTCGTCTTCGCGATAGTCGTTCATCAGGAATCCGACCGAGCCTCGGTTCATGCCGTAGATCGGCCGGCGAGCCGCCAGATTGCCGTGCAGGACCTCGAGCATGAAACCATCGCCGCCCAGCGCGACGATAACGTCGGCCTCGCCAATCTCACTTTCGCCATAGCGTCCGACCAGCCGGGAACGAGCCTCCCTGGCCTCGGGCCTGTCACTGGCGATGAAGGCGAGTTTGGCTGGCATCGAGGCCGGCGACCTCACCCGCTCACGCTCAGGTTGTCAAACAGAGGCTATTCTTCGGGCCCGGCATCGACCTCACCGGGCGGCGGACGAGGATCCTCGTCGCCGACATAGGGTCGCCCCACCGCCTCGGCCCAGGCGCGCCTGTGGGCGGCGTAGGCCTGCTGGCGTCGCTTCGCCGTCGCCGCGGACATCGGCTCGGCTTTGCGATGGGGGGCGGAACGGCTCATCACCTCACTCTAGCACGCGCGGCGGCTCACGCTGGCGCAGCAAGTAGGGTGGGAGAGTGGTCATCGCAACCTAGCCCTGACGTGGGCGCCGGCTGGCGACGACCAGAGGCCGCGGCGCTATCGGTGGCTAGTCCCGGTGGCCAGCTGGACCCGGCCGGTCGCCACACTTTTCATGATCGTCGCCACGAGACTGGAGGGGCGCATCGCGCGCCAATGCGTTAAGATGGGCGCCGGGACCTCGTTTGTCGCGGGCGGGGACCGAGGAGAATTCAATGTCGAAATTCACTCTCGTCATCGCGTTGGGCGCTGTGCTTGCGGCGCCGCTCGCTTGGGCTCAGAAGAGTCCGGTCGCGACGCCGCCGCCCGGCGAGCCGGCGGCCAATCCCATCCCCAGCCTTTCCAACGACCGCACCACGGTGATGGTCACGCCCGATCCATCGGCCACTTCCATGGCCGATCCGCAGTCCGCCGCTGAACATGGCTCTCCAACAGCGGTGGATTCGCCAAGCTCGCCCATGCCAAATCCAAACGGCTGGCCAACTCCCAAGCCGAACGCAAAACGTCCGAAATGGGTGAAGAAGGCTCCGGCCAGCGTAAAGCCGCCGCCCTCGCCCAATCCGCAATGATCGCAGTTCTTGACGGGGCGCCAGTCAGGCGCGAGTCTTGAAATCAAACTCGGCAGAAAGATTGAAGGAACGCCGCCATGGCCGACGGATCACTGGTCAGCACTGTATCCCTCAAGGGCAAGGTCTCGGACGACGAGTGGAAGGCGCGGGTGGAACTGGCCGCCCTGTACCGCCTTGTGGCCCTGAATGGCTGGGATGATCTCGTCTACACCCACATCTCGGCCCGAATTCCAGGACCCGAGCACCACTTCCTGATCAATCCTTATGGCCTCTATTTCGACGAGATCACCGCCTCATCCCTGGTCAAAATCGACGTCGACGGCGCTATCCTCCAGGAGACCGATTACTTCATCAATCCGGCCGGCTTCACGATCCATTCGGCCGTCCACACGTCGCGCGACGACGCCCATTTCGTAATGCACCTACACACCGACCAGGGGGTCGCCGTCTCCGCCCAGAAGGAGGGCCTGCTGCCGCTGAGCCAGCACGCCCTGATCATTTTGCCGAACGTCGCCTATCACGACTATGAGGGCATCGCCCTCAATCACGACGAGCGTTCGCGCCTCGTGGACGACCTTGGCGACAAGACCACGATGATCCTGCGCAACCATGGAACGCTCGCCGTTGGTCGCACCGCCGCCGAATGCTGGATCAACATGTATTATCTGGAAAAGGCCTGCCTTCAGCAGGTCCTTGCGCTGGGCGGCGGGCGCAGTGGACTTTTGGTCGCCCCCGAAGCGGCTCAGGAAGAGGTGAAAAACCAGATCCGCATGGGAATCGGTGGTGGCCTCGCCTGGCCGGGCGCCCTGCGCCGCCTGGATCGGCTCAACCCCGGCTACGACGCCTGAGCAGCTTCGAACAAGTCCGGTTGATTGTCGGGGCCGGGCCGGCGGAATTGGCTCACATCAAGAGGCGGTAGGGTCCGGTCGAGGCCAAAGCGGCGCCGTGCGATAGCGAATCTCTGCCCAAGCATCTGGGCGATCGGCCCTTCGCCTTTCATCCGGCGGCCCCATTCGGGATCGTAGTCGCGCCCGCCGCGCATCTGGCGGACCAGAGACATCACCTTGGCCGCGCGGTCAGGAAAATCTGTCTCCAGCCATTCGCGGAACAGATCCTTGATCTCTCGCGGAAGCCTGAGCACCACATAACCAGCCGAAACCGCGCCGGCGGCGGCCGCGCTTTCCATGACGGCTTCCATTTCATGATCATTGAGACCTGGGATCACCGGTGCGAACATGACGCTGATCGGAGTCCCTTCGGCGGCCAGCGCGGTCACCGCGTTGAGCCGACGGGTCGGCGTCGCAGCCCTGGGCTCCATGGCCCGAGCCAGCTTGCGGTCGAGCGTAGTGATCGAGACCGCCGCCCGGGACAGGTTTCGCTTGCCCATCCGGCCGATAAGTTCGGCGTCGCGCATGATGAGAGCCGACTTGGTGATGATCGAGAACGGATGTGAGGCGCGCTCCAGGACCTCGATGATCTGGCGCGTGACGGCCAGGCGACGCTCGCTCGGCTGATAGGGATCGGTGTTGCCGCCGATATGGATCGAGCCAACCCGGTAGCCGGGCCTCGCCAATTCGCGCCGCAGCAGTCTGGCGGCGTCGGCCTTGAAGAAGAGACGGCTCTCAAAATCGAGTCCTGGAGAAAGGCCGACGTAGGCATGGGCCGGCCGGGCGTAGCAATAGATGCAGCCGTGCTCGCAGCCTCGGTACGGGTTGATCGACCGGTCGAAGCCTATGTCAGGGCTGTCATTGCGCGCGATGATCGTCTTCGCGCGCTCGGCGGTGAGGCTCGTACGTAGAGGGGGAGGGCTTTCGTCGGTCTCGTCCCACCCGTCGTCAAAGGCCTCTTGCGCGAGCGCTTCAAAGCGACCGCTCAGATTGCTCCGAGCGCCTCGGCCGCGGGCCTGATGGAGAGGAGGTGACACGCGACAAAACTAATATTGGCACCAGAACAAAGCAAGAACTACATTCGCCCTTCAATCGGGTCGCGCGCCGCGATCAAGCCGTTCTGCAAGCATCAGGAGATCCTTCCAGGCTTTCTTCTTGGCCGCCGGCTGGCGAAGGAGAAAGGCAGGGTGGAGCGTCGGCAGAGCGGGGATTTCGAGGTCGACATGGCGCGCGCGCCACTCGAACCAGCGTCCACGCAGCGACAGGATGCCGTCCTTCTGGTCAAGCATCGACCTGGCCGCCGCGGCGCCCACAAGCAGCAACAGCTTCGGCCGGACAAGATCGATGGCCCGCTCGAGGAATGGGCGGCAGGCCAACTGTTCTTCTGGCGTAGGGGTCCGGTTGCCGGGCGGTCGCCAGAACACGGTATTGGTGATCAGGACGCGCTCTGTGAGCCCCGCCGCAGCCAGCATTCGGTCGAGGAGCTGGCCCGCCCGTCCGACGAATGGCGCCCCCTGACGATCTTCGTCTGCACCCGGCGCCTCGCCCACGATCATGACCGGCGCCGTCACCTCGCCGCGCCAGCATACTGCCTGGCGCGCGCCCTGACCCTTCAACGCACAGCCGTCAAAGGCCGCGATTGCGGCCGCCAAGGCCTCGAGATCGCCAGCCGCCCAGGCGAGATCCTTACCCGGGCCGGAATTTGCCGGCGCCTTGACGATCTCCGTGGGACTTGCCTTGCGCGCCGCCGGACGGGCGGCCTCGGCCATGCGGTCGCGAGCGGCTTCCTCGTAGAGCGTATCAACGCCTGTCTCGCTCCAGAAGGCGAGGAGGCTCTCGGCGGCGCGGTGATCGAGGGTCATTGTCATCAGCCTATACCGGCCTGCGACCGCAAGGGAGCGGTGCCCGCGTTTGTTCTTGACCGTTCAAGCCGGCGCTTCGAATAAGGTCTCAAGGGCAAGTAACAAAGGCAATGTCCATGAGCGAAGACGCCGCCCCGACGCGTGACGCGACCGAACCTGAGCGCGAAGCGATGGAATATGACGTGGTGATCGTCGGCGCGGGACCTGCGGGCCTTTCCGCCGCCATTCGGCTCAAACAGGTCGCCGCCGCCGCGGGAGCAGAGGTTTCAGTTGCGGTCGTGGAGAAGGGGTCTGAGGTCGGCGCCCATATCCTGTCGGGGGCGGTCATCGATCCCAAGGCGCTCAACGAGCTCATTCCGGACTGGAAGGAAAAGGGCGCGCCGCTGGAAACGCCGGTGAGCCAAGATCGCTACCTGGCCCTGGGGCCCCAAGGTGAGATGAGCGTCCCGATGTGGCCGATGCCACGCTTCATGCACAACCACGGCTACTACATCGCCTCCCTCGGCAATCTCTGCCGTTGGCTAGCCGGCCAGGCTGAAGCCCTGGGCGTCGAGATCTATCCGGGCATGGCGGCTTCGGACATCGTCTTGGCCGAGGGCGGAGCGGTTAAGGGCGTGGTCGCTGGCGTGTTCGGCGTCGGACGCGATGGCCATCACAAGCCGGACTTTCAGCCGGGGCTGGAACTGCACGCCAAATACACGCTGATAGCCGAGGGCGCACGCGGATCGCTCGCCAAGCAATTGCAAGCCCGCTTCGGACTCGCCGAAGGCCGGGAACCGCAAAAGTACGGCATCGGGCTCAAGGAACTCTGGCAGGTTCCAGAGAAGAATTTCTTTCCCGGACTCGTGCAGCACACCGTGGGTTGGCCTTTGGATTCAAAGACTGGTGGCGGAAGTTTCATGTATCACTTTGGCGATCGATATGTCGCCATGGGCTTTGTGGTTCACCTGAACTACGCCAACCCATGGATCTCGCCTTTCGACGAATTCCAGCGCCTCAAGCATCATCCCTCGGTCCGCCGCTACCTCGAAGGCGGCCGCCGCATCGCCTATGGCGCGCGGGCGATCACCGAAGGCGGCTTTCAGTCGGTGCCAGCCCTCGCTTTCCCCGGAGGCGCTCTCGTCGGCTGCGCCGCCGGCTTCGTGAATCTTCCCAGGATCAAGGGCAGTCACAACGCGATGAAGACCGGCATGCTGGCGGCCGAAGCCGCCTTCGCCGCTATCAAAGCCGGCCGTTCCGGCGACGCACTCACCGAATATCAGGATGCCTACGAAACATCATGGGTGCGCCAGGAACTCTACCTCGTGCGCAACGCCAAACCCCTGTGGTCCAGACTGGGCACCTGGCTTGGCAGCGCGATGATCGTCTTTGATCTCAATATCACCAATCTTTTCAGGGGGTTCTCGTTCTTCGGCACCCTCAAACATGGCAAGACTGACGCAGCCGCCACCGGGCACGCCAAGGACTTCAAGCCCATCGTCTATCCCAAACCTGACGGCGTGATCAGCTTTGACAAGCTCTCCAGCGTCTTCCTCTCGTCAACAAATCACGAGGAGGACCAGCCGGTTCACCTGCGGCTCAAGGACCCTGAGGCGCCGATCCGGGTCAACCTTCCCCTCTACGGAGAACCTGCACGGCTCTATTGTCCCGCGGGCGTTTACGAGGTCCTCTATGACGAGGACGGACAACATCCTAAGTTTCAGATCAACGCGCAGAACTGCGTCCATTGCAAAACCTGCGACATCAAGGACCCCAGCCAGAATATCGTGTGGACCACACCGGAGGGAGGCGGTGGACCCAACTATCCCAACATGTGAGGCGCCCCCACCGCGCCACAATCCGGAAGCCAACTAGCGCCAGATCATGACCATCGCCCTCCGCCTCGCATCGTTCGCCAGCCTCCTGGCCTTGACCGCCTGCGCCACGGAAACAGGATCGACGCCCATCACCTCGGAGATACCGTCTTCGATTTCGGGACAGTCGGCTTACGGCCTGTTTCTTGCCGGCCAGGCGGCGATCGATCAGGGTCAAGGCGGCGACGCGGCTGACTATTTCGCCAAGGCTGAAGGCGCCGCCGATGGCGAGGACGCAGAACTCGTCCAGACCCATGTCTTCACCGCTGCTCTGTTGGCTGGCGATGTCAAGCAGGCCGCACAGATTGCTCCGATAAAGGACTCCGACGCCTCGATCCGTCACCTGGCTGCGCTCACCGTCGCGGTCGAAGACATGTCTACCGGCCAGGCGGCGAAGGCCCGGGCTATGCTGGGCAGCGTTGGCGCGCCCTACAACATCGCGGCCGCCCTCATGACGCCTCTGGCGTCGGCCGAGGCCGGCGACAACGAAGCGGCGATCGCGTTGCCGGTCGTCGAAGGCGACCCAGTCGGCGCGTTCTTCGCCAACCTGGACCAGGGACTCATCTTCGAACGCCTGGGCCGCTACGACGAGGCGGAAACCGCGCTCCGGTCCCTGATCCAGCGTGGCGATCCAGGCCAGATCGCGAGCCTCGATCTGGGCGCCCTGCTTGAACGACGCGGAAAGCGTGCGGACGCCGTGGCAATCTACGACCAAGCCCTCGCACACTTGCCGGGCGATACGACTCTCCTAACCAGCCGAGCGCGCGCCGCCTCCGGACATGGAGCGCCGCCGCTTGCGTCCTATCGCGCGACCGCCGCCGAGGCCCTGACAGCGTCGGCTTCCGTGCTCGTCGCACACAGGGAAGACGAGGGGGCACTGGCCTATCTGCGGCTCGCTCTCCGTCTCGACCCTGACCGCGCTTCAGCCTGGTTGCTGGTGGGGGATATCCTCTCGGACGTGGGCGACAAAGCGGATGCGCGGACCGCCTATCAGGCGCCCAAGCCCGGCGAGGCAGCGTACATCTCCGCGCGCGACAAGCTCGCCTGGTCCTATCAGGGTGACGGCCAAAAGGATCAGGCGCTGCAACTCGCCCGTTCGACTCTCGACGCCAACCCGGACAGCAAGGAGGCGGCGACGAACCTGGCCGACCTGCTGCGCGCGGACGAGCGCTATGACGAGTCCGCTACTGTGCTCAATCGGGTGATCGCTGGCGAAGGCGACACGCCGGACTGGCGACTCCTTTACATGCGCGCAGTCGACTACCAGGAAAGCAATCGTTGGCCGCAAGCCGAACGCGATCTCACTCTGGCGTTGAAGGAAGAGCCCGGAGAGCCTGAACTCCTGAACTTCCTTGGCTATTCCTGGATCGACCGCGGCGAAAAGCTGCACGAAGCGGTGGCCATGGTTCAGAAGGCGGTCGACACCAATCCGAGGTCTGGGGCGATGATCGACTCTCTCGGCTGGGGCTACTATCGCTTGGGCGATTACAAGACGGCGGTCGACAAGCTTGAACAAGCGGTGGCGATCGAAGCCGGAGATCCCGACGTCAACAATCACCTCGGCGACGCCTATTGGCGCGTGGGCCGGCGGATCGAGGCGAGATATCAATGGAGCCGCGTGCTGACTCTCGAACCGGACGTCAAACTCAGGACCGAGGTGGAGGCGAAGCTGAAGAACGGTCTGGGGCCGATCAATATGCCGTCGAGCGGATCCTGACTTCAGCCGAGGAGGAACGCCTCGGCTTCGCGCCGGCAAAGATCAACCTTTACCTGCATGTCGGACCGCCCGGCTCGGACGGATATCATCCAGTCTGTAGCCTGCTGACCTTCGCCGATATCGGTGACGTCGTACGCATGGAGGAAGCGGCCGCCTCCGATTTGATCATTGACGGTCCGTATTCGAGAAACCTCGAGAGCGGCGCGGAAAATCTCGTCAGTAGAGCTCGCGACGCGGTGCTGATGGCGGCGAAGGTCAACGGTGCGGCCTTCGGCTTCCATCTGACCAAGAATCTGCCCGTGGCGTCCGGCATTGGGGGCGGATCGGCCGACGCGGCAGCCGCACTGAGGCTAGCCGCCACACGCCTGGGCCTTGATCCGGACGGGTCCGCCGTACGCAATGCGGCGTCTTCGCTGGGATCGGACGTTCCGGCCTGTATCGCGTCCCGACCGGCTATGGCGACAGGACGTGGCGATCACCTTTCGCCGGCGCCGAAGTTTCCTTCGCTTCATGCAGTGCTGATCAATCCGAATATCGCCTCGCCGACAGCGCAGGCCTACCGGGCCTATGACGCGGCGCCATCGCCCCAGGGCGCCAACCGGAAATGGCCCGGCGCCGAACTGCGCACGGCCCGCGACACGGCGCTCTTCCTGGCCGACTGCCGCAACGATCTGGAGGCACCTGCGATCCGGCTGACGCCGATGATCGGCGACGTCCTGGCGCTCCTCCAACGACAGCCCGAGACGCTTCTGTCGCGCATGTCCGGTTCCGGGGCGACCTGTTTCGCCCTGGTTGAAAATGCCCCCGATGCGCGCCTCCTCGAGGAGCGGATCTCGGCGCGGGAGCCGGGTTGGTGGGTGCGCCGCACGGTTCTCGTGGGTGAACCGTGAGACGACTCATCCTGCACAGTTACTGGCGCTCGACCGCATCGTGGCGAGTCCGCATCGCCCTGGCCCTCAAAGGCATCGAATTCGACCAAACCACGCATGATCTGCGGCGCGGCGAACAGCTCGGCGAAGCCTTTCTCTCTCTTGCCCCGCAAGGATTGGTGCCGGCCCTCGAGGCGGGCGGCGACGTCTTCGTTCAAAGCCTCGCGATTCTGGAGTGGCTGGAGGAGCAGTATCCGACTCCGCCCTTGCTGCCGGCATCGCCTGCGGAACGCGCTATTGTCCGCGGCATGACGGATCTGGTGGCGTGCGACATACACCCGCTCAACAACCTTCGCGTGCTCCAGGCGCTCAGAGCAGATTTCAATGCCAGCGAAGAGCAGGTGCGCGCCTGGATCGCTCGTTGGATCGGCGATGGATTTGCCTCGCTCGAACAGCTCGTCGATCGGTATGGCGGGACCTTTTCTTTCGGTGATCAACCGAGCTTCGCCGACTGCGCGCTCGTTCCACAAATCTATTCGGCCCGAAGGTTCGGCGTGGACCTGGCGGACTTCCCTAAGCTTTTGGAAATCGACACCCGGGCTGGAATCCTTCCGGCGTTTTCGTCGGCGCATCCAAATCGCCAACCGGATTTCGACCAATCGGCAAGCTAAAAGCGCAACCATTCGCCGCCTCAAGCGCTCTTTAGGTGTCGGCGAGAATGACCGCCGATGAATTCCATCGGGTTAAAACCATGAAATCCGTACACTCTCTTGCCATCCTAATGCTGGCGATGACTGCGCCTTCGGTTTCGATCGCCCAAGCCGCACCCGACCAGCCGCCACCGCCTCAAGCCGCGCCCTACCAGGCTGCGCCGGCGCCAGCGCCCGCCGCAGATACCGCCGGCGTCAATGCGTCGACCGGCCCGATCCCGGCGGACCAACTCCCCCCGGCGCAGGCATCCGCCCTAGCCGCTGGTGACAACCAAATGGTCACCAATGGTCCTGTCCCGGACACGGCCGCGAACCGCGCCAAGTACGGCGGACCGAATTCGCGCGCCGGCCGCAGGACGGCGCCCGCAGGCAATTGACGGGCAGACATTCCTTCTGCATGGGGGCAAGTCGTTAACGCGCCTGTTGCGCCTTCCCTTGTGCAAGGACCCTTGATGCCCTCTTTCCGCCTGATTGTTTCTGCGGCCGCCGCCGCCATCGTCCCCTTCGCCGCTCTGGCCCAAGGGGCTCCGGCGACGCCGCTTGGCTCGGCCATGTCATCGCCGCCGGCGCCAAGCCTGCCGTCCTCGCCAAACCTGGTGCCCTACGGCAGCATGACCGCTACGCTGAAAGCCTCCACTGAGTTCACCATCCTCAGCAAGGCGCTTGAGGCGACGCAGATGAGCGATGTGCTCGCCAAGACGCCCGGTCTGACCTTGTTTGCGCCGACAGATTCCGCCTTCAAGGCGTTGCCGCCGGCGGAACTCCACGCTCTGCTGGATCCGAAGAACGTCGCCACGCTGCAGCAGGTGCTTACCTATCACCTGGTCAACCTCGACTTGCCGACTTCAAAATTCAAAGGCGCAAAAGGTCCGGTGCAAAGCGTCGAGAAGGGCAACCTCATGCTCGACGGCAGTGGGGCCGTGCCCAGGGTCAACGACGCCGATATCATTCAGCCGGACGTCAAGGCAGCCAACGGCACGATCCAGGTCGTCGACAAGGTGCTTATCCCGGGCGACGTCAATCTGCCGACGGCGAACGCCGATACAGGATCAGCTTCGCCAACGGGCCGCTGAGCACGAAACGCTAAGGCCCGCGCCCTGGCAGAGGCTAGAGTCGGGGCGCAGGCCGTACTTTCCGCTGGGGGCGTCCCGACATGAAGGCCACCAAGGCCCTCTCGTTCCAGGACATTATCCTGACGCTTCACGCGTTCTGGAGCGCGCGCGGCTGCGTGATCCTGCAGCCTTATGACTTGGAGGTCGGCGCCGGCACCCTGCATCCCGCGACGGTCCTCAAAGCGCTGGGGCCAAAACCTTGGCGCTGCGCCTACGTGCAGCCTTCAAGACGGCCCGCTGACGGTCGCCATGGGGACAATCCCAACCGGCTTCGACAGTTCCACCAGTACCAGGTGATCCTCAAGCCCAATCCGCCGGACATGCAGGCGCTTTACCTCGCCTCACTCGAAGCGATCGGGCTCGATCTGAAGCTACATGACATCCGCTTTGTCGAAGACGATTGGGAGAATCCGACCGTTGGCGCCTGGGGCCTCGGCTGGGAGGTCTGGTGCGATGGGATGGAAATCAGCCAATATACCTATTTCCAGCAGGTCGCTGGCCTGGACGTCTGGCCGGTTTCGGGCGAGTTGACCTACGGACTCGAGCGTTTGGCCCTCTATGTCCAGGGCGTGGATAACATTTTCGATCTCGCCTTCAACGATCCCCAGAGCCCGGATTTCATGACCTATGGCCAGGTGTTCCTGGAGAGCGAGCGCCAGTTCTCGGCCTTCGAACAGGAGGCCGCCGACACCGACATGCTGATCCGCCAGTTCAAGGATATGGAATCATCTGTGCCGCGCCTTTTGGCTACCACCGACCGGCGCGGAGATCCCTTGGTTCTTCCGGCTTTCGACCATGTCCTGAAGGCGTCGCACCTGTTCAATCTGCTCGATGCGCGCGGCGCCATCGCCGTCGCCGAGCGGCAGAGCTATATCGGCCGCATTCGCGACCTTTGCAGGGAGTGCGCCCTGGCCTGGATCAAGTTGGAAACGGCGGGCGGCTGAGCCATGCCGGAGCTCCTTCTGGAACTATTCAGCGAGGAAATCCCCGCGCGGATGCAGGCAGGCGCCGCACGCGACCTGGAGCGACTGGCTTCAGATCGCCTTGGCGGCGCCGACCTCCCTTTCGGACGTCTTACGGCCTACGCCGGCCCGCGCCGTTTGACGCTTCGCATCGAAGGCCTTCCGCCGGCTCAGGCCGATCGTATCGAAGAACGCAAAGGTCCGCGGGTGGGGGCGCCCGAGACCGCCATGGCGGGGTTTTTGCGTTCAACCGGCGTCGCCCGCGAGGCGCTCATCGAACGCGACGGCATATGGTTCGCCAGTCTGGAGCGAGCCGGAAGGCCGACGTCTGAGCTGATTGCAGAGCTGATCCCGGAGATCGTCGGCGCCTTTCCGTGGCCGAAGTCGATGACCTCGGGCTCAGGACTGCTGCGCTGGGTGCGGCCGCTGCATCGGATCCTCTGTCTTTTCGACGGGAAAATCGTGTCGTTCGAAATTGACGGGATCGAAAGTGGCGACTTCGTCGAGGGCCACCGGTTCATGGCCTCGCCGGAACCGTTCAGGGTGCGGGATTTCGATGGTTACCAGGACGGCCTGGCCAGCCGATTTGTGGTGCTCGAAGCGATCGAGCGCAGGCGACGGATTCTGGAGGGATCCCGGTCAATCTGCGCTGCTCGGGGCCTGACGCTGGTGGAGGACGAAGGGCTTCTTGATGAAGTGACGGGCATGGCCGAGTGGCCAGTTCCGCTCCTTGGCGACATGGACCCCAGATTTCTTGACCTGCCCCCGGAGGTGGTTCGTACGTCGATGCGGACGCACCAGCGCTATTTCGCCGTGGCCGACGGCGCCGGCATGTTGGCTCCAAATTTCGTGATCGTGGCAAATATCGAGGCTTCGGACGGGGGCAGTCTGATCGCCGCGGGCGCCAGCCGCGTCCTGACCGCCCGCCTCGCCGACGCCGAATTCTTCTGGCGCGAGGACCTCGCGAAGCCATTGGAGAGCCGGCTCACCACCCTCGAGGGCGTCACCTTTCACGCCAAGCTTGGCACAATGCGCGAGCGCGTTGCTCGTATCGAGACTTTAGCGCGGGCTCTGGCGCCATGGGTCGGCGCCGATCCGGACCACGCGAGCGAGGCCGCGCGTCTCTGCAAGACCGATCTTGTCACCGCGATGGTCGGCGAGTTTCCCGAATTGCAGGGTCTGATGGGCGGCTATTACGCCGCCGCAGAAGGACGCGATCCGGAGGTCGTGCAAGCCATCCGCGAGCACTACCGACCCCAGGGTCCATCCGAGCCGGTCCCGAAGGCCCCGACTGCGCTGGCGGTGGCCTTCGCGGACAAACTCGACACGGTGCTGGCTTTCTTTTCAATCAGTGAGGCGCCAACTGGTTCGCGCGATCCGTTCGCACTTCGGCGCGCCGCGCTCGGCGTCATCCGTACACTTATCGAGAACGGTATCCGACTACCCCTCAGAAAGGCGATCGCGGCGTCTGCCTTCGACGGCGAGGGCGTCTTGGCCTTCTTTGCTGACCGACTGAAAGTGGCCCTGCGCGAACAAGGCGCGCGGCACGATCTTGTTGACGCAGTCTTCGCACTTGGCGACGACGATCTGGTCCGGGTTGTCTCCCGCGTCGAGGCGTTGACTACCTTCCTCGCCACTGAGGATGGGGCCAACCTTCTGGCCGCTTACAAGCGCGCCGGAAACATTCTCGATGCAGAAGCGCGCAAAGGCGCGCCGGCTAACGGCCCCGCCCACCGCGTCGGCGCTCCAGTCGAAGAAGGGGCGCTGTTCGACGCACTTGGCGCCTGTCGTCCCAAGGTGGCCGAAGCCCTGGCGCATGAGGATTTCGCCAGCGCCCTTTCGACCCTGGCCGCCCTTCGCGCCCCGGTGGATGTTTTCTTTGACCGCGTGCTGGTCAATTCGCCGGTGGCGGCCGAACGCGACAACCGGCTCGCCATTCTCGCAGAGGTTCGCGCCGTCATGGGCCTGGCGGCGGACTTCTCACGCGTTTCAGGTTAGGAACGGCCCGATGAGCAGCGACACCCTACCTGGCTTGAAACGCGTCTATGCCTTTGGCGGCGGCGTGGCGGAGGGCGGCGCCGCAATGAAGGATCTTCTCGGCGGCAAGGGTGCGAACCTGGCTGAGATGTCGGCCCTGGGCCTGCCGGTTCCTCCGGGATTCACCATCACCACTGAGGTCTGCAACCAGTTCTTCGCCAAGGGCCGTGTCATCCCGTGGGAACTGGAAGAAGAGGTTACTGAAGCGCTTGAACAGGTCGAGAAGCTGGTGGGCCGCAAATTCGGTGATCCGGCCAACCCTCTGCTGGTTTCAGTGCGTTCGGGCGCGCGCGCTTCCATGCCCGGCATGATGGATACGGTGCTCAATCTCGGGCTCAACGACGCGACCGTCGACGGCCTGGCCAAGATGGCGTCAGACCGCCGGTTCGCGTTCGACAGCTATCGCCGATTCATCCAGATGTATTCCAACGTCGTCCTCGGCCTCGACCATCACATGTTCGAGGAGATTCTCGACGACCGCAAAGACGCGATGGGCGCATCGTCGGACACCGAGCTTTCGGCCGACGACTGGAAAGAGGTGGTTGAGGCCTACAAGCGCGCCGTTGCACAGGAAACCGGTAAGCCGTTCCCTGAGGAGCCCAAAACTCAACTCTGGGGCGCCATTGGCGCCGTGTTCGATAGCTGGATGAACGATCGCGCCAAGTTCTATCGGCGCATGCATGGCATCCCGGAGGCCTGGGGAACGGCGGTAAATGTTCAGTCCATGGTGTTCGGCAACATGGGCGAGACCAGCGCCACCGGTGTCGCCTTTACGCGCGATCCCGCAAGCGGAGAGCCGCGTCTCTATGGCGAGTTCCTGATCAACGCCCAGGGCGAGGATGTGGTCGCTGGAATACGCACGCCCCAGGCCCTGACGGCCGAGGCTCGGGAGGAGATGAAAGACGCGGCGCCATCGATGGAAGAGGCGATGCCGGGGCCCTTCGGTGAATTCCGAGACGTCGTCGCGCGTCTCGAACAGCACTATCGCGACATGCAGGACATCGAGTTCACCGTCGAGCGCGGGCGTCTCTATGTCCTGCAGACCCGCAACGGTAAGCGGACAGCTCGCGCCGCGTTGCGGGTCGCCGTCGACCTCGCTGAAGAAGGATTGATCTCGAAGGACGAGGCCATTCTCAGGGTCGAGCCGGCGTCGCTGGATCAGCTACTTCATCCGACCATCGATCCGGCCGGCGATCGCGACGTCATTGCCCGGGGCCTGCCGGCGTCGCCTGGCGCAGCGGTCGGAAAACTCGTCTTTTCGGCTGAGGCCGCGGTCCGCGAAGCCGCCGCCGGCGAAGCGGTCATCCTGGTCCGCGATGAGACCTCTCCGGAAGATATCCGCGGGATGGACGCGGCTCGCGGTATCGTCACTGCTCGCGGCGGCATGACCAGCCATGCCGCAGTTGTCGCCCGCGGGATGGGACGGCCGTGCGTGTGCGGCGTCGGTGAGCTGAGTATCGACTCTCGCGCCGGAACGATGCGGGCGCGTGACCGTGTCTTCCAGACTGGGGATGTTATCACCGTCGATGGGGGCAAGGGTGAAATCCTCGCTGGCGCCGCCGCGATGATCGAGCCAGAGCTCTCCGGCGATTTCGCGACCCTGATGGCCTGGGCCGATGAGCGGCGTCGGCTCAGGGTTCGCGCCAATGCCGAGACCGAACAGGATGCGCGCGCCGCCCGCCAATTCGGAGCCGAGGGTATCGGTCTTGCCCGCACCGAGCATATGTTCTTCGACGGCGATCGGATCGACGCCGTACGCGAAATGATCCTCGCGGACGACGAAGCGGGGCGCCGGGCGGCCCTGGCCAAGATACTGCCAATGCAGCGCGGCGATTTCGTCGAGCTTCTTCGCATCATGGCGCCGTACCCAGTCACGTTCCGCCTGCTCGATCCGCCGCTTCACGAGTTCCTGCCACGTTCAGAAGACGAGTTGACGGAGGTCGCAAGGGCGACCGGGCTTGACGCCGCCAAGCTGCTGCGTCGGGCCGAGGAGTTGCGCGAGACCAATCCGATGCTCGGCCACCGCGGGTGTCGCCTGGGAGTCTCCTATCCAGAGATCTACGAGATGCAGGTGCGGGCGATCATTGAGGCGGCTTGTGAAGTGGCCGCAAACTCGCCATCGGCGCCAACACCAGAAATCATGCATCCGCTGGTCGCCAACGGAGAGGAGATGGCCTACCTGCGTCAGCTCACCGATCGCGTGGCCGCGCAGGTGATGGAGGAGAGAGGGATCACCATCGACTATCGGGTCGGCACGATGATCGAGCTGCCGCGAGCCGCTCTCACCGCTGACGATCTCGCCGCCAACGCCGAGTTCTTTTCCTTCGGCACCAATGATCTTACTCAGACGACCTTCGGCATCAGCCGCGACGACTCGGGGCGTTTCCTCGAGGCCTATGTGAACAAGGGGATCCTGGAGGCCGATCCTTTCGTCACCCTGGACGTCGTTGGCGTCGGCGCGCTCATCCGCATGGCGACCGAGAAGGGCAGGGCGGCCAGGCCAGACCTCAAACTTGGCATCTGCGGTGAGCACGGCGGCGATCCGACGTCGATCGCCTTTTGCGAAGCCGAGGGGCTCGACTATGTCAGCTGCTCGGCCTACCGCGTTCCGATCGCCCGTCTGGCAGCGGCGCAGGCCGCCTTGGCCGAAGACCGCGGGTAAGGCGTGGCCGACTCACCGCTCGAGGAATTGGAGGCTCACGAACACGCCAACCATGCGCGGGAGGGCCGCGACGACCCTCTGATAAACCAGGTCACTCTGACCATCGCCATACTGGCGGTCGCAGCGGCGGTGGTGGCCAGCCTCGAGACGACCGAGGCCGACAAGGCTATCATCGCCAAGAATGACGCGGTACTGGACCAGAACCGGGCGAGCGACGCCTGGTCTTTCTACGAAGCCAAGAGCTTCAAGAAGAATATCTACGAACTTGCGGCTCAGCAGGGCGGAGCGAAAGCAGCTGACAACGCCAAGGTCGCGGCCCGCAACCAGGCCGACCAGGCGGACATCCAGAAAAAGGCAAAAGCGCTCGAGGCCGAGCGCGACAAGGCCAACGCCCTCGCCGAGGGGCTCGAAGTTCGCCACGGCTGGCTCACCATCGCCTCGACTCTGCTGCACATGTCGATCGCCATCGCCACTCTGGCGATCATCCTTGGCCGACGTTGGCCCTGGTTGACCGCCATCGCCTTGGCGGTCGCCGGCGGGGCGATGACCGCTTTCGCCTACCTTCAGGGTTAAGGCCCGTCCGCCGCCGAACGGGCCTGGCAAGGCGCCGGATCTCTAGCCTTCCCGCAGGAGCGGCAAAGCCAGTCCGCCTGCCGGACCTGCATCCATGAGCTCTCGCCGAAATCGGAATAGCTCCGCAGGGCGTCCGCCGGTGCCCGGATCGGTCCGTCCCAGGCCCTCGACAAGACCGGAGCGTTCCACCGCGCGACGGAAATTCTGCTTGTGGAGGCTAACGCCCGCGATGGTTTCGACCGCTCTCTGAAGTGCTGAAAGGCTGAACTCTTTACCCATAAATTCAAAGACAATAGGCCGATATCTCAACTTTCCTCTCAGGCGACCCAGGGCTGTCGCCAGAATCCGACGGTGGTCGGAGACCATCGGCTCACCAAACGCAGGATCGAAGAGGCTAGGTTCAGCCGGCGCGCCGCCATCCGCCCGTTCGCGATCCCGAGCCGCTTCAGGGGCGAGACCGCACTCATAGAGAAGTTCGTAACGGTCGAGTACGCGCTCCTCGTTCCAGCGGGCGCCGTCAACCGCGAATAGAAGCGCGGCACGGTTCCGCCGGGCCGATGACCGTCCCGCCCAGGCCTGGCACGCGGGCCAGATGATCTCGTCAATGATCGGTGGCCGGCCGCCACGCCAATCCTCCCAGGGAAAGTACCTGGACCATGACGACCAGGCCGAGTCTGGCGCATCGGTGTTCACGGTCGCCGGGGCCAGCGCCAAGTAGCCGACCGAGATCACCCGCGCGGCGCCGGCGCCAACGTCGGCCAAAGGCGCATCGCGGCCCAGATCGCCAAAGGTGTAAAGTTGCTCGACGTAACCCAACTCGAAGCGGGTCTGACGGGCGACGAACTCCCGCAACGCCAGTTCAAAAGTCCGGTGGCCTCTGGGATCGAACGGACCAAAGGGAAGGCCGTCTCTTAGCGACGGCCCGCCCGTGTGCGCGTCATAAGGTCTGACGGTGAGCACAAATCCGTCACCGTCGCGCAGGGCCAGGATCACGGCCGAAAGACCGATCACCACTTGGGTCGTGGCCCCCGCGGGACTCATTCGCTGTTGAAAGCCGAAGGCGCCGGCGCAAATCCAGCTGCTTCGGAAAGAACGTGGAAACGTTGCACGTAGCGGCTGGCGGCCTCGTTGGGAGCGGCCGGCGCCATGTGCGCTCGGAACTGCGGTGGCGCGGGGCCAAAAAGAGCGAGCGCCTCGCCATGCTCGAAACCGGCAAGCTGGGTCGCCTCGAAGAAGGCGCTTGCGCGATCAGCGGCCTTGATCAACGTCTTGACGGGAGCTGGGGTGACAGCCGGCAGGCCGAAACGAATATGGATGGCCCCTTCGAGCCGGTCCTCGAACGTTCGATAGTCGAATCCGAGGGCCGCTTTGAACGGCGAGATCATGTCGCCGATCACGTATTCCGCCGCATCATGTAGCAGTGCGGCAAGGCGCCACTTTGGAGCCAGCCCGGGTCTCAGATGCGCTGCAATCTCCTCAACCACCAAGGAATGCTGGGCGACCGAGAACGCATGCTCGCCCACCGTCTGACCGTTCCACCGGGCCACACGAGCCAGACCGTGGGCGATGTCCTCGATCTCGATGTCCACCGGCGAAGGATCCAGCAAGTCGAGCCGCCGGCCGGACAGCATGCGCTGCCAGGCTCTGGGAACGGGTTCGGCTACTGGGCGCCGCTTTGCGGATTTCGCCACGGTCTCTCCCGACGCTTGACGCCTCCTATAGCATCGGAGGTCGCCGGCGCTGTCTAGGCGTCGACAGTGACGGCGAGCGCGTCACGAGCCTGTTCGACGGCATGCAGGATCTCCCTCGCACCTCCGGCGTAGAGGATTTTACGCGAGGAAGAGACCAGCAATCCCTGGCCGTCCGCTCTGCGACCGGCCCGCACGACGGCTTCGCCCGAGCCGCCCTGCTCGCCGAATCCCGGCGCCAGGATGCAAAGGGTCGGCGCCACGGACCGCACGGACGCAAGCTCGCGTGGCGCCGTAGCCCCGACCACGAGCATGACGTCGCCGTGCGCGCTCCACACCTCTTCGGCCCGCCTGGCGACTGCCAGGAACAACGGCTCGCCGCCGCAAATGGCGGTCTGGAAGCGGTCGGCGTCGGGATTACTGGTCCGGCACAGGACGGCCGCAGCCCGGCCTGGCCTGCCCAGAAATGGCAGCACCGTATCGTCCCCCATGTAGGGATTCACCGTCACCGCATCGGCGTCGTAACGATCGAAAGCTTCCCTCGCATACATATCGGCCGTCGAACCGATGTCGCCGCGCTTGGCGTCAAGGATCACCACCGCGTTCGGCGCGCGTTCGCGGATATAGCGGATGGTCTCGGCCAGGTCGCTTTCGGCGGCCACCGCTCCATGATGCGCGAACTGTGGTTTGAACGCCGCCACCTTGTCGCCGACCAAGTCGATGATGAAGCGGTTGAATGCCAGCACCGGTCGTTCGGCGAGGCGAAACTGGGACGGCATGCGTTCGAGAATTGGATCCAGGCCGACGCACAGGGGCGTGCCTGCTGCAGCCCAGGCGCGCGAAAGCTTGTCTCGAAAGTTCACCTTCGACTCCTTATCGACCGAGATCATACCGCATAGGTTCGGCGCCCGTCATGCGGAAGGCTGCGTCGGCTTGACAAGGTCGCCTTGCAGACGGGCATTTGGAGCCGAATGCTGAGATGACGGAGGTCACGATGGATTGGGCCAGGATCATGGTCCCCCTTTCGGGCGGGGATTCCGACCGACGACTGGTTGCCTCGGGACTTGCCCTGGCCGAACCGTTCGGCGCCGAACTTGCCTGTGTTCACGCACCGGCGGACGTGGCCGATCTCATTCCTTGGATGGGCGACGGTTTCATGGGTGGCGTCCAGGCCACCGCCGTCGAGAGCATCCGCCTGGCGGCGCAGGAGGGCGAAGCCGCGGCCAAGGCGGCCTTTGAGGCCACTTCCTACCAGCGAAAATCCTTCGTCGCCCTCAAGTCGCCGGTCTGGTCGGGCCTGGCGATGGAAGGACGCCTTTCCGACGTCCTGGTGTTCGAGGACGCCGCCGCGCGAGGTAAAGGCTCGCTTGCCGAAGCGTTCCAGCAGATCGTGGCCAGCGAACAGCGGCCGACCGTCGTCGCCAGGCCGGGCCTCAAGGTCGGGGGCGTGATCGCGGTCGCCTGGGATGGCGGCAAGGAAGCCAGCCGCGCCATGCGCACCTCGCTGCCCCTGCTTCAGAAGGCGGCCAGAGTAGTTGTGCTCACCGCGCCCACTTCATCTTCACGAAAGTGCGATCCGCCAAGGCTGCAAGCCTTTCTTTCAGCCCGGGGCGTCGCCAGCGAGGTTGAGGTGATCTCGGCCAGCGGAGAAGCAGCGCCGGCGCTGATTGCGGCGGCCAAGGCCGCGTCGGCCGACATCCTGGTCGCCGGCGCCTTCGGCCATCCACGCCTCAGGGAATACATATTCGGCGGGGCGACCCGAACCTTCCTGAACGCCGACAGCCCGTCTCTGTTTCTGTCGCACTGACTCCCACCTCCACGCCGGCAAGGAGAGTCCCTTTGGCCCTGTCCAGAATCGTCATGCGCATGGCGCGCAATCCCGGCACAGAGTTTGCGGCCGGCGATGATCATCGCGGCTATTCAATGGTGGCGCCGCTCAACCCCGACGGCAGGCTTGATGGCGCCGCTTACGCCAAGTCTCGCGACGCTTGCGTCGTCAGGCGGTTCGCGCCCGATGAGGATCCTGCGGATGGCCGCCTCCAGCACCGCGGGGCTCATTGGTTTTTCGACTATGAAAACGGCGACACGGCGGATGACGAACCCGTCTATCGCCTGGGCGAACACCGGTTCGCGGTCGGCGAATATGTCACGGTCACCGATGAAGACGGCCGGCCGCTAACCTACAAGGTGGTCGAGGTCGCCAACGTCTGAGAGATCGCGCGGCGTAGATTCATCACCGTCCGCCGCCGCCGATGTTGTCACGCAGAAGCTCGTGGATATCTTCGTCGAGCCGGTCGTGATCGTCCGTCTTGGCCAGCAGTGAAGCGACTACCAGAGGTCCGCCCTCCGGCCCGCGTGCGCTGTAGCCGGCCACCCGGTAGCCGTTCGGACCGGGCGTGTCTGATGCCAGGATGAAGTCGCGGCGCACGTTGCCATGGCTTTCGTCGACCCGAACCTCCGCGCCCTTGTCATGAGCCCTGATATCCACCGAACCGCCATCGCCACTTGTGGCGACGGTGTTGCCGCCGTCGCTGATCGTGACGTCGCGACCGATCCGGACCTCTCCACCGCCGTTGTCGGATTTATCGTTCCCTGCGGCGTGAATGTGAATGCCGGGGAGGTCGATGTCGACGCGGCCCTCGCCTTTGGCCGGGCTTGCCTCCTCCGCCTGCGCCGCGGCCGGCGCCTCTGCGCGCAACTTGGCTTCAAGTGGCGCGAGCGCGTCGTTGGCGCTGACGCCCTGGAGCGAGACCAACTGCAAGCCCACGGCTTCGCCATTGGGACCCGTGTAGTCGCAAGATTTGCCGTCGGGCGACGCGTTCTTGCGGCTGAGCGCGCCCACTGTCTCGGGACAATCGAGACTGTTCACCGCCCGATAGGCGCCGCGATGGCCATGAAGCCAGTGGGGCGAGCATCCGCCCAGCGCGAGAGCGGCGCCGGCGGCGGAGATGATTAGGATGGCGCGCGAACTCATTGGCTTTGTTCCCTTCCAGCCTCACCAGTCTGGCGCCCGCACGCCCGCGGTCCAGTGAATTAGCGGTAAGGCTAGCCTCAGGCCTGGCCAGGCCGTGCTCCGGAACCTTCGCGACGGGCGAGGAACGCAAGTCGCTCGAAGAGATGAACATCCTGCTCGTTTTTGAGGAGCGCCCCGGTCAGTGGCGGCAGCAGTTTGGTTGGATCGCGCTCGCGCAGGGCCTCGTCGTCGATATCCTCGACCATGAGCAGCTTCAGCCAGTCGAGCAGCTCCGAGGTGGACGGCTTCTTCTTCAGGCCCGGCACCTTGCGCATGTCGTAGAAGATGCGCAGCGCCTCCGAGACCAGCTTTTGCTTCACGCCGGGATAGTGGACCTCGATGATCTCCCGCATCGTCTGGTCGTCGGGGAAGCGGATGTAGTGGAAGAAGCAGCGGCGCAGGAAGGCGTCAGGCAGTTCCTTTTCATTGTTGGATGTGATCACCACCACGGGACGGACCTTGGCGCGGATCGTCTCGTCGGTCTCGTAGACGTAGAACTCCATCCGATCGAGCTCCTGCAGCAGGTCATTGGGAAACTCGATGTCGGCCTTGTCGATCTCGTCGATCAACAGCACGGGTCGAGCCTCGGAGTCGAATGCGTCCCAGAGCTTGCCGCGCTTGATGTAGTTGGCGACGTCCTTGACCCGCTCATCGCCCAGCTGGCTGTCGCGAAGGCGCGTCACCGCCTCGTATTCATAGAGGCCCTGCTGCGCCTTCGTGGTCGATTTGATGTGCCAGGTGATGAGGGGCGCATCCAAGGCCTTGGCGATCTCGTAGGCCAGAACTGTCTTGCCAGTGCCCGGTTCGCCCTTGATCAGCAGAGGCCGTTCTAGCGCGATTGCGGCGTTCACGGCGATCTTCAGATCGTCCGTGGCGACATAGTCGCTGGTGCCTTCGAATCGCTTGTTCATTCATTTCTCTCCGGAAGGGCGCTAGTCGAACAGTTGTTCAAATCGCCGCCACCGTAAAGGCCGGCGCGCGACATTCAAGCGTCCGCTCCCATGCATGACTCCGGAAATTCTATCGTCGTGTCAGCGTTTGTCCGGGCTGATCGACACCGGATCGCTGGCTGGAAACGTGGCTTCCAGGCCCAAGTCCAGCAGGCGCTCGAGATGGTCCTCAACCGTCTGCTCATGAGGCTGGACCGGTGTCGGCCGCGAGCGATCGCGGCGGATCGCGGATTTGCGCACGGTCCCAGACCGGGTGTGATCGCTCGCGGGGGTCCTCATCAGCGGATGAACACGGCCCGGCATTCGTGGTTCCGGCCATGTCGAGACAATCCGTTGGCGCACGACTATGGAAGCCCGGTGGAGTCAACCGCACGCCTTATCCTTGCCAGCGCCAGTCCCAGGCGACTTGACCTCCTGTCGCAGACCGGCCTCGTCCCCGATGCGGTCGAGCCGGCCCACATCGACGAGCGGCGGCTTCCGGGCGAAACGGCGCGTCGGGCGGTGATCAGGCTCGCCAGCGCCAAGGCCGAAGCGGTCTGGCGACCCGGTTGCGGCGCCTTTGTTCTGGGGGCGGACACAATCGTCTCACTGGGCGGTCGCATGCTTGGCAAGCCGAAAGATGAGCCTGAAGCGCGCGCCATGCTCCGCCGTCTCTCCGGGCGCGGTCACCGTGTGGTCACCGGTGTTGCCGTGATCGCCCCGGATAACCGACGGGCCGCGCGCCTGGCCGAGGCCCGAGTGCGCTTCAAGGTTTTCGGCGATGACGACATCAAGGCCTTGATCGCATCGGACGATTGGCGTGGCGCCGCCGGCGCCTATCGCATCCAAGGCCTGGCAGGCGCCAGCGTGATCGCCGTCACCGGATCCTATACCGCCGTCGTCGGCCTGCCGCTCTACGAGACGGTGACCTTGCTGGCCGGCCTTGGATTCCGACGAGGATGAGGGGGCGCCGTTTCTTCCTCGATCGCAGCCCAGGTGAAAGCCGCGGGGTGGTGACGCTCGACGGGCGCCCGGAACGCCTTCTCATCGCCCGTGACAGTGACGCGGCGATCCAGGCCCATGGTGCGCGGGCTGTTGCGCGCGTCCGCTCGATCGACCGCCGACTGTTGATCGCCTTCCTCGACCTCGGCGAGCCGCAGGACGCGATCCTCAATCTGGAGCCGCAGGGCGATGCAATCTCTGAAGGGATCTACCTCGAGGTCGAGATTCGGGCCGAACCTCGTGCCGGGAAGGGAGCACGCGCCCACCGACTGGGTCAGGCCGAAGGACCGGCAAGGTTGCTCGAGGCCGGCCCGAACCTCGAAGCGAAACTGGGAAACCTCGCCAAAGGTGCGGCGATCGAGACCGGGCCCGCGGCGCGCACAATTGCCGACGCGGCGCAGGATGAGGTGCTCGAGACCCTTTTCCCTCTGCCCGCCGGCGGAAGCATCGCCATCGAGACGACCCGGGCGCTCGTCGCCGTCGATGTCGATGTCGGCGCCCATCCGGGGGCAACAGCCAAGCGCGCCACTCGCGCCGCCAACCTGGTCGCCATCGCCGAAGCGGCGCGCCTGCTCCGCTTGAAAGGCCTTGGCGGTCTGATGGTCATCGACCTGGCTGGCCGAGGGCACGATGGCGCGGCCCTGCTGGCCGCCGCCAGATCGGCTTTCGCGCCGGACAATCCTGGCGTGGCCTTTGCACCCGTGTCGCGCTTCGGAACCTTGGAACTCACGATTCCCAGACGGGTGCGGTCGAATCTGGAAATTCTCAGCGGCGATGGGCGGGGCGCCAACACGCAAACCCAGGCCATGGCTCTTCTCAGGTCTCTCGAGCGAGAGGCTTTGGCCGACGGGGGAGGGCGGTTCGAGGCGCGCGCGGCGCCCGATGTCGCGGCAGCCGCCGCGCCTTATATGACCAGGCTCCTGGATCGTCTCGGCGCGCGGCTCTCGCTTCGGGCGGAAGCGGATCGCTCCGGCTTTGAGGTGAGGCCCGCATGAGCCCCGCTCGCTGCCCTATCTGCGGCAAGCCGCAGGTTGCGAAATTCCGCCCTTTCTGTTCCGCCAGGTGCGCCGACATCGACCTTAATCGATGGCTCACAGGGGGCTATTCGATCCCCGGAGCGCCCGAGGACAATGAAGTCGATCAAGGGGCGTTGGATTGGGAATCCGAGGAGTAGGCGCTTTTCTGGACAAGCCAGGGGGCCTTGCCTATAGACGCCCCCTCGCGACGGGCCTGGGTAGCTCAGTTGGTAGAGCAGCGGACTGAAAATCCGCGTGTCGGTGGTTCGAATCCGCCCCCAGGCACCATTCTCGGGGCCGTCCGGGCTAGCCGAGACCGACCGCCGACAGGATCGCGCCGACCACCGAAGCCACGACACTGACGACCGCCAGGAGGAGCCCGATCCCCTTGAGATCGTCGGGGCCCTCGATCGCGGCAGCTCCCATGACGCCCGTCGGCGAAGGTCGGCGAGACGGCCACAGGCCTGCGGCGGCCGCCAGAAGCAGCGCGAGGCCGAAGACGATCAGCGCCCGGCTGCGATCGGCGTGTTGCCAGTCGGATCCTTGGCTGGCCATGACCCCAGCGATCATCACCGCGTTGGCGACGATGAGCGCGTTCAGAAACCCTGGATTCTTTCCGCTGCCGGACATGCCCATGCCCCTCCGTCGGATCGGCGAGGAACCTCGCACACGCTCACTATGAGTCAATGGTCAAGGTCGCGCCCCGGTCGCCCCGGATCTCCCAGGGCCGCCGGCGGAGCCTGCAGGACCAGGACGGCGGCAAGCGGCAACCCCTCGCGAGCGACACGCGCGCCGATAGATGAGATGGCCTGCGCCGCCCATAACCGACGGAAATCCCGGTGGCCCGCAATGTGCGGCCGCGCGCCTGCGGCGTCAGCGACGATGTCCGGCCCCGGTCAAGCGCTTACGCCTAGGTCGCCGCGCGATAGGTGACAAGCCAAGTGTCCGGGGCGCACGACCTTGCAACAAGAATAAACAATGGTTTCTTTTGCCGGGCGCCCCTGTCTCTGGCTGCAACAGTGTCATGGGGACCGAAGAACGCTTCCGAGCGTGGCGAAATGTTTCATGAATTTGGGTGCACTGCAGCAAAATGTTTGACACATCATCATAGAAATTCAGTGTTTTCAAACTGAACTATGAGATGCGTCGCACTATGAACCTTGTTAGGTGAAACAATCGCCGTGACCGGCCGCCCTCTGGCCCTCTTGACGTCGGAAAAACGGGTTGCCAAAGGTTCCCGGCCGTTAGTCTAACGATGCGGTAATTTCCGGGTGAGGCGCAGGTGCGATGATCCCGTCCATCCACTCTTGAGCCCGATCAATCAGGAACCGGCGACAGATGCTCGAAACAAAACGCACTTCTCCCATCATCGCGTTGATAGGCGCAGTTGCGCTCCTGTCGAGCGCGCCAGCCCTGGCCCAGACTGCCACTCCGGCGCCCGCGTCGGCGCCCGCCGCGGCCGCTGCGCCCGCCGCCGGAGATCAGCCCACCGGCTCTGAGGCCGCCGAGAGCTTGAAAGTCGGGGGCGCCGCCAACGGCAAACTCACCCCGATTGTCATGTTCGAACAGGCCGATCTGGTCGTTAAGATCGTGATGATCGGCCTGCTGGCCTGCTCGATCCTTTCCTGGACCCTCCTGGTCATCAAACTGGTCGAATTCGGCAGCCTTCGCCGCACGTCGGACCGCTTCCTGGAGTCTTTCCGCGGGGCCAAGTCGATCAACGAGATGGGTCGGATCGCCGAATCCGAAGACTTCGCCGGCAACCCGATGGCCGACATGGCCGCCGCCGCCGCCGCCGAAGTGGAATTGTCCCGCCAGGCGGGCCTCAATGTCACCGGCGAGTTCCGCGATTCCACGCTGATGCGCGCCACGACGGCCATCAACGCCGTGCAGGCCTCGCTGGCCCGTCGTCTTTCCGGCGGCATGCAGTTCCTGGCGTCCGTGGGCGCGAACGCCCCCTTCATCGGACTGTTCGGCACCGTTTACGGGATCATGAATTCGTTCATCGGCATCGCCAACACCAACACCACCAACCTCGCGGTCGTCGCCCCCGGGATCGCCCAAGCCTTGCTGGCGACCGGTATCGGCCTCTTCGCCGCCATCCCGTCTGTGGTGTTCTATAACTACTTCCAGACGCAGATCACCGGCTACGGGTCGCGCTCCGAAGGCTTCGTCGCAGAGCTGGTCAACGCCATTTCGCGGCAGCTCGACAAGGGAGCCTAAGTCGGATGGCCGCTAAACTCGCAGGGCCTAGCGGCGGCCGATACGACGTCGCGCAAAATCACTCCATCAATGTCACGCCTTTCGTGGACGTGATGCTGGTGCTTCTGATCATCTTCATGGTGGCCGCTCCGCTCGCCAGCGTGACGATCAAGGTGAATTTGCCGCCAGCCGTCGCGAAGCCGGCCAGAAAGCCACCGAAGATCGTCTACATCTCGCTCAAGAAGGACGGCCGCGTGTTCGTCAACGACAACCTGTCGGACCTGTCGACGCTCGGCGATGACCTCAAGGCGGCGGTCGGCACGCCCAATCCCACCAATGAGCGGATCTACATCCGGGGCGACCAGGACACCGAGTACATGGACTTCATGGGGGTCATGAACAAGCTCCAGGACAACGGGTTCTACAGCGTCGCCCTGGTGGGTGAGGACAAGTCCGGGCTGCGCAGATGAGCGAAACGCCTCCCGTTCAACGTGCCGCGGTGGTGGACATCGCCCACCCGAGCCATAACCCCTTCGATGTCCCGCGACCGAAGGCTAACAAGGGCGTCACGATCGCCATCGTTGGCTCGCTCATACTGCATGGCGTGATCGGCTATTACCTCTGGCAGTGGAAGTTCAAGGCCCACTACCAACAGTACTCCGAAGAAAAGACGAACGCGCAGATCATCAAGCCGCCGCCACCCCCGCCACCGCCGCCGCCACCACCGCCGCCGCCAAAGAACCTGCCGCCACCGCCGCCGGTTCAACCGCGTCCGCCGGCCGTCGTGGCGCCTAACATCGCCACTCCGCCGCCGCTGCTGATCAGGCCGGTCGAGGCGCCCAGGCCGGCGCCAGCGCCGCCCGTCGTCGCCTCGCCTGCGCCGCCGCCGCCGCGTCCGACGGTGATCACCAATCCGGACTGGCTGCGCAGACCCAGCGCCGACGACTTAGCCCAATACTACCCGGACCGCGCCCAGCGCCTGGGTGTGGCGGGGCGGGCCACTCTGCACTGCACGGTCACGGCCCAAGGCACCTTGTCCGACTGTTCGGTGTCCTCCGAGGATCCCGCAGACGAGGGCTTCGGAACCGCAGCGCTCAAGATGACGCGTCTGTTCAAGATGCGGCCAATGACCCGAGACGGTCAGCCGGTCGGCGGCGCCGCGATCAACATTCCGCTCGCATTCCAGCTTCCAAAAGACTGAGGCGGCTCCCAATGTATGGCCGCAGACCCCGGAGGTTCGCCTCCGGGGTCTTGCTTTTTCGGTTGGCTTGAAAGCGCCAGCCTTCCCGCCTAAAGCTCCGGCCTCCGTTTGGGCCGCCTTAGCTCAGTTGGTTAGAGCGCTAGATTGTGGATCTAGAGGTCCCCCGTTCGAACCGGGGAGGCGGTACCACCCGGCGGGCTGAGCGCCGAGGCAGACCTCAAGGATTCGCAGTCCTACTTTTCGGATTTCCGAGCCTTGGCGATGGCGGCGTTGAGCGCGTCCATGTCATCACCGGCGAGGATTTCGTCCCCGACCACGAAACCGGGTGTACCGTCGAGCGCCAGCTTGTCGAACAGCGCATTGGTCCTGGCCAGCTGAGCGGTGTTTTCGGCATTGGGCGCGATGTCAGCGGAGTGGGCGCCACTGGCGATGGCGACCTTTTCCACCGTTCCGTCGTCGAGCGGCTGGGTGGTCATGAACGTCCTGTAGAGCCCAAGATAATTCCCACCGGCCTTCCTCACCGCCAGGGCTGCGTAAGCCGCATGCTCGGATGTTGCGCCAAAGATTGGCATCTCCTTGAACACGAAGCGGATGTCCGGATGGTCGTGGATGAGCGCGAGCAGCCTGGGCGCCATCGCTTCGCAGTGAGGACAGCGGTAATCGTAGAACTCGGTGACCGTCACGTTGCCGTTTTGGTTGGCGACAAAATCGTGCGGATCGCGCTCGATCGCTGCACGAAGGGCGGGAATCTGCGCTTCAGCCTTCTTCTGGGCTGCGGCAACACGGGCGTCCTCGTTGACCTGCAGTTGCTGGCTTGCCTGCTGAAGCACTTCCGGGTGGGCCATGAGATAGGCGCGGACGCGCTGACCGAAAACGGCGTCGGAATCCGTGGCGGGATGGCAGGCGGCGATCATGACAAGTCCTACGGCCGACAAGACAAGGCGAAGGGTCATCCTTGCTGGGCCATGGTCTTCAGGTCGTCCGGCGTCGGGTTCGACGAGAGGATGATGTCTGTCGCGCGGCGCCACTCTGGGGAATCCTTCTTGAGCAGGACGCGAGCTCGGAGGGCGAACGTCCGCGCATCCTTCTGCTGGCCCAGGTAAAAGTTCTGCTCGGCTGTGGCCAGCCGGGCCATACCGCCCAGTCCCTTGCTGTCGTAGGCCTCAGCGATGAGTTGCCAGCCCAGGGCGTTGTCCGGTTCGACGGAGAGCGCCTGCCTGACCTGATCGATCGCGGCGTCGACCTGTTTGGGGTCATTCAGAGCCAGAAGAGCCTGACCAAGATTGATGTGCAGCAGCGGCGCGTCGGGTTTCAGGTCTACTGACTTCTGGTGAGCCGGCACGGCTTCCTTGGCGCGACCGGCCTCGAACAGCACCTGGCCCTTGAGCTCCCAGAGATAGGGGTTGTTCGGCTGCTCGGCGATCAGCACGTCGATGGCCTTCACCGCCTGATCCGTCTCGTTCTCCTTGTAGAGGGCGATGGCCCGCGCATAACGGGCAGGGAACGAGGTGTCGCTATCGGGATAGTCGATCAGGGTTTGGTAGGGGCCCATCATGAAGGCGTCGATCTTCGCCTTCATCAGATTGTGGGCTGCGATGGCTCCCGGAGAGTCGACGGCGTCGACGTGCGGCTCTTTTTCCACGCGCACACGCAAGGCCTCGATGCGGTCGTCGCTCAGCGGGTGGTCTCGGAAGTAGGGGAACTTGCGCTCGTCGTCGAAGACCTCCTGATAGCGGAAGTTGTCGAGAAAGCCGACCAGCCCGCGGCCTGAATAGCCCGCTTTTTCCAGGTAGGTAGCCCCGGCCTCATCGGCGCGCGATTCCTGCTCGCGCGAATAGCCTAGGACGCCCAGCTCGCCGAAATAGGTGGAGGAAAAGACCAGCGCCGCCGCGCCTTCTGGCGAGCCGGCGGCGGCCGCTAGAATGCCAAGGCCGATACTCGCCAACATGGGTCCCAGCGCCGCCTTTGTGGCGCCCCCCGATCTCGCCACATGTCCGCCAGCCACGTGGCCGGTCTCGTGGGCGATAACCCCTTCGAGCTGATCGGGAGTGTCGGTCTTCAGGATGAGGCCGGTGTTGACGTAGATATTGAGGCCAGCCGTCGAGAAGGCGTTCAACTCCTTATCGCCGATAAGGTGAATCTCGACCTTCTTCGGATCGAGACCGGCGGCGACGAAGATCGGGTCCGCCTCCTGGTGCAGGATGGACTCTATCTCAGTGTCGCGCACGATCGAAATCGGCTCGTCCTGAGCCTGAGCCGCGCTGGCGCAGCTCGCCAGGACGAGGGCGCTGAACCCGAGGGCGGGGAGGCGGGTCGTCAACGGCATGATCTCGTTTCGCCCCCGCCAAGCCAGACTAGCGGCTCATACGCTTCGGCGCCACCAGCCCCGCTTGGGTGACGACGGCGGAGCAACGATCTCGGCAGGATCGGGGTCGGCCGGCGGAGGATTATCCACCGCCAGCGTCACCGGCGGCGCCTCGGGCAGGATCTCGGCCAGAGCCGGCTGGGTGATCGGTGCAGGCGGCTCAGGGCTAACGGTCTCCTCGACGACAACCGTCTCCGCCTCGGCGGTGGTCGCGGCTTTCCCGCGGCGACGCCGGGGCTTGGCCGCCTTCGGCGGCGCAGGCTCGGGCAATTCGACCCAGACCTCTTCCTCGAGAGAGGGCGTCGGCGCACCAGCGACGTCTACGAGGGCAGGCTCGGGCTCCGCTCGCAACTGCGGCGGCTCCTCTCGCAACTGCGGTTCAGGCCGGGGAGTCCGGTCGCCGGCCGGCTCGTGCTCGACCGGACCACGCCATTCATACGGATCCTCGCCGGACAACCTGGCCGGCCACGACCAGGCGTAGGCGTCTCCAGACGTTTCTCTGGTCCGGCGACCGCCACGGCGACCGCGACGTCGCCGTCCCTGGCCCTCACCGGAGCTTTCCGCGGGCGGGGCGGCTTCGACCGGAGCATCGGGCCGGCGGCCGCGCCGACGGCGCCGTCCGCGGCGTCGGCCATCATCGTCACTGGCCAGGGTTTCGACCACTTGCTCGGCTTCGGCTTCAGCCGGCAGCTCCTCTTCTTCTTCCTCTTCGATTTCGATGTCGTCGAGGAAGTCCTCTTCGCTCGTGTCCGGCTCCGCGACCAGCGCATCCGGCCGCTCGAAGGGTGTGCTGGACACCCGCTCGATCTGGTGGTCGGCGGCGCTGAGGGCTTCGTCCAGCACCACATTGGCGAACAGTCCGTGGCTCTGTGCCAAGCGGATGAGGGCGTCCCGCTTGTGGTTCAGTACATAGAGGCCGGTTTCCTTGGATGTGCGCAGAACCACTTCGCCGCCGCCGCGCATGGCTTCGACCTCGAGAGCGCGCAGGGCGCCTAGGGCGCTCGACGCGGCCGTGCGCTGCCGCCCGGTCCCGGCGCAGTGTGGGCAGACCTCGGTGGTGCCCTCGAGGATGCCGGTCCGGCGGCGCTGACGGCTGATTTCCATGAGCCCGAAGGATGAGATGCGACCCATCTGGATGCGGGCCCGATCCTGCGCCAGGCAGTCCTTCAGCACCTTCTCAACCGCCCGGTTGTTCTTGGCCTCCTCCATATCGATGAAGTCGATCACGATCAGGCCGGCAAGGTCACGCAGGCGGAGTTGCCGGGCCGCCTCGGCGGCCGCCTCGATGTTGGTCTTCAGCGCGGTGGCTTCGACATTGCGCTCGCGCGTGGCCCGTCCGGAGTTGACGTCGATGGCCACCAGGGCCTCGGTCTGGTTGATCACCAGATAGCCGCCGGACTTTAAAGGCACGGTGGGCGAGTAGATCTGCGCCAGATGGTCTTCGACCTTGTAGGCGGCGAACAGCGGCGCGGCGCCGTGATAGTTCTGCACCTTCTTGGCCTGGGTCGGCATCAGCATGCGGATGAAATCGCGGGCGTCGCGATAGCCGGCCTCGCCCTCGACCAACACCGCCTCGACGTCCTTGTCGAACAGGTCGCGGATGGCCCGCTTCACCAGGTCTTCTTCGGCGTAGATCAGCGCCGGCGCGATCGAGTGAAGTGTGGTGTCGCGGATATTGCCCCAGGCGCGCGACAGATATTCATAATCGCGCTTGATCTCGGCCTTGGTGCGCTTGGCGCCAGCCGTGCGCACGATCAGGCCCATACCCTTCGGCACGTCGAGGTCCTGCACGATACCGCGCAGGCGCTTGCGGTCGGCTGCGGTGGTGATCTTGCGGCTGATGCCGCCGCCGCGATCGGTGTTGGGCATCAGCACGCAGTAGCGGCCGGCCAGGGACAGATAGGTGGTGAGCGCCGCGCCTTTGTTGCCGCGCTCCTCCTTGACCACCTGCACCAACATGATCTGCCGGCGCTTGATGACTTCCTGGATCTTGTAGCGCCGCATCATCCTGCGGCGGCGGCGCGCCACCTCTTCGTCGACCTCGTCGTCGTCGCCACCCAGGCTCTCGGACGCCTCGGCCTCGGCCGCCGTCTCGTCGTCGTCCTCCTCCTCGGCCGCGCGCAGCAGGGCCTCACGGTCGGCGTGGGGGATCTGGTAGTAGTCGGAATGGATCTCGTTGAAGGCGAGGAACCCGTGGCGATTGCCGCCATACTCGACGAACGCCGCCTGCAGGCTGGGTTCGACCCGGGTGACCTTGGCTAGATAGATATTGCCGCGGAGTTGTTTGCGGGCGCGGCTTTCGAAATCGAAGGCTTCAATCTCGGAGCCGTTGAGCACCACCACCCGAGTTTCTTCCGGGTGGGCGGCGTCGATCAGCATCTTCTTGGACATATTGGATAACTCCGAGGCGCCAGGCGGACCTTGGGTCCGGGCGCCGGCTGCGGGCGCGCACGCCTGCGAGCGCGCCGATCCGGCGGACGCCGATGGCGTCCTGGAGTTGGATCGGGCTCGAAGGAAAGGCGGCGCCGCCCATGGTTGTCGGTCTCTGAGTGCGCTCGCTTCTACGGAAGGGAACGCGAATGGCGTGTCGCGTCTGCATCCGATGAAGGACACTTGGCCCGACGCAGGGCGCGCAAAAAACGCCTCGGAATGTCCGGGGACGGCGATTGCGTAACGCCAATGTATGGGACCGTTGGCCGAAAGGGAAGGAAAGCTTTGGGCCGGGCTGCGGCGTCTGGCCGCACCACGGCTTGGGCGGCAAGCGATTCCCTTAACTCTTTGTGCACGGGCCAGCCGCCATAACGCCGGGCGTTTTGCGCTTTGCGCGCCACCTGGAGCTCAAGCCTTGTCGCTGCCCAAATCCCTGGGCCGATTTACGCTCGTCCTCTGGGCGCTCGTCGCGATGGCGGGGCCCGTCCTGGCGCAAAACGGCCAGGCGGGCATCGACGTCCGGGTGGGTTACGGTGCGGACGCCACGCGTGTCGTTGTCGACAGCCCGGTTCCCGTGACAGGTCGCCGAGAGGACTCCGGCGCCGACGAAGTGAACTACATGCTGCGCGGGCCCGACGCCGGCATTCTCCTTCAGGGTTTGGGCCATGGCCTCGTCAGGGCCTGGCGGCTCGACGCCGGGGAGGGAGGCTCGCGCCTCACCCTTGATCTCAACGGCAGGAGCCGAGTGGTGCGGACGTTCGTAATCCCGCCCAGCGCCGAGAGCGCGATGTATCGTTATGTCATCGACCTTGCCCGGGCGGACGATGTCTCGGCCAAGGCGCCGACGGTCATCGCCGGCGCGGCCCCGAAGGACCAAGCCAGGGTCGAGGTCGCTGCCAGACCCGCGACAGTCATATCCGCGTCGGCCTTGCCCCCCGCACCCGCCGCGCCGGCCATCGAGCCCAGGACCGTGGTCGCCACCCGGTATCCGGTCCCCCTGACCCCCTGGGCCGATCAGGTGCGCCCAGAGCGCCAGGCGGCGGCCGCGCCGCGGCCGGCCTCGCCGCGAGCAACGGCGCCGTCCAAGGACGCGGTGGCCGTGCTCGCTGTCTCGCGCGCTCCACGCCGGACAGGCAAACTCATCCGCGAGCCGACCGACGCCTCTGCAGTCGCCCAGCAGTCGGCGCTGCCGCCTGCCCCGCCGGCCGAGCGCGAGCGTCCCGCCCACGTGGCCCTGGCGGCGCGCAAGGTGATCGTCATCGACGCCGGTCACGGCGGCCATGATCCGGGCGCCCAGAGCGACGGCGAGAACGAAAAGGACATCACCCTCGCAGCCGCTCTGCATCTTCGCCACCGGCTGCTTCGCGATGGCCAATACCGGGTGGTGATGACCCGTAGTTCCGACGTCTTCGTGCCGCTCGAAACGAGGGTGAGCATCGCCCGCCAGGCCGGCGCCGACCTTTTCATCGCGCTGCACGCCGATTCCGCCGGCGACAACGATGCGACCCATGGGGCCAGCGTCTACACCCTGAGCGGTCATGGCGAGACGCGGGTGAAGGAGGTCCTGACCGGCCGTGAGTGGTTCGCCAAGGCCGCGCCGCGCAATGATCCGGCGGTCAAGGGCATCCTGCTGGATCTCACCCAGCGCAGCACCCTCAACCGGTCCAACGAATTCGCCCAACTTCTCGTCGACCGCCTGAGCGAGAAGATCGACGTCCTGCCCAAGTCCCACCGAGACGCCGGCTATTTCGTGCTGCTGGCGCCGGACGTCCCGGCGGTGCTTCTGGAGATGGGCTTCATCACCAGCCCACTAGATCAGGCGCGGCTGACCAGTCCCGCGCGCCGCAACGCCCTGATGGACATGGTCGGCGACGCCATCGACGAATACTTCCGCGGCGAGATGCGGGTGGCCGAGAACTGATCCCACCGCAGAGCACGATGCGATCAGGCGAGATCGCCTGATCGTTGAGTGATCGTGACGATTTGAACGCGGTCTTGTCGAAAGGCGGTTCACGCCTTTCGCAACGCGCTCTGGTTCCCGGCGTTGGCGCCCCGGAAGAACGGCGCTAGAGCGTGCGGGCGGCGGAGAGGGCGTTCCGCGGAGGTCTGGCGGCGTTGCAGCTCTTTGGACGGCGAATTCCCCTTAGCGGAATGGCGCTCATTGGACTGGTGGGGGCGGCGGCCGTTTGCGCCGGGATTTATGCCGGCGTGCTGTTCGCCCAGATGCCGGACGCCAACGAGCTGGCCGATTTCCATCCGCCGACGGCGACGCGCGTCTACGCCTGGGACGGCACCCTGATCGGCGAGTTTTCCAGCGTGCGGCGCATCTATGTGCCCTACGACCAGATGCCGAACCGCCTGGTCCTCGCCTTCCTGGCGGCCGAGGACCACAACTTCTTCGAACATGGCGGGGTGGACGTCAGCGGCATCGGCCGGGCCCTGATCAAGGACGCCTTCAACGCCTTGCAGAGCCGCCGGCCCGAGGGCGGCTCGACCATCACCCAGCAGGTGGCCAAGAACATCCTGCTCGACAACAAGGTGACGGTCGGGCGCAAGCTTCGCGAGGCGATCATCGCTGAGCGGCTGGAGCGCACGCTCTCCAAGCGCCAGATCCTCGAGCTCTACCTCAACGACATCTGGCTGGGTTATCGCTCCTATGGCGTCGGCGCGGCCGCCTATAACTACTTCGGCAGGGCGATCAGCGACCTTTCGCTCGCTCAATGCGCCTATCTGGCGGCTCTGCCCAAGGGTCCGGACAACTATCAGCCGGTTCGCGACAAGGCGGCCGCCATCCGCCGCCGCAACCTGATCCTGCAGAACATGGCCGACTACGGCTGGGTGAGTCAGGCCGATGCCAACATCGCCAAGGCCGAGGACCTGGTCGTCCAATCCGCGCCGCTGCGCGCGAAATATCGCGACGCCGACTATTTCGTCGCCGAGGCCCGCCGCGAAGCCACGGCCCTGCCCGACATCGGCGACGACATCGACGACGGCGGCTACTACATGCGCACCACGCTCGATCCCCGGCTGCAGACCGCGGCCCGTATCGCGCTGATGGACGGTCTGGAGACCTACGACCGCCGGCACGGCTGGCGCGGAGCCTGGGGCCACGTCGACATCGTTCCCGGCTGGCAGAAGGCGGCGCTCGCCGCCACGCCGCCATCGGAGCGCACCGCCTGGAAGGCGGCCGTGGTCACCACCGCCTCCGGCGGCGACGTGCGGGTGCAGACCGCTGACGACAATACGATGGGGCTGCTCCTCTACGAGGACATCATCTGGGAACAGGCCGGCAAGGGCCTCAAGGTCGGCGACCTGGTGTTCGTCGAACCGGACGGCGCGGGCCATTTCCGCCTGCGCCAGATCCCGCAGGTCAACGGCGCCCTGGTCGCCATGGATCCCTACACGGGCCGGGTGCTGGCCATGGTCGGCGGCTACAGCTTTTCGCTGTCCAACTTCAACCGCGCGACCCAGGCCTATCGCCAGCCCGGTTCCTCGTTCAAGCCGTTCGTCTACGCCACGGCCCTGGAGAGCGGCCAGTTCACGCCCGCCAGCATCGTCCTCGACGGCCCCATCAGCCTGCCGGGCTTCGGCGGCCAGATGTGGCGGCCGGAAAACTACGAGCACAAGTTCCTGGGCCCGCTGGTCTTCCGCCGCGGCCTCGAGCTGTCGCTCAACACCATGACCGTGCGCATCGCCATGCAGGTCGGCATGCGCCGCATCATCGACACCGCCAAGCGCTTCGGCGTCGTCGACCACATGGACCCGGTCCTGGCGATGGCGCTGGGGGCGGGGGAGACCACGCCCTTTCGCATGACCGCCGCCTACTCCAGCTTCGTCAACGGCGGACGCAAGATCACCCCGCATCTCATCTCCGAAGTCGAGGATCGCGACGGCAAGGTGGCGTGGCGCGCCGACACCCGCGAATGTACCGAATGCGAAGCCGCCTTCACCGGGGGCGACGGGCCGGACCTCGCCTACGCCGGAGCGCAGCTGATCGATCCGATCACCGCCTACCAGATCGACACCATGCTCGAGGGGGTGGTCATCCGAGGCACCGGCGCCCAGGCCAGCATCCTGGGCCGGCCGATCGGCGGCAAGACCGGCACCACCAATGACTTCCGCAGCGCCTGGTTCATGGGCTTTTCGCCCCAGATCGTGGTCGGCACCTTCGTCGGCTTCGACGACAACCGCTCGCTGGGAAAGGGCGAGACCGGGGCTGTGGCCGCCCTGCCGGTCTTCATCGAATTCATGCAGGAAGCCCTCAAGAGCTATCCGGTGATGGATTTCCATGCCCCGCCCGGAACCAAGTTCGTCCAGATCGGACCCAATCGTGAAGCTTTCCGTCCCGGCACCGAGCCGCACGCGATCGCCCAGGTCGCCGCCCGGCCATCGATTGGCACGGTCATGGCGCCGCGGCCAGGCGCGCCGGCGGCCGATCGGGCGCGTCCTGCCGAAGAGACCAACGACACCAAGGGATTGTATTAGCGGGCAGGCCCGCCTATTTCGCGCAGAGCGCGTTCCGCAAAAGTGGGAACTACTTTTGCGATCAGAACGCGCTCAAACATATAACTCTAGAGCACGACTCAACGACCGGGCGATTCCGCCTGATCGCATCGTGCTCTAGGGCACGTCAGTTCAGGGAATTCCTCTCATGCGTGCGGATATCGAAGGCGCCGCTGCCGATATCGAGCAGTCCGTCGGGCTGCTCAGGAGGCGTCTTTGACTGGGACGTCGCCCTCCGTCACCTGGATGAACTGAACGCCCGGGTCGAGGACCCGACCCTGTGGGACGACGCGGCGGCGGCCCAGGCCCTGATGCGCGAGCGCACGCACCTCGCCGACCGGGTCGAGGCGGTGCGGCGGCTGGAGAAGGAACTCGCCGATGGCCTCGAGTTCGCCGAGCTTGCCGAGGCTGAGAGCGACGCCGCCTCACTCGATGATGTCGCCGGCCAGCTCAAGGCCCTCAGGGATGTGGCAGCCCGGGCTGAGCTAGAGGCCCTCCTGTCCGGCGAGGCCGATGCTGACGACGCCTATCTGGAAGTCAACGCCGGCGCCGGCGGCACTGAATCCAACGACTGGGCGGCCATGCTGCTGCGTATGTACGCCCGCTGGGCCGGCGCTCACGGCCATGAGATCGAATTCATCGAGGAAACGGCCGGGGAGCAGGCCGGGGTCAAGTCGGCCACGGTCAAGGTCCTCGGCCACAACGCCTACGGCTGGCTGAAAACCGAGGCCGGCGTCCACCGCCTGGTGCGCATCTCGCCGTTCGACGCGGCCGCCAAGCGCCACACCAGTTTCGCCTCAGTATGGGTCTATCCGGTGATCGACGACGCCATCGACATCGACATCAACCCCGGCGACGTGCGCACAGACACCTACCGGGCCAGCGGCGCCGGCGGCCAGCATGTCAACAAGACCGACTCGGCGGTGCGCCTGACACACATCCCAACCGGCATCGTCGTCGCCTGCCAGACCCAGCGCTCGCAGCACCGCAACCGCGACGAAGCCTGGAAGATGCTGCGCGCGCGCCTCTATGAACTGGAGCTGCAGAAGCGGGAGGCGGCCGCCCAGGCCGTCGAGGACCAGAAGTCGGACATCGGCTGGGGCCACCAGATCCGCTCCTACGTCCTGCAGCCCTATCAGATGGTCAAGGACCTCAGGACCGAGGTCGAGACCTCCGACACCGCCGGCGTGCTGGATGGCGACCTCGACCGCTTCATGGCCGCCTCCCTCGCCCAGCGCGTCGGCGCCACCCGGGAGAACTAGGGCCCGCGAGCGGCCGAAGGGCGCAGCGAGCTGGGCCCGTGGAACTTCGCGGGCGGAGGGCGAGGCGCTCGCAAGCGTGGGACTCGCGCGGCGCGAGCCTCGCGGCATCCCCAAAATCCGTCACCCCGGCCAAGGCGCGTTAGCGCCGCAGAGCCGAGACCCAGGGGGTGACCGAGCGCCGTCGTTTGCGGCCCTGGGTCCCGCATCTTCGGCCTGCGGCCTTCGTGCGGGATGACGGTCAGCCCGTACGCCAAGGCGCCCTTCCAGGCGAGCTCTAGTCCTCAGCTGCCGCGCCTTCACCCTCGCGCCGACGCGCGAAACCGCCTAGCTTGCCGGGAGTTTCAAGTCCTGCGGCCACGTTGACGGCCATCGGTGCAAGGAGGGGGGATATGAGCGAGCCCTCGCAAGGACCCAGGATCGACATCGGCGAGGACCAGGCGCGTGGCGCTCGCCGCGTCGGCCTCATCTGGATGCTGGTCGCCTCCCTGCTGGTGGTCATCTTCGTGATGGCGCTCGTCCTGGCCTACTTCGCCGGCAGCCTTCACCAGGCCAACAGCCACGGCGGGCCAGGCTCCATCCCCAAGGCCGACGCCGCCAATTTCCACACCCCCGGCTGAGGCCCCTCCGC
>DASXBY010000043.1:0-9987 GCA_036491455.1 Caulobacteraceae bacterium
GCAGCCGACAGTGCCGGTGGCAAGCGCCGCGCCGGACGCGACCTCGGACTTCCGGCCGCCAAAGCCGACCCTGGTGAACCAGGCCTCGGGATCGGCGATCCGCGCCAGGCCCTGCTTGCCGGCGAACTCGGCCGCGCCCTCACCGGCCAAGATCACGTGCGGCGTCGCCTCCATCACCGCCAGCGCCGCGCGCACCGGCGAAGCGAAGCCCTGCAGCGCCGCCACGGCGCCGGCCCGCCGTGTGGCGCCGTCCATCACCGAGGCGTCGAGCTCATAGACGCCGGCCGTGTTGGGCGAGGCGCCCCGTCCGGCCACATAGAAGCCGGAGGCTTCCAGCGCCGCCACGGTCTCGATGACCACCTCGAGCGCCAGGGCGCCAGCCGCCAGCCGCTCGCGGCCGGCTTCGGCGAGCCCTCGCATGTGCTCGACCTCGCGGCTGTAGTCGCGGCCCGTCATCGCGCCCGCGCCACCATGGATCGCCATCGCCGGCCTGGTCATCTATCTCTCCCGAGAGTCCGGCGCAGCCCCTCGCATTTCGGGAGCGCGATGCCAATGGCCCAAACCGACGGCACGCCGGCGGCGTCAGGAAACTGGGCCCCGCAGCCCTTCAGCGTGAAACGAAGGGCGAAAGCAGCACCGCGAGCATGCCCAAGGCCGCAACGTTCCAGAATAGCGAGCGGACAAGCGGCACGCCTGAAATGTAGAGGGCGGTATAGGCGATGCGGCCGACCAGGTAGGCGATCGATCCCCAGTAGGTCAGCGCATTTTGGACGCCGGTCGCATGAGCGATGAGCACGGCCGCCACGAAGAAGGGAAACGTCTCCATGTAGTTGCGGAAGTTGCGGCTTATCCGGCCGAGAATCGGTTTCAGGGGCGGCGGCTCAGTGTCGCGCGGGCTTGCCGCCCATTTGAGGCCGTACTGCAGGTTCGCGGCCTGGGCGGCGGCCACCAGCTGCACGAAACCCCAGAGGCTGGCCGCCATCAGCATCCCAAGCTCGAAGGTCATGCCCATCCTCCCATAGCGAAATCGGAGCCATAGTTCCTCGTTTCCGCCGCGACCATTTGCTCAGTCACCGAGCGGAAGTCTCACGCCCCTTCACTGAAATGTGACGTTACATAAGTGAAACCGGTCGCACGATCGTCGCCTTTGTGCGTTAGGCATCGCAAGCGGGAGCATCGCCGGCAGAGGGAGTGGCGGAATGACCCACGCCGACAAACTGGCCATCCGCGTCCGGGAGACGGATCAGCGGATCGTCTATCAGCTTGAGCAGCTGAAGCGCCTGCGCGCGCTGGGCGCCGCCGGCATCGACCACGCCATCGAAGGACTGCAGCGCCTCAGCGACATCCGCGAGGCCTATGTGAAGATCCTCGCCGGGCCCTGCCCGCTCACCAACCCGCCCAGCCGCCACAGGCCCGACCCGCGGGACGCTTAGGCGACGCTTTCCCTTTGTTGACGGCCGGCGTCATATGCGCGCCGGACCGGATGAGGGGAACATCATGACAATCGGGGAAGAAACGGCCGCCCGCGCCGCGGCGCCGACTGCCCGTGAGGCCGGAGTCACCGCCCGTCCCGCCACGTCCGCCGACGCCAGCGCCATCGGCGAAACTATGGCCCGCGCCTTCCACGACGATCCAGTGATCTGCCACCTGCTGCCGGACGCGGCGCGCCGAGAGCGCCTCTCGCCCCGGCTCTTCCGGCTGATGTTCAGGCTTGGCCTGCCCCACGGCTGCTGCGACGTGACCGAGGATATAGCCGCGGTGGCGCTGTGGCGCCCGCCGGGCAAGTGGGAGACCCCGATCCTCAGCAGCTTGACGACCGCCGGCGACGCCTTCGCGATTTTTGGACTTTCGGGCCTGGCGCGGGCGGTGCGGTTCATGGACGTGGTCGAGAAGGCCCACCCGCACGCTCCGCACTACTACCTGCAGGCTCTGGGCACGGACCCGACCAAGCAGGGCAAGGGCTGGGGTGGGGTGGTCATCCGCCGCCAGCTCGCCGCGGCCGACGCCGCCGGCTCGCCCTGCTATCTGGAATCCAGCAAGCCGACCAACATCCCGATCTACCAATCCTTCGGCTTCGAAGTGACCGGCGAGATCAAGCTCCCGGACGACGGCCCGACGCTTTGGCCCATGTGGCGCAAGACCCGCTGAGCTTGGATCCACGGCCTTGAGGCGACGCGCCTTTGTCGGGGCCGGTCTGTCTGCGGCTGCGTCCGAAGGGAACGAGACAATGGCGGTTCGTTGGGGCTGTGGTCGCTGGGATTGTGGTCCTGGTCGCTGCGGCCCGTGATAGACGAGTCACGCTGGACCTGAGCCACTCCGGGCGACTGGGCGGAACGAGACAATGGCGGTGCGCTGGGGCCTATGGTTGTTGGGGTTCGTCGCGCTGGTCGCTGCGGCCGCTCCCGCGGCGCTGTACGTCGCCTCGGAAGCCGTTCTGCATCATCACTATCCGCTCCCACGCTTCCAACCGATCTCGAAATCGGGCCCTGACGGCGTCGCCAGGGGCCAACGCCTGGCGATCATATACGGTTGTACCGATTGCCATGGCGACGATCTTCGCGGCCGCGATTTCCCACACCCTGCTCCGTTCTCGGAGGTCCATTCTGCAAACCTGACGCTCAAGGCCCGCCACTACTCGGACGAAGACTTCGCCCGCAGCATAAGGCAGGGCCTCGGCCCGACGGGCGAGAGCGTGGAGTTCATGCCTTCCCCGGTCTTCGCCCACATGAGCGATCCCGACGTGGCCGCGATCGTGGCCTATATCCGCTCGTTGCCGAGCGGCGGCGCCGACCGGCCCTATTGGGTTCTCACCTGGCGGGCGCGCTGGCAGCTCGTGCACGGCGATTTCCCACCGGGCGTCGCCCTGATGGCCGAGGCGGCGCGCCAGACGCCGGCGAATCTTGGGCCGAAGTACGCCCAGGGCCGCTATCTCGTCTCGGTAACCTGCGTCGAATGTCACGGGCCCACGCTCAAGGGCCAGCCCGGCGGGCCGCCAGACCTGACGATCGCGGGAGCCTACGGTCCGGCCGACTTCGCGCGCCTGATGAAGACGGGCGTCGCGGCAGGCGGACGGCAGGTCGGGATGATGTCGGCTGTGGCCCGCAAGCGCTTCAGCCACTTCACCGACGACGAGGTCGCGGCCATCCGCGGCTATCTCGCCGCACGGGCGCAGGCGGAAACCGAGAAACCGAAGGCCACGCCCGGCTGATGGATCCATCCGAAATCTGGAACGAAGAGACGGCCAAGCGGTATGACACGCCGGGCGTCGGCATGTTCGCCCCGGAGGTGCTGGGCCCCGCGGTCGATCGTCTCGCCGCGCTGGCCGGCGATGGCCGGGCGCTCGAGTTCGCCATCGGCACCGGCCGCGTCGCCGTCCCACTGCGGGAACGCGGCGTTACCGTGGTGGGCATCGAGCAATCGTCGGCCATGGTGGCTCAGCTGCGGGCGAAGGTCGGCGAAGTCGCAATTCCCGTCGTCATGGGCGACATGGCGACGGGGACTGCGCCCGGTCGTTACTCGCTCGTCTATCTCGTCTTCAACACGATCTCGAACCTGCTGAGCCAGGCCGAACAGGTCGCGTGCTTCCGCAACGCGGCGCGCCATCTTAGCCCCGGCGGCCGCTTCGTGATCGAACTCTGGGTTCCCGAACTGCGCAAACTGCCCATGGGCCAGGACGCCATCGTCGCCGCCTCGGAACCGGGCCACTTCTGCGTCGATACCTATGACGTGCTGCGCCAGCGGGTCGTTTCGAACCATTTTGTCTTTGGTGAGGGCCGCAGGACGGCGGTGAGCCGGTCTCCGCACCGTTATGTCTGGCCGGCGGAACTGGACCTGATGGCCCAGATCGCCGGTTTCGAGCTGGAGAACCGGCACGCCGATTGGCTGGGCGGCGAGTTCACCGCCGAGTCCTATTCGCACATCTCCGTCTACCGGCTGCCGTGAGGCGCCGCCTCGGGTACACGCAAACGCCCGCCAAGATGGATTTGCGCAAAAGGTGTCGATTTCCGACATGTTCGTTCGTCGTCTGGGTGAGACTGGCTGAGCGTCGTGGCGTCCTCGCCCGTGGTCGATCTCAATCGCGCGATCGCCCACAGCATGGCGTTCGGGGGCCCGAAGCGGGCCTCAGATTGGTGGAGGAGATCGCGGACGCCGACGCCCTGCGGAGCTATGCGCCCCTGCCGGCGGCGCGGGACGACTTCCTGTTCCGGGCCGGCCGACTTGCCGGGGCGCAGTCGGAGTTCAGGGCCGCGGCGACGCTCACCCGCAACGCGCGGGAAAGGGCCTATCTGCTCGCACGGGCGAATGCCTGCGATAAGGCGCGGTGATCCCGTGCCGGCGTCTTGTGGGGCATCGCGACACCCGCCCTTCGCCATTTAGCGGGACAATGACCTCGCGACTTGCGGGTTTCACCTAATGGTCGGTGGACACGTCTTGGCGGACGTATCGAGCAGGGCCTGTGCAGCACAAGAGCCCGATCCGCTTGGCCAGCCATGGAGCGGGACATGACCTCAAGCCACCTGTTTTTGACACCCACGTCGCAGCTCAGGAGAGTCGGCGTGATCCGCGGCTTTGCCGCGGGAATTGCCGCATGCACTCTGATGACGGGCGCGGCTTTCGCCCAGCCCTACTATGGCGGCGGGCCCTCTTACGGCGGTGCGCCCTACTACGGCGGCGGACCCAACTACGGCGGCGGGTACTACTACGGCGGCGGATCCTACTACGGGGGTGGGCCCTACTACGGCAGCGGGTACTACTACGGTGGTGGGCCCTACTACGGCGGCGGAGCCTACTACGGTGGGCATCCCTACTACGGCGGCCACCCCTACTACGGCGGCGCCCCTTACTACGGCGGCGCGGCCTACTACGGCGGCGCCCCTTACTACGGCGGCGCGGCCTACTACGGCGGCGCCCCTTACTACGGCGGCCACCCCTACTACCCCAACGGGTCTTACTACGGCGGCGGCTACTACGGTGATGGTTACTACCCTGGGGTCCACGCTCTGCACGGCGGGGTGACCGGCGCAGCCGTGGGCGCCGCCATTGGCTGCCTTGTGACTCTTCCGGTCTGCGGTCCGGGCGCCGCGGTCGGCGCTGCCGTGGGCGGGGGCACTGGCGCCGTCGTCGGCGCGGCCTCGGCGCCGCCGCCGAACTACTACCCGCCGCCGGCTTACTAATGGGATTTCGGTGACACCCTAAGACGTCAGTGAATTCAGTCGTTGGCGATGCGCAACTGGCGGCCGTTCTCTAGGCGGTCAAGTGAGCCGAACAATACTGGATCGCCTTGCGTGCGGTGCGGGCCCAGTCATCGGGCGGCCCCAGCGCGAGGTAGCGCTCGTAGAGCGCCTTGGCCTCGGCCATGTCGCCGGCCGTCATGCGCAGCTGTGCAAGGTTGAAGACGGCGTCCGGATAGACCGGATCGATCGTCAGAGCGCGGTCGAGCTCGGCGATCGCCGCATCGGGCTTGCCCTGGGCCTCGAGCGCCTGGGCGAGGTTGTAGCGGGCCTCGACCAGCCGGGGATCGCGCGCCAGGGCCTTCTGGAAGGCCAGAGCCGCCTGGCCGAAGGCGCCCTCGGCAAGGCGGATGTTGCCGAGGTTGAAGGGCGCGATCGGGTCCTTGGGATCGATCCGGGCGCAGAGATCGTAGAGCCTGGCCGCCTCGGCCGTGTCGCCGTCGGCCTCGGCCAGGGCCGCGGCCTCGAAGAGATCCTCGGGTTCGGCGTGGGCCTCACCGAGGGAAAGCACCCCCTGCCCCTCCAGGGTCGTGAGACCGTCCGGCCACTGCAGCCCCGCCTCTCCGGATGAGGTCAGAACGATCCTGTGGGGCCCCTTGGGCGACTGGTCACGGGCCCGGGCCAGCACGCGCACGGCCTCAGCCAGCGAGCGGCCGGCGGCGACGAACTCGGCCGCCGTGCGGACGGTGCGGGCGTCGCCGAAGCGGCACGTCTCGCCCGCCAGCGCGATGAGGTCGAACGCCGCCAAAACCTCGGCGTCGTCCCGCGTCAGGCCCGTGTCGGTCAGCGCGGCGCTGAGGGGAAAGGTCGCCGTCAGGTCGGGTGCAGCCCCGGCCAGGGCGGCCGTGAAGGCCCGTTCGCTCATCACCGGAACCTTGCGCTCGCGGGCTGCGCTGAGGCGCGCGCCCAGGGCGCCGCTGTCGATCAGCACGCCGGCCAGCGCGCCCACCACCAGGACGTCGCTGCGACGGGTCAGATCGCGGGCGACTGAGCCTCCGCCGGCCGCGATTGCGCGTTCCAGCCGATCGCGCGCGCCGTGCGAGAACCGGCCGTAGAGGGCGATCGCGCGGTCCTGAAGATCCATCGCCTCAAGCGCGCTTTGGGCGGCGTCAGGCGCTCTTCTTCTTCGCCTTGGCGGGCGGGGCGGCCGGCTCGGCCTTGGCCGTCTTGGCAGCCGCGCCCTTCTTGGCCACGGCCTTGCCGAGGCTGGGCGCCGGCGGGCGGCGCTCCTCCTCGATGCTGCGCTTGAGCGCATCCATCAGGTTGATGACGTTGCCGCGTTCCGGCGCCTTGGTGATCACCGGCTGACCGCCGGCGATCTTCGAGCGCACCAGGGTCAGCAGCGCCTCCTCGTAGCGGTCCTCGAAGGCCTCCGGTTCGAAGGTCATCTCTTTCTGGCTGATGATCTGGGCGGCCATGCTCAGCATGTCGGCGGAGTATTTGACGTTGAGCTTCTCGAGCACCGTGGAAGGCTCGCGGATCTCCTTAGGCGAGCGCAGGGTGGCGAGGCGGAAGCCGTTGTCGATCGGCTTAATGGCGACGATGCGCTCGCGGCCCGACAGGACGATGCGGGCGACGGCGACCTTGCCGACCTTGCGCATGGCCTCGAGGATGACGCCGAAGGTCTCTTCGGCGATGGGGCCGTCCGGCGCCAGATAGTACATGGAGTCGAAATAGATCGGGTCGATCTCCTGGGCGCCGACGAAGCCGTCGATGTCCACGGTCTTGGAGGACTCGATCTCGATCTCGTCGAGCTCCTCGGCCGTGACAACGACGTATTTGTCCTTCTCGAACTGGTAGCCCTTGACCAGGTCGGCGCGATCGATCTCGCCGAGCTCGGGGTCATGGTACTTCTGCTGCACGCGGTTCAGCGTGTCCTTGTGCAGAAGGTTGAACGAGATCTTCCCGGCAGTGGAAGAGGTCGCCGGAAACAGCTTCACCGGACAGGAGACCAGCGACAGCTTGAGGTAACCTTTCCAACTCGCACGACCAGCCATGTCGAAGTCCTCTAGATTTTCATCCCCACATCACGCCGCATCTTGGGCGTGATCTTTGAACAGCTTGCTAATAGCTCATCCCAGGGGTCCTGGGCCAGACTCGCCAGCCGCTTGACCACGCTGAGGCGATTGTAGGCGTCGCCGCCGGTGAGCTTGCGGAGCTCGTCCCAGCGGATCGGCGTCGCCGCCGGGAAGCCGGGCCGGGCCCTCAGCGAATAGGAGGCGACCGCGCTGGCGCCGCGGGCGTTGCGCAGATAGTCGAGGTAGATTCGCCCCTTGCGGCGCTCCTTGGTGGAGACGGCGGTGAAGAGGGTGGGCGCGTCCTGGGCCATGGCCCGGGCCAGCGCCTCGGCGAAGCCCTTGACGGTCGGCCAGTCGTGGCCGGGCGCCAGCGCCATGACCAGGTGGACGCCCTTGCCGCCGGTGGTGCGCAGGAACGGCGTCAGGCCCATGGCCAGGAGCCGGTCGCGCAGAATCTCCGCCCCGTCGCACACCCTGGCCCACGGCAGGCTCTCGTCGGGGTCGAGGTCCATGACCAGCCGGTCCGGGTGCTCGGGATCGTCGATGTGGCAGCCCCACAGGTGGAACTCGACCGCCCCGAACTGGGTGAGGCCGAGATAGCCCTTGGGCTCAGTGATCGAGATGAAGGCGGCCCGGCCGTCCTCGTCGTCCAGCTCGACCGTCTCGACCCCCGGCGGCAGGCCGGTGAAGGCGTGGCGCTGGTAGAACAGGTCCTTGATGTCGCCCGTGGGACAGCGGATCACCGTCACCGGCCGGCGCAGCACTTCCGGCAGCATCCAGTCGCCGACCCGGGCGTAGTAGATCGCCAGGTCGAGCTTGGTGACGCCGCTGCCGGCGAACATCTCCCGCTCCGGATTGGTCAGGTGGATCGCCGCCAGGTCGCGGTCACCGACGAGACGCGGCTTGGTCGCCTTCGCCGCCTTGGCCGCGCGTGGGGCGACGGAGAACAGCACCGGCGCGCGGGGCGCATCGTTGACCGAGCGGCTTCGGAAGCCGATCTCCGCGTTCATCCGCGGCTCGACCCACTGGGCTCCGGGCGTGGACGGGACCGGCGTGACGGGCGTCGCCCGGACCGCTGGCGCCAGCGCCTGGTAGAGCTCGCGCGCCTTGGCCTCGCTGATCCCGGAGCCCACGCGGCAGCGGTAGACGAGCCCGCCGTCCTCGTCTTCCGCCAGGAGCAGCGAGGAGACGTTGCGCGGCATATTGGAGAGGAAGCCGACGATGGCGAAGGTCCCGACGTCGACGCGCTTGACCTTGACCCAGCTCTGGGTGCGGCCCTGGACATAGCGGGCGTCGGCCTTCTTGGAGACGATGCCTTCAAGGCCCATGCGGCTGGCCTGGGCGAAGAGCTCGGCGCCGTCGCCGTCGATGTGGTCACTGAGCTGGATCGGCGAGCGCGGATCGATCAGCGGCCCCACCAGCCCCTCCAGGGCCTGCTTGCGGTCGAAAAGGCGCGCGGCGCTGAGGTCGAAGCCGTCGAGATGGCAGAGGTCGAAGGCGAAATAGGTCATGGCGCGGGAATTGCCCTCGGACAGGGCCTGTTCGAGGAGATTGAGCGAGGTGACCCCGCGGGCATCCTGCACCACCACCTCGCCGTCGATGAGGGCGGACTTGCACGGCAGCTTCTCGAAGGCCTTGGCGAGCGCCGAATAGCGGCTCGTCCAGTCGTGGCCGTTGCGGGTGATGAGGCGCACCGCGCCGCCCTCGAAGAACACCAGGGTGCGATAGCCGTCGTACTTGATCTCGTGGATCCAGCCGGCGCCTTTGGGCGCCGTCTCGGCCGGGGTGGCGAGCTGAGGCCGCCACTTCGTCGGCAGGGGGGCGGCGACCGCGCCGGCGATCTTGCCGGGCGCGCGGCGGCGCACGGGCTTGCGCGGCGGGGGCGGCGGCTCGTCCACCGGCCGCCCTGTGACCACGCTGTCGGGCTCTTCGACCAGCACGTCGTAGTCGGCCAGGGGCCGCGCCGCCGGATCGCGCTCCTTGATCAGCAGCCAGTTGGTCGGATCGTCCGGCAGGCGCTTGAGCATCCAGCCGCCCGACAGCTTCTCGCCGGACAGGCGGAACTTGATCTCGCCCGCGGCCAGGGCCTCTTCGGGATCGGCGAGTGTCACCCAGGTCCCGCGGTCCCAGATGATCACCGTGCCGGCGCCGTAGTTGCCGGCCGGGATGCGGCCCTCGAACGAGCCGTACTCGATGGGATGGTCCTCCACGAGCTTGGCGAAGCGCCGCACCTTGGGATCGAGGCACGGGCCCTCCGGCACCGCCCAGCTCTTCAGCGTCCCGCCCATCTCCAGGCGCAGGTCGTAGTGCAGCCGCCGCGCCTTGTGCTTCTGGATGACGTACATCGGCGCGTCCGAGGCCCCGAGGCTCCCGGCCGGCTCGGGCGTCTCTTTGAAGCGGCGCTTGGCGCGATAGGTCTCGATCCCGGAGGCCATGGCGCAACCATGCCGGTGCGGGCGGCAATCGTCTATGGTGACGACATGGCCGCCGAACCGATCACCGTCACCATCCGCCCCGGAGAAACCGTCTCCGGCCTCTGGCAGGCGCCCCCCGACGCCACGGCTTGCCTCATCCTCGCCCACGGCGCCGGCGCGGGCATGGCGCACCGCTCGATGGCCGCCATCGCCGACGGCCTCGAGACCCGGGGCGTGGCGACGCTGCGCTTCCAGTTCCCCTACATGGAAAAAGGCGGCAAGCGTGTCGATCCACCGCCGATCGCCCATGCGGCGGTGCGTGCT
>DASXBY010000044.1:0-1653 GCA_036491455.1 Caulobacteraceae bacterium
GGTGATTAGCCCCGACCAGTTCCCCAACTTCCCCCTGCCGACCTATCCGGAGATCAAGCTGGCCGTCGGCGCCTTCGAGAAGGTGCAGCAGCGGTTCCGCGAGTTCGAGCCGGAGGCGATCCATATCGCCACGGAGGGGCCGATCGGCCTGGCCGCCCGGCGGATCTGCCTGGAATGGAAGCTGCCGTTCACCACCAGCTATCATACCCGGTTCCCCGAATATGTCTCGGCCCGGCTGCCGCTGCCGCTCGCCGCCGGCTACGCCTACATGAAGTGGTTCCACCGCCCCTCCGGCCGGCTGATGGTGGCCACCCGGACCATGGCCGAGGAGTTGGAAAAGCAGGGCTTCCGCAACATCTCGGTCTGGTCGCGCGGGGTCGACACCGAGGCCTTCCGCCCGCGCCAGCCCGGCGATCCGGACCTGTTCGAGGGCCTGCAGCGGCCGATCTGGCTCAACGTCGGCCGCGTGGCGGTGGAGAAGAACATCGAGACGTTCCTGGCGCTCGACCTGCCGGGGACCAAGGTCGTGGTCGGCGACGGGCCCCAGCGCGAGGAGCTGACCGAGGCCTTTCCGCAGGTGCGGTTCGTCGGCGTCAAGTTCGGCGTCGAACTCGCCTCTCACTACGCCTGCGCCGACGTCTTCGTCTTTCCGTCGCTCACCGACACGTTCGGCTTGGTCATGCTGGAGGCCTGGGCCTCCGGCCTTCCGGTGGCCGGCTTCAACGCCCCGGGGCCGGCCGATATCATCCCCAACTCCGGCGCCGGAGCGCTGGCGCCTGACCAGACGCACGGCCTGCGCGAAGCCTGCCTGGAGGCGCTGAAGATCGACAAGGGGGCCGCTAGGGCCGCGGCGGAACGCTATTCCTGGCGCGCCTGCGCCGAGGAATTCCGGCGGCTCCTGCAGCCCTATCCGGAGCCCGAAAAGAGCCGCTTCTGGCGACGGCTGCGGCGCCTGGCCAGGCTCAGGCGCCGGCCGAGGCCGGACTCACGCCCTGAGGCGGCCAACGACCTTCACGCCGCCTCCATGCCGAACTGAAGCTCGGCGAGGCGCGCATAGAGGCCGCCGCGGCCGGCGAGCTCGGTGTGGGTCCCTTGCTCGACCACCCGGCCGGCCTCCATGACCACGATGCGGTCGGCCTTGAGGACCGTCGCCAGGCGGTGAGCGATGACCAGGGTGGTGCGCCCGGCCATGGCCTCGTCCAGCGCCCGCTGGATCAGCCGTTCGTTCTCGGCGTCGAGGGCGCTGGTGGCCTCATCGAGGAGCAGGATCGGGGCGTCGCGGACGAGGGCGCGGGCGACCGCCAGCCGCTGGCGCTCGCCGCCGGAGAGGGTGCGGGCCTTGTCGCCGAGCGGCGTGTCGAGCCCCTTGGGCAGCGCCAGCAGGAAATCCTGGGCCTGGGCGGCCTTGGCGGCGGCCAGCAGCCGCGCCTTGTCGCTGCCCAGGCGGCCGAACCGCAGATTGTCGAAGGCGGTGCCGGAGAAGAGCGGCGCGTCCTGGGCCACCAGGGCGATGCGGGCGCGGGCCTCGGCCGGATCGGCGAGCCTCAGGTCGACGCCGTCGATGGCGACCTCACCCTGGTCCGGATCGAAGAACCGCAGCAGGAGGCGGAACACGGTGCTCTTGCCGGCCCCCGAGGGGCCCACCAGAGCGAC
>DASXBY010000045.1:0-5548 GCA_036491455.1 Caulobacteraceae bacterium
CCGGTCGCGGCCGCTGGAATAGAAGAAGCGAGCATAGACCAGCACGATGGCGATCATGGCGTTGACGATGGCCAGGGCCACACCCAGACTCACCGCGATGGCCAGCCATCGACCGCCGCGCTGAGCTACGAAGTCGCTGAAGGGGGCTGGTGAGGCCAACAGGGCCTTGAGGTCTGGGGCGCCCACCATCACCGCCAAAGTCGGGATGAACTCGAAGGCGACGGTCAGCAGCAGAGCCAGCATGATCGTTCGCGCGACCCGCTGAGAGGCACCGACGGTCTCTTCGCCGAAGTAGACCGCGACGCCGAAGCCGTCATAGGCGAACACCGCGACCGCGGCCGCGAGGCCGATCGCGGCCGCCGGCGCCGGCCCAAGGTGACCGGCGGACAACGTCACTGGATGTAAGGCTAGGTCCGAAAGGCCGCGGCTGGGCGCCGCGAAACCCAGTGCCGACAGGGCCACCAGGATGGCCAGCTCAACCGCCAGGAAAAGGCCGGTGATCAGGGCGTTGGTGCGGATGTTGAAGATGCCGAGCAACGTGGCGAACCAGATGATCGAGAGCGCCACGGGCACGGCGGGAGCGGCCGGCCAGACCACTTTCAGATAGCCGGCCGCGCCCAGGGCGAGCACGCCCGGCGAGAAAGCGGTGCTGATGGCGCGCATGCCAAGATAGGTGAAGCCGACGAAAGGACCCAGCGTCTTGCCGATCAGGGCGTATTCGCCGCCGGCGATCGGGTGCGCGGAGCCGAGCTCGGCGTACACGTAGGCGATGGCAAGGGCGACAACGGCTGCGAATGCCAGACTGTAGAGAGCGCCGGTGCCGGCTTGCAGGATGATCCCCGGTATGATCACGCACACCGATGCAGCCGGAGTGATCGCAGACAGGGTGAGCAACAGCGAACCCACAACCTTGAGGCTGCGATGAAAGCCGCGCGGCGTTGTATCCATGTCGCCCCCGACGTGGTTGCCTTGACTGGTAGGGGGGCGAGGGAGGCGTGGCAAGGCGCGAGGGGCGCTAACGCCCCGTCATGGCCTCCAGGCGTTCGGGATAGCGGCCGCCCACAACCTCGATCCGGGCCGCCGCCGCGTCGATTTCGGCGAGTTCCGTGGGCGTGAGTTCGATCTCGGCTGCGGCCAGGTTCTCCCTCAGCCGGTGGGATTTGGTTGTGCCGGGAATGGGAACGATCCACGGCTTCTGCGCCAGGATCCAGGCGAGCGCGATCTGAGCCGGCGTTGCCTCCTTGCGAGCGGCGGTGGCGGCCAACAGGTCGACGACTGCCTGGTTGGCCCGCCGGGCTTCAGGCGCGAACCGGGGCAAGGCGGCGCGGAAATCGCCGTCAGCGAGCTCTGTTGTTTCGTCGATCGTGCCCGTAAGGAATCCGCGCCCGAGCGGGCTATAGGGCACCAGGCCGATTCTAAGCTCTTGCAGCGCCGGGATGATCTCCGCCTCCAGCGGCCTCCACCAGATCGAATATTCGCTCTGCACGGCCGTCACCGGTTGCACGGCGTGCGCCCGGCGGATTGTCGCGGCTCCCGCTTCAGAGAGGCCGAAATGCTTGACCTTGCCCTCGGCGATCAGGTCCTTCACCGCGCCTGCAACATCCTCGATCGGCGTCTCTGGATCGACCCGGTGCTGGTAGAGCAGGTCGATGTAGTCGGTGCGGAGACGCGTCAGCGACGCGTCAACGACCTCGCGGATATGATCGGGCCGGCTGTTGAGGCCGCGCATGCCGCCCTCACCGATGGCGAAACCGAACTTGGTGGCGATGACCACCCGGTCACGCACCGGCGCGAGGGCCTCGCCGACCAGGGCTTCGTTGGTATACGGGCCATAGACTTCGGCGGTGTCGAACAGGGTGACGCCCAGATCGACGGCCGAACGGAAGAGACTGATCATCTCGGCCGGGTCCTTGGGCGGACCGTAGCTGAAGCTCATTCCCATGCAGCCAAGACCGATGGCTGAGACTTCCAATCCACTTCCCAGCATGCGTTTCTTCATCGCCGTGCTCCTCTGAATGCCTTGAATGTCTCAGGCGTCTTCGAACGCCTTGCGGGCGAGGCCCACGGCCGTGGCTGCGGTCGGCCAGCCAGCGTAGAAGGCCAAGTGGGTGATGGCTTCAACCAGCTCTTCGCGGGTCACCCCGTTTTCCAGCGCCCGCTTCAGGTGGAACGGCAGCTCGTTGGTTCTGTAGAGGGAAACCAGACAGGCCACCGTGATCAGGCTGCGGTCGCGCTTGGAGAGCCCTGGTCGCTCCCACACCTCGCCGAACAGCACCTCGCGGGTCAGGCGGTCCAACTCGGGCGCGACGTCGGCGAACGGGCCGCTGGCGGGGACAGGGGTCTCGGTCATCGTTTGTCTCCTTCAGTATTCTTGCGCCGTCCGGCGGCCCGAGAGCGTGTTGCCCTCACGTAAGCCGAGACCAATTGTCGCGCGACATCTCACGGCATGGCCGCGTTTGTTGCGGCACGGCAGGCTTACACAATGGATAAGCGCCGCCAGCTAGCCGAACTCAAGGCCGACCGGGACCTCTTCGTCCGCTTTCTCATCGACTGCGAGGACCGACAGGCCGAACAGCAGAAAGCCGGTGTTCAGGGCGCCTTCCGCAATGGCGTGCTCGAGTACATGGAGCATCTGCGGGGTGTAATCGCCGAACTCGACCAGCAGATCGCGCGTCTGGAAGCGGGCGGCGACGCCTGAGCGGCGCATACCGTCGCAAGGGTTCCTGGCCATCCGTCGGCGCCGCATCAAACGCGCCAGCCCTCTCTGCTACCCCTTGACGCGTCCGTCACGTAAGCGCGCAATGTGATCGGCGATAAGGGAAGGATTGACGGCCATGACAGCGGCCTATGATCTCGTCATCCGCGGCGGCGAGCTCTTCGACGGCGAAGGCGGGCCCTCTCGCGTGGCCGATGTCGGTATCAAGGATGGCCTGATCGTCGCCGTCGGCGAGGTTTCGGGCGAGGGCGCGGAGGAGATCGAGGCCCACGGCCTGATCGTCACGCCAGGCTTCGTCGACGTCCATACCCACTATGACGGCCAGGCGACTTGGGACGGCCACTTGCAGCCCTCGTCCTGGCACGGCGTCACGACCATCGTCATGGGCAATTGCGGCGTCGGTTTCGCCCCCTGCCGTCCGGACGACCATGATCGCCTCATCCGCCTGATGGAAGGTGTCGAGGACATCCCTTTCCCGGTGCTCTCCGAGGGCTTGCCGTGGAACTGGGAGTCCTATGAAGACTATCTCGACGCCCTTTCGGCGCGCGCCTTCGACGTCGACGTCGGCAGCCAACTGCCGCACGCGGCTGTGCGGGTCTTCGTCATGGGCGAGCGGGGCGCGAATCGCGAGCCGGCCACCGCAGACGACATCGCGGCCATGGCCAAGATCGCCGAACGCGCCGCCAGAGCCGGAGCGCTGGGCTTCACCACCAGCCGCACCCTCAATCATCGCACCAGCGACGGCGATCCGACTCCCACTCTGACTGCCGGAGAGGACGAGCTCACCGGTGTCGCCCTGGGTCTTGCCGCCGCCGGAGCGGGGGCCCTGCAGGTGGTCTCGGATTTCGCTGACCCCAAGGCCGAGTTCGCCATGCTCCGCCGCATCGTCGAGCGTTCGGGCCGCCCGCTTTCCTTCACCCTGGTGCAGAGCCCCCTGGATCCCGCCGCCTACAAGACCCTGCTGGGGGTTTTGGAAGACGCCGCCAGCGCCGGCCTTCCCATGGCGGCGCAGGTAGCGGCCCGGGCCGTTGGCGTGCTGTTGGGCCTCGAGCTGACCGTCAATCCCTTCAGTCAATATCCGACCTACCGCGAGATCGCCTCGCTGCCGCACGCCGAGCGGGTCAAGCGGCTCCATGATCCGGACTATCGCGCTCGCCTTCTGGCGGACGCGCCGCACGAGGGCGCGCGTCGCATGCCCACCAACTGGGGACGCATGCACCTCTTGAGCGGCGATCCGGACTATGAACCGGGACCGGAGACTACCGTCGCCGCCGTCGCCGCCGGCCGCGGTCTCACTGCCGAGGAGGTCGCCCTCGATCACATGCTCGAAAAAGGCGGGCGCGGCATGCTCTACGTTCCCTTCCTCAACTATTCCGAAGGCTCCCTCGACGCCGCCCGCGACATGATCGTCCACCCCCTCACCGTGCCGGGCCTCTCCGATGGCGGGGCGCATGTGGGCATGATCTGTGACGGCTCCTTTCCCACCACCATGCTCACCCACTGGACGCGCGACCGCGTACGCGGACCGAAACTGCCGCTGAGCGATGTCATCCGCATGCAGACTCGCGATACCGCGAGACTGCTGGGCTTGAATGATCGTGGCGTGGTGAAGCCAGGATACCGCGCCGACCTCAACGTCATCGACTATGACGGCCTCAGGCTGCACGCGCCGGAGGTGGCTTACGACCTGCCCGCGGGCGGCCGGCGTCTCGTCCAGCGGGCCAGCGGCTACAAGGCGACGATCGTCGCCGGCGAAGTCACCTACCGCGACGGCGAGGCCACCGGCGCGCTGCCGGGGCGGCTGATCCGCGGGGCGAAGCCCGCGCCCCTGGCGATGGCGGCGGAATAGAGCGGGGAGAAATCATGGACCTGCTGGAGACGGCCTGCGAATGGCGGGCGGAAGATGTGGCCGATCCCGCGGCCTGGACCGAAACCCTGTCGAGCGCAGAGATTGCTGAACTCGAGAACGCCATCGCCCACGCGCGGGCGATCAGCGAGGACTTCCTCGACATCAGCAAGGCCGAGTTCCCGCTGCCGACCCTGGGACCGCGGCTAAAATCCGTCGAGCGGGAGCTGATTGACGGCCGCGGCTTCGTGCTCATCCGCGGCTTGCCGCGTGATGCCTGGTCCAATGACGACATGTGCCTGGCCTATTGGGGGATCGGCGCCCACCTCGGCCGGCCCTGGCCTCAGAACCATTTCGGCCACGTGCTTGGCGATGTCACCGACCAAGGCAAGAGCTTCGACGACCCGACGGCCCGGGGCAACGAGTTGGGCGGCATCGGCCTCGACTTCCACTGTGACGGCTCCGATCTCGTCGGCTTGATGTGCCTGCAAGCCGGTTCCAGCGGCGGCAAGTCCGCCGTTTGCAACTCGGTCGCCCTGCACAACGACATGGTGCGCGAGCGGCCTGATCTCGCCGCCGAGCTCTACAAGCCCCAGCCCTACGACATGCGCGGCGAACAGCGGCCGGGCGCGCGGGGATGGTATGAGCTGCCGGTGTTCACTGCCCACGCCGGGCGGCTCTTTGTGCGGCTGATCCGCGCCTATATCCTCGCCTCCCAGCGGCACGAAGATGCGCCGCGGCTGACAGACAAAGCCCGCGAGGCGCTGGAATGGATCCAGGGGCGGGCGCAGAGTGGCGCCTACAACGTGTTCATGGATTTCCGACCTGGCGACATGCAGTTCATCGACAACTACCACGTGCTGCACGGGCGGGCGCCGTACACGGACGATCGCGCTGCGGGCCGGGTGCGGCATCTGAAGCGCCTGTGGCTGGAAACTGAGGCGCTTGCGGACCGGCCGAGCTACTTCCGCAACAACGTCTCTTCG
>DASXBY010000046.1:0-24917 GCA_036491455.1 Caulobacteraceae bacterium
CGCGAACAGGCCCCAAAAAGCGGCCGCTCCCCAGCGTTTCGGGTTGCTTCTGTCGAGCCCGCTGAAAATCGAGATCGCGGCAAACACGATCCCGGCCAGCAGGTAGACCGCGCCGACCTTGATCATGGCGCCTTTCGGGGCCGGGCCAGGACAAGGTCCAGACGCAGAAGCCTGAAAGCGTGAACGAGGAAGGCCACGATCGCGGTTGGGATCGCCCACAGAGCGACGCGCAGAGGGTCGGCTGGTAGATGGTTCTGCCTGAGGATGGCGGTGATCAACAGCACAGAACCCAAGGCGATGAAGATGTCTTCGCCGAAAAAGGCGCCGATGTTGTCTGCTGCAGCGGCATGGGCGCGAATGAGCATACGCCGCTGGTCGTCTACGGGACCCCGCGTGGCCTCCTCTTCGGCTTCAGCCATGGGGGCCAGCAGAGGCCGCACCATGTTGGCTTGACCGCCGAGCGAAAGCAGCCCGAGCGCGGCGCTTACCTGGCGGACCGCGAGATAGGCCAGAAGCATGCGCCCGACCGTTACGCCCCGCAGTCGTCCGACGAGTCTCCGCGCCTGCGCCTGAAGGCCCGCCCGCTCCGAGAGGCCGACAACCGGTATGACCAGGAAGGCGACACTAATGTAGCGCGCGTCATTGAAATTGCGGCCAATCGCCGAAACGACGTCCATGAGATCAAGGCCGCCGGCCAGTCCCGTGACAACGGCCGCGGCCGTCACCACCATCACCGGATTAAGCCGCGCCGCCAGACCGGCGACGACCACGGCTATGCCGAGCAGATTCATCATGCGACGATGATCGATCCTCTCATTCCACCGCCAGCATCGTCGTCACCGCCGCACGGGGAGCAAGCGAGATCTCAGCCATTGATTTTGAAATCCGACCCTGCCGCGAGGCGGACGCGGCTGATCTCTATCGGATCTGCCTTGCAACCGGCGAAAGCGGCGCGGATGCGAGCGGCTTCTACCAGGATCCAGAGGTCATCGGTCATATCTACGCCGGCCCCTATCCGCGATTTTCGCCGGACACCTGTTTCGTCGCCGAAGACGCAGAAGGTGTCGCCGGCTACGTCCTGGGCGCACTCGACACGCGCCAATTCGAGGCCGCTTTGGAGGCGGAGTGGTGGCCGTCCCTGCGTGTCCGCTATCCGGATCCGCCCAGGGCGACGCGTGCGGATTGGACGAGGGACGAGTGGCGCGCGTGGCAGATCCACCACCCCTTCTCGACGCCGGATTGGCTTGCCGGGCCCTACCCTTCGCACCTTCACATTGATCTTCTCCCCAGGCTCCAGGGACGCGGTGCCGGACGACGCATGATCGACCATTGGCTGGATCGTATTCGAACGCTGGGATCAACGGGCGCGCACCTTGGAGTCGGTCCGGCGAACGAGCGGGCCCTCCACTTCTACCGCGCTTACGGCTGGCGCGAGGTCAGCGGCGACGGACCGGATCGCGGACGGACCGCCTGGTTCGCCCTGAGCTTGTAGACTTCAGTCGAATGGATCCGGCCCGCACCAACCGGGCAGGAAACTAGCGGCCTCCGATTTGGCGAGGCTCAAAGCCTTGGCCAGCGCCGAATCGAAGTTTTCCTCGATTGATTTGCGCTTGATTCGGCTCCTGAAGAAGTCCGCCCACAGGAATTCACTGAACGGCGTCATGTCCTTGGCGTAGCCGCCGACGTGTCGAAGGTTTCCCGCCAGGCTCCGATAGGGATCGTCCTTCAGCTTCGCGATGGCATTTGGAATCTGATCGAACATCACTCTGTGGCCATCGTCATTGTACGGATGACAGAGCGCGCGATTATCGAGGAACCGCCAGAAAGAGTCCTTTGAGAGGCGGGAAAGGTCGGCCTGCACGGTCACCAAGACTTCGGCAACCTTCTCATCCCACATTGCCCTTGCAAGGTGGTGGTTGTCGGTCAGGTAGTGGCGTCCCTTGGGCCCGATCACCGTAGGGATCATGTGCTTTCCCAGGAATTGCGCGCCCTTTTCCACAGTGAGCTTCCGCCAGCGATCGCGCTTCTGTTTGACTTCGTGCATGCCGGCAGTGATCTGGGTGGGGCGCAGATCCGCTATGGCGATGGGATGCAGGACGGGTTCATGCGTGGCCATGGTGCTGAACCTAGCCGAAACCCCGGCTTGCGCCAAAACCAGGGGAAATCCTCTTTGCGGCGCGAGGAATGGAGCGGGCCCTCGAGCATAGGCCGTGCGAGACAAACTCAGAGTTGGACGATTTAGTTGGGAGACTTTAGTGGCCCTTCCCTTCGGGCTGTCATGCGCCTGTCACCTGGAACCGCCATGGCTCGCCCTTATGTTGTCTCGCCTCGAACGCCTGGATTGACCGGCCGGCTGTTGGTGCTTGGCTGGGCGGCGGCCATGGTGCTGGCGCCGGGTCCGGGCCTCGCCGACGATGACGGTAGCTCCGCGACCCCTCAGGATTTTGCGTTCCACGGCCAGCTAACCTTCACTGCCCAAGGCAATCTGGCCTTCCACGCCCCCTATTCGGGTCCGCAAAGCCTTTCGCCGATCGCCGAGGGTCGGGAGACGACAGACGTCACCGCCTTCATCGGCATCAGGCCATGGGCGAACGGCGAGATCTGGATCAACCCGGAGTTCGATCAGGGTTTCGGGCTTCATGACACGCTTGGCGTGGCCGGATTCCCAAGCGGCGAAGCCTACAAGATCGGGCGCGAGACGTTTTATCTGCGCCTCCAGCGCCTGTTCCTGCGCCAGACCTTCAACCTCGGCGGTGGTTCATCGAAGGTCGATCCGGACATCAATCAGCTGGGCGGCGCCCAGAGCGCAAACCGGGTTGTGGTCACCGTTGGCCGGTTTGGCGTCACCGACGTTTTCGACACCAACAGTTATGCTCACGATCCCAGGGGCGACTTTCTGAACTGGGCGATCATCGACGCGGGCACCTTCGACTACGCCGCCGACGCCTGGGGCTATACGGTGGGAGCGAGCGCGGAGTGGTACCAGGGGTCCTGGACTTGGCGGCTTGGCGTCTTTGACCTGTCGAAGGTTCCAAACAGTGAAAAGCTCGACACGCGTTTTGGGCAGTTCCAGGTCGTTGGCGAGGTCGAGCGACGCTGGACGGCCGGGGGGAAGAACGGCGCGCTGAAACTCAATGGATTCCTCAGCCGCGGCCGAATGGGCCTCTATTCCGACGCCATCGCGCTTGGCGAACAACTGGATGAACCTCCCAGCGTCGCGCTCGTGCGGAAGTATCGTTCCAGGCCTGGGGTGAGCGTCAATCTACAGCAGGATCTGGGCCAGGGATTCGGGCTGTTCGCGCGGGCGGGATGGGCCAAGGGCGATGTCGAGCCATACGAATTCGCCGACATCGACGAGACCGTCTCGGCCGGCGTCTCGGTCAAGGGCGACCATTGGAGGAGGAAGGACGACACCCTGGCGATTGGCGGCGTCGTCGACCAGATTTCTAAGATTCACCAGGAATATCTAGCTGACGGGGGCCTCGGGATCCTAATCGGAGACGGCCGCCTGCCGCATCCGGCGACAGAGAACATCCTGGAGGCCTACTACAACCTTGGCCTGACAGCGTTTCTCCATCTTTCGATCGACTATCAGTTCGTGGATCACCCGGCATACAACACCGATCGAGGGCCGGTCTCCATCTTTGCAGCGAGGCTTCACGCCCAGTTCTGAAGCGGACTCATTTGCCGATCAGCAGCCAGGCAAGCGAGCCGGCCCCAGCCAGGGCGCAATAGAGGGCGAAAGGATCGAATCCTCGCACCTCGTGAGTCTTGAACCAGCGCATGAGGCCCCACACGCTGGCAAGCGCTGTGACGCCCGCGACGACGCCAGCAAGCACCGCCGTGGCGCTGAAATCGCTGTGATGCTTGATCAGCTTAGGCGCTTCCAGGACGACGGCGCCAAGAATGATCGGCGTGGCCGTGAGGAACGAGAATCGGGCCGAATCCTCGTGATTGAGGCCGCAGAGGTAGCCGCCGGCCATGGTCGCGCCCGACCTCGACATGCCAGGGATGAGCGCCAGGCACTGCCAAAAGCCGATGATCGCCGCCTGCAGCCAGGAAAGGTCGGCGAGCTTGCGTCCCTGCGACCTCTGCAACCGCTCGGCGACGAACAGCATGACGCCATTGACGATCAGAAAGGCGGCCGCCAGCACTGGCGCGCCGAAACCCGCTTTGAGCTTCTTCTCGAAAACGAAGCCGATGACGACCGCCGGGACGGTGGCGACCACCACCCGCCAGAACAGGCGGCGGTCGGCTTCCCCGGCCGGATCGCGAAATCGCGCGACGGATCCGGCAAACGAGAGCCAATCCCGCCAGAAATAGCCCAGCAGGGCGATCGCGGTGCCCAGATGCATCACCGCCAGGAACGGCAGGAATCCTTCGGCGTTCTCGTCGATCTTCCAGCCGAGCAAGGCCGGCAGGATCACCGCATGGCCGAGGCTCGAAATGGGGAAAAGTTCGGTGATGCCCTGCACCACCGCCAGAACGATGGCCTGCCAGCCGGTCATACGCCGCCCTTTCGAATCGCCTTCGCCTGTCAGTTAGCGACATTCGCCGCCGGAAGTCAGGCGTCAGCGGGGTATCCGCGCTGGTGTCGAGTTCAATTCTCTCAGTGACTAGGCCGGATTGTCGAGGCTGAAGCGGTCCTCATCGTCGTGGTAGGCGAACACTTCGGCGTACCGGCCCCAGGAGACGATGGCGTCCATGGTCTCTTCAGCCCGCGGCTCCGACATGAAATCCTCCAGCTCGTCCCGGAAGCGGCTGGCGGGCGCCTGATGGGAGTCGCGATCGTCCAGAACACGGCGGATGTGCGCCGCCAGTGGCACGTAGGCCAGCAACTGTCGCGCGAAGATCTGCTTGCGCTCGTCGACGTCGGCGGCGTCGTAGCGTTTTCCGGTGGCTGAAAGCCGGATCGTGCGACCATCGATCTCGGCAAAGCGCATGAGCTGCAGGGTTTCGGCGATCGGCAGAAGCTCATCGGCCTCGAGTTGCAGTTCTCGAGCCATGTCGGCGAGATCGGCCGCCCCGTTGTTGGGCGCGGCGGCGATGGATTCGATCATCCCCGCCAGTTCGTTGGTCGAGACATGCGGCAAGGCCATGCCGAGGCCTGTTCCTGGGAAGGCGCCTTCCCGCGCCGGCGCGGCCGGCCGGGCCGTCATGCGGGCATAGATGTCGTCCACCAAGGCGCGGAAGGCCGGGTCGAGGCGCTTGCGGGGCTGCGGCAGGTCGACCTTGATCTCGGCGATCACCCGGCCGGGGTTGGACGAGAAGACGAGGATGCGATCGCACATCAGCACCGCCTCCTCGATGTTGTGAGTGACCAGCAGGATCGAGCGGATCGGCATCCGGCCTTCAGACCACAAATCCAGTAGGTCGGTTCGGAGAGTCTCCGCGGTCAGGACGTCCAGCGCGGAAAAAGGTTCATCCATCAAGAGGATGGACGGTTGGACGACCAGTGCGCGGGCGAGACCCACCCGCTGACGCATGCCGCCCGAAAGCTCCTTCGGATAGGCGTTCTCGAATCCGTCCAGGCCGATGAGGTCGATGGCCGCCAGGGCGCGCTTGCGACGTTCCTCCTGCTCCATGCCCTTGGCTTCCAGGCCGAGCTCGACGTTCTTCTGAACGGTCAGCCAGGGAAACAGAGCGAATGTCTGAAAGACCATGGCGACGCCGTGGGCTTCATTATCGCCGGGAACGTCGCTGACCCCGATCGTGCCGGCGGTAGGCGTGATCAGTCCGGCGATCGAGCGCAGCAGGGTCGACTTACCCGATCCCGAACGCCCCAGGAGCCCGACGATCTCATTGGGCCGAAGGGTGAGATCGACATCCTCGAGGACGACCAGGCCGGGACCGACACCACTCCCGTAGACGTGCTTGAGGCCCCGCACTTCCACCAGCGGCGAGGCGGCGGTCCGATCCATCACCAGGCTCATGGCGGCCTCCTTATCCCAAGCGCAGCCGATTGGCGGCAAAGCCGTACATCGGCCGCCACAGGCTACGGTTCAAAACAATCACAAAGATGGACATGACGGTCATCCCTAGGGCGACTTTCGGAAAGTCGCCGGCCGTCGTCGCGCTCTGAATGTAAGCGCCCAGACCCGCTGCGTGCAGCCTGGTGTGGCCCCAATTGATCACTTCCACCACGACGCTGGCGTTCCAGGATCCTCCTGAGGCCGTCAGAGCTCCGGTCACATAGTAAGGAAAGATCCCGGGAATGATGAAATCGCGCCACCTCTGCCATGCGCGGAGGTGGAACATGCCCGCCACCTCCTTGAGGTCATTGGGCAACGCCGCCGCGCCGGCGATGACGTTGAAGACGATGTACCATTGCGTCCCCAGGATGATCAGGGGCGAGAGCCATACGTTCGGGTCCAGCCGCCAGCCGACGATGGCCATGACGGCGAACGGATAGAGCAAGTTCACCGGAAACGCCGCCAGGAACTGGGCCAGCGGCTGAACACGCTGCGACCAGGCCGGACGCAGGCCGATCCACACTCCGATCGGAACCCAGATCAGGCTGGCGACGGCGATCAGCACAAGCACCCGGAACAGGGTGAAGAATCCCAGGCCGAACGCCGTGAGCGCGTCCTTGGCGCTGATGTTGGCCGCGAGATAGCGGACTATGGCCAAGGCCGCCCCGGCGACGCCCAGGGCCACAACGACGATCCAGAGACGATCAAGCCAGTGCGAGGATCGCGCGCCGCCGAAGTTTAGGGCGCGAAGCCGGGGAAGTTTCGCCCTGGGCGCGCTGGCGGCGAGACGAGAAAGTAGGCTCCCTACCCGCCGCAGGATGCGCGTGCGCAAAAGGAGATCGTAGAACCAGGACTGCGGCTCATCCTCGGACGCCGTCTGCTCGAAGCGGAACTTGTCGGCCCAGGCCACGACCGGGCGGAACAGCAGCTGGTCGTACATCACGATGACGACGGCCATGGCCGCGACTGCCCAGGCGACGGCGCCGATGTCCTGACGTTCGGTGGCCAACGCCAACCACGAGCCGATGCCGGGGATGGTGACTGTGTTGTTCCCCACCTGCATGGCTTCCGATGCGACGACGAAGAACCAGCCGCCCGACATCGACATCATGGTGTTCCAGACGAGCGCCGGGGTTGCGAACGGCAGCTCCAGACGACGGAATCGCTGCCAAGGAGAGAGGCCGAACTGGCGGCTCACCTCACTGAGGTCTTCCGGGAGCGTGCGCAGGGATTGGTAGAAGCTGAAGGCCATGTTCCAGGCCTGAGCGGTGAACACCATGAAGATCGAGGCGAATTCCTCACCCAGCTCGTTGCCCGGGAAGAGTCCCATGAAGAAGGCCAGGGTGAAGGTCATGAAGCCGAGGACCGGTATCGACTGGAGGATGTCCAGCGCCGGGATGATGATCAGTTCGGCCTTGCGGCTCTTGGCCGCCAAGGTCGCCACGACGAAAGTGAAGATCAATGATGCGATGATCGCCGCGAACATGCGCAATGTTGAGCGAAGGGCGTATTCGGGCAGGCGCGCCGGATCGAGGGTGACGCCGGCGTTCGGAAGGTGCGAGATCGGCAGGTTCATCTGCCGCGCGCCATGCAGCACCGTGACAGCCAGCCCGCCGAGCAGCAGGAAGGCGACCAGATCGAACCGATTGGGCGAAAAGCGCCGGCGCGCAAACCTGGCCAGCAGGCCAGGGTTCATCCGTTCTGAGGAGAGGAAGACCATGGGCTCGCCTCGTGATCGCCGCGTCGATCGTCACGAGGACCCGATGGCTCAGATCCGGTTCGACAACCTCTGCGGCCCGCTTCTTGGACCGTTACTGTCGCTAGGCATTGGGGTTTGGGTTCCGGAGACCCGGCCTCACGAAGGAAGCCGCGCGGTGGATTGGTCTTGAAACGAAGGCCCTGTCAACCCTGCGAACGTGACGTTTCATTTGACCGAAAGGTGGAGCTAGCGAGGTCATGGGCGACAAATGATGACAGCCCTGTTTCCGTGGTTTCGAATTAGCGTTAAAAGACTTAATAGTCGGGGGGATGATTCACCTCACAAGGGAGACAACATGAAGCTTCCAGGCATTGCCGTTGCGACGCTCGCAATCACGGCGCTCGTAGGGGGAACGGCGGTCGCCCAGGTGACCATGCAGCCGATCCCGAACCCGCCAGAAAAGGCAAGGGCGATGAAGGGCAAAAAAGCCCGTCATCACCACAAGGGAACGCACTACCACATGCACATGCATAAACACTTGCACATGCATACCCATCATCATGCGGCGAAGACTGAAGCCGCGCCGGCCGAGGCCCCGGCCCCGGCCCCAGCACCGCCGCAATAGGAAGCGCGACGGCGGACCGGTCTCTCGCCGGTTCGCCGTTACGTCCCGGGGGCGCAACGCGATCAGGAACAGCCTGATCGTGAATTGTGCTGGGCATTCAAGAGCTTGAGCTCGCACCAATTGAGGTTCGCGAAGGGCCGTACCTGAGGCGCAAGCTCAGGGCCGAACGGTCATTCCCACCGGGGCGATGGCCAAGCCCGCCAGCTTGAAATGCTGAACGGCGAATGGGATGCCGATCACGGTGATCGCCTGAGCGGCGCCGATCAGCACGTGCGCCAGCGCGATGTACCAGCCGGCGAAGACGAACCAGATGACATTGAGGATCGTCCCCATGCAACCCGTGCCCAGATCCTCTCGCCCGGCGACGATGTTGCGCGGGACCACATGGCGGCCGAATGGCGCGAAGGCGAATAGGCCAATGCGAAACACTGCCGGGACCCATGGCAGGCCAACGATGGTGATGGCCATCACGACCCCACCCACCATCCAGGCCAATCCAGCGGCGAATCCGCCAAAGATGAACCACAGGACGTTGAGGATCAGGGACAGCATGTCTCTCACCACCTAAGGAGTCGCGGGCCAAGCACGGCCCCGGCCGCGACGCTGACTGCCAGGCCGAGGCTATACCAGACGGCGACGAACGGAGCGGCGCTCTCCTGGCAATAGAGGCCGTAGACGACAACCGACAAGCCGCCCGCCAGAAGGCCAGTCGCTGCTCCGGCCATAGCCAGACGGGTCGGAGCCAAGCTGCGCATCGCCAGGACCGCAGCCAGCCAGATTGGCGCCGCCAAGGCAAGAATTCGCCAAGGACAGACCATCCAGGTGTGGCCGAGCCATAGGCCCCGCCCGCCCCCGCCCATCACCCTGTGCATCGCCATCATCCAAATGGTTGCAAGCGCGGCTGCGGCGAGAAGGAACCCGGCGGCGCCAGGGCGGCCACCCGGTCGAGACAGGGGCAGCGTCAGCGCCAGGCCAGCGAGGGCCGCCGCCAGACCGTAGCCGGCCTTCATCCAGAACCATGACGTCTGCGCCGCCTCATCAAGCGGCTGGAACCCCAGCCAGAGGACGAGGATGGCCAGCGACGCCAGTGCCCCGACAAGCGCCGCTGGAACGAGGCGCCGGGCCGGCGCGATCGGCCGGACCGGCGCACTGTCGGTCGCTGCAAGCGCCTCGATCAACTCAGAGGTCTTCATCGGAAACCTCCTTCATCAGTCGCTTCATTCCGCGGTGAACGCTTACCTTGGCCGCCGTAACACTCATGCCGGCTCGTTCGGCCGCCTCTTCCATAGACAGACCGTGCAATTTGACATCGCGCAACAGCGCGCGCTGCCGAGCTGGCAGTCGATTGAGAAGATTGGCCACATCTTGCCTTACCGCGCCCTCTTCCGGATTGTCGTCGGCCAGAAGGTCGCCGGCATCCTCCAGCGCGATTGATCGTCGGCCGCCGGAGCGCCGGATGGAATCGATCAGCTTGTAGCGGGCGATCGCATAGGCCCAGGGCGTGAAGGCCTGCTTCGGATCGTACGTCGCCCGTTTCATATGGATGGCCAGCAGGGTCTCCTGAACCAGGTCTTCCGCCTGACTGAGGTCGCCAGCGAGGCGACGACAAAAGAACGCACGCAGGCGGCCTGCGAGCAGCGTGAGCAACCGGGTCTGGGCTGAACGATCGCCGGCCTGCGTGGCGACCATCAGCGCCTTGAGCTGCGCCTCCAAGATCGGTTTCTTCCCAATCTGAATTCGGCCGGACGGTGTAATGGTTACAGGTCTTTTCCGGTCGAGGTAACCGTGCGCGAATGAGTTGCGAATTGAGGCCGAGGGACCTTTGCACCGAGATCCCGTCCACAAGGAGGTCCCATCAGATGCGCATGCGCCCGCCCCTCTCTCCGTTGATCGGATCCATCCTGGCTGGATGCCTTGCCGCCAGCCCGGGCGCGGCTGCGTCTCGCCTGCCTCCGCCCGCCTACGACCCACCCGCCAACGGAACTCAGATCGCCGTGTTGTCTGGCGGCTGTTTCTGGGGTGTCCAGGGCGTGTTCGAACATGTGAAGGGCGTCCGCAAGGTCTGGGCGGGCTATGACGGCGGCCAGGCCGCCACCGCGCATTATGACCTGGTCAGCACCGGAACCACGGGTCACGCCGAGTCGGTCGAGATCGAGTACGACCCGTCCCAGATTTCCTACGGCGAGATCCTGCGTATCTTCTTCTCAGTCGCCACCGACCCTACCCAGGTCAATCAGCAGTTTCCCGACGAGGGTCCGCAATATCGCTCGGAAATATTCTACCGCGACGCCGCACAGAAGGCGGTGGCGGAGCGCTATATCGCTCAGTTGGGGGCCGCCAGGGCCTTCCCACATCGCATCGCCACACGGGTCGATCCGGATGGCGGATTCTTTCATGCCGAGGCCTATCACCAGGACTACCTGGTTCATCACCCAAGCCAGCCGTACATCGCCACTTACGACATGCCCAAGCTCGGTCAGTTGAAGTCTCTGTTCCCCGAGGCTTGGCGGCCGGCCCCGATCCTCGCCTTGTAGACAAGGGCCGGAGCCATTGCGGCTGGCTGGCGAAGGCCTCGTCCCTATGCTCAACTGCCTTTGATTGAGACGGCGGCGAGGGGAATGTGAGTTCGATCGAGGCGACGGCTGACGCCGTCAGGGCCGCCTTCCGCCCGCTCATTCCCGCCAATGTTCGACTTCGCGAGCTCAGCGTCGTTCCGCTGATCGTTGGCGTGCTCCTCGGGGTGATCTTTGGCGCCTCGTCCCTCTATCTCGTTCTCAAGGTCGGCCTGACGGTCAGCGCTTCGATTCCGGTGGCCGTCATCTCGCTCACCCTGTTCCGGCTGCTGGGCCGTATCGGACTGCGCTCGGCCACGGTGCTCGAGCACAATATCGTCCAGACCGCCGGCTCCGCCGGCGAATCGATCGCTTTCGGCGTGGGCGTGACCATGCCGGCGATCATGATCCTGGGCTTCGATCTCGACGTCGGCAGGGTGATGCTGGTCGCGGTGCTGGGCAGCCTGCTTGGCATCCTGATGATGATCCCGCTGAGGCGAGCCCTGATTGTCCAGGAGCATGGGGTCCTCAAATATCCTGAGGGAACGGCCTGCGCGGAGGTCCTGAAGGCGGGCGCTACTGCCGAAGAACGGGCCCTCGGCCAGGTCGGAGGTTCAGGGACCACGGTTCAGACCGGCGCGCGTTCAGGCGCCGCAGCGATCTTTGCAGGCTTTGGGGTCGGGGTCGTCTACAAGCTGGCCATGGAAGCCTTCCGGCTGTGGAAGGATATTCCGGAAAAAGTGTTCGGCGCGCCATTCGCGTCCGGGTCCGTCGCCGCCGAGATCTCGCCCGAGCTCCTGGGCGTCGGATACATCATCGGGCCCAAGATCGCCGCCACCATGGCCGCCGGTGGGGTGTTGGCCTACCTGGTCCTGATCCCAGCCATCCACTTCTTCGGATCGGCGGCGGTTGGCCCGATCGCGCCAGGAACCACCCCGATCGCGCAGATGAGCCCGGACGACATCCGCGGCGCCTATGTGCTGTATATTGGGGCCGGTGCGGTGGCGACCGGCGGGATGATCAGCCTCGTCCGCTCGCTGCCAATGATCTGGCGAGGCCTCGCAGGCGGCCTCGCCGCGTGGCGGACGCGGAACGGGCGCGGCGCCGGCGAAGCGACACCGCGGACCGATCAGGACTTGCCGCCGAGGTTCGTCGCTCTCGGCCTCGTCGGGCTGATCGCCGCCATCCTGGTCTTCCACAGCCTGCGGATGAACATCGTGGGCGCGGTGCTGATCGTGCTGTTCGGTTTTCTTTTCGTCACCGTCTCCTCGCGGCTGACCGGGCAGATCGGGTCGTCTTCCAACCCGATTTCCGGCATGACCGTGGCGACGCTACTGCTCACCTGCCTGATCTTCCTGGCGCTGGGCTGGACGGGCCCAACCTACTATGTGACGGCCCTTTCCGTGGGCGGTATCGTCTGCATTGCCGCCGCCAACGGCGGGGCCACGTCGCAGGATCTCAAGACCGGCTACCTGATCGGGTCTACGCCGCGCGCCCAACAGATCGCTATCCTGTGCGGGGCGCTGGCCTCGGCGGTCGCTCTCGGCCCAGTCCTGCTGGCCCTGAACAACGCCTCCACGGTCTATGTGCCGGTTGCGAGCGCCGCAGCGACGTCTTCAACCGCGACCAAGGATCGGGCCCTTCCGCCGGCGGTGTGGCATGTCCCAGCGGGCGAGGTCGCGAGCCTGCCCCAAGAGCACATAAAGGGCCCGCAGGCGTCATCCGACACCGCCCTCTATCGGGTGTTCCAGAAGACCGACCAGGTCGGCGGCGAGCCCGGACGCTACCTCGTCGATAGCGCAGGCGCGCCGCACTGGCTTGTCGATCCAGGCGTGAATGGCGCTCACCGAGTCCGCCCTGACGGCACCACCGTCAACAAGTTCGCCGCCCCAAAGGCGACGCTGATGAGCTACATCATCAAGGGTATCCTCAACCGGCAGCTGCCGTGGACGCTCGTCATTCTGGGCGCGATGATCGCTGGCGTGCTGGAGATGTGCGGCATTCAATCCCTGGCGTTCGCGGTGGGAGTCTATCTGCCGTTGTCGTCCTCGAGCCCGATCCTGATTGGCGGCATGGTGCGGGCGCTTGTCGATCGCCATCTCAAGACGCGGCTGGCCCATCGCCGGCTGTCGGAGGCGGAGTTGATCGGAGAGACGGACAAGAGTCCTGGGGTCCTGGTCGCATCAGGATATATCGCCGGCGGCGCCATTGCCGGCATCGGCATCGCCTTCATGGCGGGCGCGATGACGCACTTCAATCAACAGGTCGAAGACTTCATGGCCGGCCACAATCCCTTCTACCAAGGCCCATGGGCGGACCTCTTGGCGCTCATTCCTTTCGTGTGCCTTGTGACCGGCCTCTATCTGACAGGCCGTCTCGCCCGGACAAGCGACGCTTGAACCGAACCGAAGACCTGGCCCGGCTGATCGACGAGTCCAGCCGCATCGTCGTTTTCACCGGCGCCGGGATGTCGACCGAATCCGGCATTCCGGATTTCCGCAGCCCCGGCGGGGTCTGGAGTCGGATGAAACCCATCTATTTCCAGGATTTCGTGGCCAGCGAGGACCGACGGCGGGAGGCCTGGGGGCGGGCCTTCAGCGGCGCCGCCGGCTGGGTTGGCGCCAAGCCGAACGCGGGGCATTTCGCGGTCGCGCGTCTGGTCGCTTCGGACAAGGCGTCCGTCGTTCTCACCCAGAACGTCGACAACCTTCATCAGGCGTCGGGCGTACCCCAAGATCGCGTAATTGAGCTGCACGGCAACGCCAGCTACGCCAAATGCCTCCAATGCGGCCTGCGACATGAGCTGGCCGATCTCAAGTCGCCTTTCCTCGACGGGGGAGTCATTCCCGCCTGTCGAGACTGCGGCGGGATCGTCAAGACCGCGACGATCTCCTTCGGCCAGCCGATGCCAGACGAGGCCATGGCTCGCGCCGAAGCGGCGACCATGGACTGCGACCTCTTCCTTGTCCTCGGCTCTTCACTGGTAGTCTATCCGGCAGCGGGTTTTCCCCTGCTCGCCAAGCGAAACGGCGCGCGGCTGGCCATCGTCAATCGCGAGCCGACAGATCAGGACCGGTTTTCGGATCTGGTGCTCAACGCTGAAATCGGGGCGGTCCTTGGTGCCGTCGCGCCGAAGATCGCCTGACCGGTCAGTCGCACCTGGAGGGGTAGCGGGCCAGCAGGCCGGCGCGGTCCCTGCGAAGATCCCGACCGTCGCGGGCCGGATAGGGCGCGGCGCCCCTGAGCCCGCGCCAAAGTTCGAGGTTGTAGGCTGCCGTATCGAGATGATCTTCGCGGGAGAAGTCCTGGCCCTTCATCGCTGCGGTCCAGTATGCCGCCGAGCGAAGAGGCGCGGCGCATCCACGCTCCGCGCCTGTCGATGGCGGCAGGGGCAGGGTCGTGGTCCGCAAGACCTTCGGGACGCGGGCGTCGAAGGTCCAGCTGGCGCGTGCAATGTCGAACGCGTCCGTCATCGGCTCCGCGGCCGCGTCCGGCAGCCCAATGGGTGGAAGGCCGAGAACCTCCTCGATTGTGCGCACCAAGTTCGTCGTCGCATAGCGATGAGTGATGACCGCATCCTGCTTGACGAACGGCCCGGCGATGAAAGCGACGGACCTGTGGGCGTCCACGTGGTCCGGGCCGTCCTGGGCGTCATCCTCCACCACGAAGATCAGAGTGTCCTTCGCGAACCGGCTGTGAGCCACCTTCTCGACCAGGAGACCGACCGCATAGTCGTTGTCGGCGAGTTCGCCCTCGACTGTATTGATGCCGTCGATGCCTTCGTCGAAATCGCCGGTATGGTCATGCGGCATGCGCACCAGCATCAGATTCGGCGCGACGCCCGAGGCGGCGAACTCGTCGAACTCCCGCGCCCATTCGCGAAAACGCCAATAGTCCGGAAATCCTTGATCGAAGCCGCGGAAATAGGGGTCGCTGATCGCCATCAGTGAGGCCTTGGCCGGGACAAAGACCCGAACGCCCGCCTTCCATGGCTCGTGCAGTTTTGGCGTCCGGTCAGGGCCCGCGGTTTTGTCGTAGAGCGTGAGATCGCCGTAGAAGCCCCAGTTGCGCACCGTGAGGCCAGCCTTGAGGGCCTGGTCCCAGAGGTAGCCCTTGCCGGCTTCGCCTCCCGGCCCGTCCGGCGCCGCGACGTCGATCGCGCCCGGCAGGATGTTGGGATCGGATGGCGCCAACGGGTCGGAAGATCTCCGCTCGGCAGAGCTTGCGAGGCCCATGTTGAGGTTCCGATTGTCGCCCTCCTGGTCATATTGCAGGCCACGGCTGGCGTAGTTCACCGGCGCCTCGCGCTCAGTGAAGTCATTGGTCCGGCCCGCGACGGTCCAGTTCCAGCCGGTGTTACTGCTCTCGCCGCTGTCAAAGAACCGATCGAGATCGACAAACTGGCGGGCGAGTTGGTGCTGGTTGGGCGTCATGGCGTCGGGAAAGACAGCCAAGCGCGGGTCGCCGTCGCCGACCTCGAGGTCACCCAGGATCTGATCGTAGGTTCTGTTTTCCTTCACCACATAGATCACATGGCGGATGTGGCCGCGGAGGAAGGCCATGATCTCAGCCTCCCTGGCTGAAGGCGCAGATGCAAAGTGATTGTTGGCCGCCGCCCGCCTGGTGAGCGCGCCCAGCGCAGCCGGCGATGGCGGCGGAAAGGTGAGGAAGCCCGCCTTTTCCCTCTGCCAGACGTATTGGTTGCTCGCGCGGCAGGAGAAATCATGTCCGGGCGCAATCGCCAGATCGTTGCGGCACGCGCGCGGATTCGGGCCGGCGTTGCTCTTGCCGTTGACTACGAAGATCCGCCGCCCGTCGGGCCTGACCGCGACGGCGGTCGGGTACCAGCCGGTCGGGATCATGCCGACCACGGCTGAGCCCTGCGGTCGGTCATCATCGTCCGCTCGTCCCGACGTGCCCTTGGAACCTCGGGCGCGATCGTCCAGGCGGATGACCGCCAAGGCGTTGAGACCGCCATCCGAGACAAGGAGGGACTGGCCGTCTGGCGACACAGCAAGGGCGTTGGAGCCGGCGCCACCCAGTCCTCTGAGGCCCCAGTCCTTGGGGCCGGCGGTGGGGATCGTCTCGATCATTCGGTCCGAGCGGATGTCGACCACGCCAACGGCATCTGTGTTGTCGAGGGCTACATAGAGGCGGCCGCGGCCGTTGCTCGCCAAGGCGGTCGGCTGTCCCTTGGTGGAAATGCGCACGATCACCCGAGGCGCGCGGCCGCCCATCGAAAGGGCGATGACCTGTCGGTCGCGCTCGCTTGCAACATAGGCCTTGGCGTCGCCTGTCCACGCCACGGCCTGGGGAAATGTCCCTCCGGGGCGGCCGGCCTTTGTCCGATCGTCCGCGCCGGGCCGCAGATCGGTTTCCCTTAGAGCCCCCGTGACGAGATCTATGGCGGTGACGGAATCGTTCTGGAAGTTGGCCACCAGCAGCCGGCGTCCGTCGGGACTGACGGCAAGGCCGGCCGCCTCGGGTTTGACGGCCAGACCCAGACCAGCCTTGTGCCCCAGACGGAACGCGCGTCCCGGCTTGATGGCTCCGGGCGTGCCTACAAACTCCACAACATCATCATCCACGCCGCCGGAGACGAAAAACCGGTCTCCGCGCGGGGACCAGGCGATGCCCAAAAACGTATCGGGGACGGGCAGCACCTGTCGCTTGACAGGGTTCGCGCCCGACACGTCGTAGACAAAGACATATTCCTGCGAACGATCGGCGACGAACTTTCCATCTGGGCCGAAGATCCGGTTGAAACCGCTCGTCAGGATGAGGAGCGTGCGGCCATCCGGCGAGAGGGCGAGCGCCGAGGCCTGGCCGGCGGTAAACGCCGGATCTCCGGGCAAGTCAGGATTGAGCAGCTGGAAAATCGAATCTGGCGCGGCTGATGGCGTGATCAGGGCGCCGGTCGGAGTGGTTTCGGTCGTCGCAGAATACGTCCACCCGGCCGCGAAGAGCGCCGCTACCGCGATGCCAAGCCCTAGCCCGCCTTTCATTCGTCCGCCCCCGTCTTCGCCTTGTGGAGCTTATTCTGTCCGCCACGGGTGACAATCGGATGTCGTCAGCGGCCGGAATGAACCCGCATCAGCCCCTCCTGGGCCGTGGAGGCGATCAACCGGCCATCGGCGTTGAAGATCTCGCCAAGATTGAAGCCACGCGAGCCCGACGCCGAGGGACTTCTTTGGGCATAGAGGTGCCAATCATTGAAGTTCGAGCGCCGGTGAAACCAGATGGCGTGATCGAGACTCGCGGATTGGAAGTTTGGCGTGCGCCAGTTGATGGCGTGCGGCCGCATGGCCGTCGAGAGGAGCGACATGTCCGACGCATAGGCAAGCGCCGCTTGTTGAATGGCGACATCGTCGGGGAGCGGCGTCGTCGTTCGCATCCAGACATTCTGCTCCGGTTCGGCTGGCGTTGGCGCGCCGCTCCAGCGATCGCCGCCGATCCAACGCATCTCAATGGGTCGTTGCCGGCCGTCGTCGAACGGTGAGGCCGGGACCTCGGCTGGTGGGGGCACGTCGGGCATCCGATCCTGGTGATCGAAGCCCGGGATGTCGACTTCGAAGGAGGCTGCCAGATTGAAGATCTGGGCGCCATGCTGCACCGCAGTCACGCGCCGGGTGGTGAATGATCTGCCGTCCCGCGCCCGATCGACGTCGTAAAGAATCGGTACGGCCGGATCGCCCGGCCTGATGAAGTAGCAGTGCAGCGAGTGGCAGATGCGCTCCTCGACCGTGCGATAGGCCGCCAGCAGCGCCTGGCCGATCACCAGCCCGCCAAAGATGCGAGGTCCCCAATCTGCCGGCGCGATGCCGCGGAAGAGGTTCACCTCGATGCGTTCTAGCGAAAGGGTCTCGATAAGGTTTTCGACTTCCGCCATGCCCACCCCGTGCAAAGGAAGGGCAGGCCCTTAGCCCGGCCGCGACATGCAAACAAGGCGACTTCAGGTTTCCCAGCCAAGGGACCTTTCGACCGCTTTCGACCACCTGGCTAACTCACGTGAGCGCTCATCGGCGGCCATGGCCGGCGCCCAGGCGCCGCCCTCGCGCCATTTCGCTCTCAGGGAGTCCAGGTCAGGCCAGAACCCAACCGCCAGGCCAGCCGCATAGGCTGCGCCAAGGCAGGTCGTTTCGGCAATCGCTGGGCGGGACACGGGCGTATCCAGGACATCGGCCTGGAACTGCATCAGCAGCTCATTGGCCGTCATCCCCCCATCCACCTTGAGCCTGGTGAGACGTTGGCCGGAGTCGGCAGCCATGGCGTCGACGACCTCGCGGGTCTGCCAGGCGACGGCTTCGAGCGCCGCCCGGGCGATGTGCCCGGCCTTCACGAAGGCGGTGAGACCGGCGATGACGCCGCGTGCGTCGCTGCGCCAGTGCGGTGCGAACAGCCCGGAAAAAGCCGGCACGAAATAGCATCCGCCGTTGTCGGGCACGCTCCTCGCCAGGGCTTCGACTTCGCTGGCGGCGCGAATGATCCCAAGGTTGTCGCGCAACCACTGGATGAGCGCGCCGGTGACGGCGATCGATCCTTCCAGGGCGTAGACTGCCGGCTGGTCGCCGATGCGGTAGCCGACCGTGGTGAGCAGTCCGTTGCGCGACGCCACCGGCGTCTCCCCGGAGTTGACCAGCAGGAAATTGCCTGTCCCGTAGGTGCATTTTCCCTCGCCTGGGGAAAAGCAGGTCTGGCCGAAAAGCGCCGCCTGCTGGTCGCCGAGCGCCGAGGCGATTGGGACCCCCTCCAACACATTCCGTCCCATCCCGAACACCTGGGACGACGAGACAATTCTGGGCAACATGGCTCGCGGCACGGTCATTGCCTCGAGCAGGTCCTCGTCCCAGTCGAGAGTCGCCAGATTCATCAGCATGGTGCGGCTGGCGTTGGTGACGTCTGTGACGTGCTCGCCGGTGAGATTCCAGATCAGCCAGGAGTCCATCGTGCCAAAAAGCAGTTCGCCACGTTCGGCCGCCTGGCGGGCTCCGTCCACCTCATCAAGGATCCAGTGCAGCTTCGGGCCTGAGAAATAGGTGGCGAGTGGCAGGCCGCAGGTTGCGCGGAACCGGTCCTGGCCCGCGTCGCGGCCGAGTTCGGCGATCAGCGCGGCGGTGCGTGTGTCCTGCCAGACGATGGCGTTGGCGATCGGCCGGCCGCTGGATTTCTCCCAGACTACAGTCGTCTCGCGCTGGTTCGTAATGCCAACTGCCGCAAGGTCACGGGTGTCGATCCCGACCTTGGCCAGAGCGGCTGAGGCGACGCCGCGCACGTTCGCCCAGATCTCAGACGCGTCGTGCTCCACCCAGCCAGGCCTGGGATAGTGCTGACGGTGCTCCACCTGAGCGGATGCGGCCACGGTTCCCGCCTCATTGAAGATCATGCACCGCGAGGAGGTTGTTCCCTGATCGATGGCGGCGATGTAGCGCTCGGTCATGTCGGTCCCGCCTTCGACTGTCCAGGTGGATGCCCGCTCCTCAGATGATGGAGGGCAATGCCGCTGGCGGTCGCCAGATTGAGGGAATCGAAGCCGCCGTCCATGGGGATCCTGACCGTTGACGCCCGCGTCAGGATCTCTTCTGCAAGCCCATGGCCCTCCGCCCCGACGAGCAGCGCGGCGCGCTGCGGCGCCGTGAGATCGGCCAGCGCCATCACCCCCTTCGGGCTGAGGGCGAGAGGCTCGAATCTGTGGCGCGACAGCGTCGCCATGGGATCCTCGTCCACTCCGAACCTGGCGTATGGCATGATCAGGGCCGCGCCGACGGAGACGCGGATCGCCTTCCTGTAGAGCGGATCGCAGCAAGCGGCGTCCAACAGCACGCAAGAGACGCCGAACGCCGCGGCATTGCGGAAAACGCCGCCCATGTTGTCGTGATTGGATATGCCGAACAGGGCGACTACGAGGGCAGCACCTTGAGCTGAGCCGAGAAGGAAATCGGCCGTAGGCTCTGTTGATCGCTCGGCGAACGCCATGATTCCGCGATGGATATGGAAACCGGCGATGCGGTCCATAACCGCTTCCCGAGCTGCGAAGATGGGAACGTCTGCTGGAAGAGAGTCGAGGACGTCGGCCAGTCGCTCGATCCGTCGCTCGGCTATGAGCACCGAGCGGGCTTTATGCAGCTGGCTGCGCGCCAGCACGCGCAGGACCACTTCGCCCTCGGCGATGAAACCCCTATGTCGGCCAGCGATATCTCGGTCGCGCACATCGCGAAACGGCTCGATCCGCGGATCGTCCGGATCGTCGATGCAGATAAAGCGTGTCAGGCGGCTCTGGCCTGTTGCTCGGTCAGCCAGGCGCGGCCTTCATCCGTGATCGCGACCAAGGCGCCGTTCGCGCCGCTACGCCGCTTGATCCATCCCTCCACGAGGGCGTCCTCCCAGATGGTCAGCCGCGGGCATGAGGAGCGCCAAGCCTCCATGACCTCCCCATAAGGCCGATCGCCGCCGGCGAGCCACGTCAGCAAGTCAACCAAGAGAGCATCGTTCGCTTCGGGCATGGCGCCCCTCCCCTACTGCAAAGCCGGGTTAGCTCAGCACCGGCCGATCTTACAAGTTCGCGCTGTCCGCCCCTCAACGCATTCGAGTCCGAAAACCGCCGGACTCACAGCGCGAATTCCTCGTATGGTGATCTCATGCTTCTGGACCCCATCCAATGCCGCAAGGCGATCCTGGCCCGCGACGCACGTTTCGACGGGCGGTTCTTCACCGGCGTCCTGACCACGGGGATCTACTGCAGGCCGGTCTGCCCGGCGCGCCCGCCGAAGGCGGAGAACTGCCGCTACTATCCGTCCGCTGCCGCTGCCCAGGCCGCCGGCTTCCGGCCATGCCTCAGGTGTCGGCCAGAGACAGCCCCTGGCCTGGGCGCCTGGAGGGGCGCTTCGAACACGGTGTCTCGGGCAGTCAGCCTGATCGAGGCCGGAGCGCTCGACGATGGCGATGTCGAGAACCTCGCCGATCGCCTCGGAGTCGGGGAGCGACACCTGCGGCGACTGTTCCTCAAGCATCTCGGGGCATCGCCCATAAGCGTCGCCCAGACGCGGCGCGTCCACATTGCCAAACAACTCATTCATGAAACAACCCTGCCGATGACCGAGATCGCCCTGGCCTCGGGCTTCGGCAGCGTGCGTCGCTTCAACGAGACGATGCTTGCGCTCTTTGGTCGTCCGCCGACGGAGCTGCGCCGTATCGCCGGAGCGAGTCACAGCGGCCACGCCGGCATCACGCTCTCGCTGGGATACCGACCGCCGTTCGACTGGAACGCGATCCTGGACTTCCTGGCCCTGAGAGCAATTCCGGGTGTGGAGCAGGTCGAGGACGGACTCTGGCGGCGCACGATCGCCATGGATGGCGCGGCTGGCGAGATCGAGGTCGCCCACGAGCCCGAACGGAACCGCGTGCGCGCTACGATCCGCTTTCCCGCGCTCGCCGCTCTGCCAAAGATCATTGCCCGCATTCGGCAGGTGTTCGACCTCGACGCCGATCCCGAGGCCATCAACGCGGCCCTTTCACGCGATGCGCGTATGGCCCCGCTAGTGGCCGCTCGACCGGGCCTCAGGGTTCCCGGAGCGTGGGATAGTTTCGAGCTCGCCATACGCGCGATCCTAGGCCAGCAGATTACGGTTCCCGCGGCGACGCGGCTCGCCGGCGAAATCGCAAGCCTGTGGGGCGAACCCTACGACGGCCGTGAGCTGACCCGCGTCTTTCCCGGCCCCGAGCGTCTCACCGAGGCTGTGATCGGCGGCATGCCGGGCCCGCGCGCTCAGTCCATCGTCAAGCTTGCCAGGGCGGTAAGCGCCAATCCACGGCTGATCGAACGGGCTGAAGACTTCGAGACCTCGATCCATCGCCTTTGCGCCTTGCCTGGAATTGGCGAATGGACGGCGAACTACATCGCCATGCGGGCCCTGCGCGAGGCGGACGCCTTTCCCGCGGCCGATATCGGTCTGATGCGAGCGCTTGAGACGGATGGTCAACGCCCGCGGCCCGCCGAACTCGACTTGCTCAGCCAATCCTGGCGGCCCTGGCGCGCCTACGCGGCGATGCACCTATGGACCGCGCCCTACAAGAAGGAGACATCCCATGAACTTGCAGCTTGATCGTTTCGCCTCGCCAATGGGCGAGCTTCGTATCGTATTCGACGACGAAGACCGGCTCCGTGCCCTCGATTTCGAGACCTACGCCGACCGGAACCTGAACCTCATGCGCCGTCAATATGGCGATGTTCCGATCACGGACGGAAAGGCGCCGGCGTCGATCCGAGAGCCCCTCGAGGCCTACTTCAAGGGCGACCTGAAGGCTCTTGAACGCATCAAGGTCGCGACCAACGGGACTCCGTTCCAGGAGGCCGTGTGGGCGGCCCTTCGCGACATTCCCGCAGGCGCCACCCGTTCTTACGCCGAGCAGGCGGAGGCGATCGGCCGGCCCAAGGCAGTGCGAGCCGTTGGGCTGGCCAACGGCGCCAATCCGATTGCAATCGTCAATCCGTGTCATCGCGTGATCGGCAAGAGTGGCGATCTCACCGGATACGGCGGCGGCCTCGAACGCAAACGCTGGCTTTTGGCTCACGAAGGCGTCCTCTGAGCCTTCGCGCGGCGGGCAGAGAGATTGCCCGCTAGCCATGCCGCCGTTAAGACCCCATCTCAGAGGGCGGCGGCGAGCGCCGGCGAAGGAGAACGTGGCCCATGACCTTGAAAATCAATGAAGTAGCGCCCGATTTCACCCAGGAAACGACTGAGGGGCCTATTCATTTTCACGACTGGATCGACGGTCACTGGGTCGTGCTCTTCTCGCATCCGAAAGACTTCACGCCGGTTTGCACCACGGAACTTGGGGCCGTGGCCAGACTGAAGCCGGAGTTCGACAAGCGTGGGGTAAAGGTGATCGGCCTGTCCGTGGATCCGGCCGATAGTCATAAGCGCTGGAGCGCCGACATCGCCGAGACTCAGGGTACCGCCCCTAACTTCCCGATGATCGCCGACGCCGACCTCAAGGTGTCCAAGCTCTACGGCATGTTGCCGGCTGACACCGAGGGCACCAGCGAGGGCCGCACCCCGGCCAACAACGCCACCGTGCGAAACGTGTTCATCATCGGGCCGGACAAGCAGATCAAGCTGATCCTTGTCTATCCGATGAGCGTAGGCCGAAATTTCCAGGAGATTCTCCGCGCGATCGACGCACTGCAACTCACCGCCAAGCACAAAGTGGCTACGCCCTCGGACTGGAAGAAGGGCGAGGACGTGATCATCGTCACGGCCGTCTCCGACGAAGACGCGAAGGCGACCTTTGGCGAGTTCAAGACGCACAAGCCCTACCTGCGCACGACCGCTCAGCCGACCTGAGGACCTAGGCCGCGCTTGGGTGACTGCCGGCCTTCTGTGGCAAGAGGGCGACGCAGGCGATCATGATTGCGGCGATCGCCAGCGACGCCAGCGGCCGACTGAAGTTGAGGCCGCCGTGGGTCAAGGGCTTGTCCAGGAGATCGCCGGCCGTCGCCCCTAACGGCCGGGTCAGGATGAACGCGGCCCAGAAGAGGGCCACGCGCGAGATTTTGGTCCAGAAGTAGAGAGCTGCGACCACGGCAAGGGCGCCGGCGAACAGCAGGACGCCCCTGCCGAAACCGAACCCTCCGGTATCGGCGACCCAGTCGCCGAGGGCCGTGCCAAGGGTCTGCGAGAACGTAATCGTGACCCAGTAGAATACCTCGACGCGGGGCGTGCAGACCGTATCGACCGAGATTGTCCGCTCGGAGAGGTACCAGATCCCCAGCGAGCCCAGTACGGCCGCAAACAGCAACGACGAGCCGCCCGTGTAGCCGATCCCCAGCGACCGGTCGGCGAAGTCGGCCAAAGTCGTTCCGGCCAGGGTCGAGGCGACGATGGTCGACCAGTAGATCCATGGGTTGAAACGGCGCGCCCATATCTGGAGCCCGACGAGCGCGGCAAGCGCCACGGCGAAGATGCCTGTGCCGATCAGGTAGCCGAAGGGATTGGCCTCGGGTGTCGTCTCTCCCAGCCAGCTCATGGTGACGCTGTCGCCGCCGGTCTCGCCGAGAGTCGTGGCGAGAATCTTGATGATCCAGAAGGTCAGGGTGACGGCCGGGACCTTGCTCAGGATCTCCCGCTGTCCGGGGGTTGCGGACGCCATTCGAACTTCTCTGCTCAACCCCCTCGCCGCTTCTGCCGCGTAGGAGTCGGCAAGGCAACCCGGGGCGCAAAAACAAAGGGCCCGGCATGACAGCCGGGCCCTTTGATCGAAGTTGGGTGCGGGGACAGGATTTGAACCTGTGACCTTCAGGTTATGAGCCTGACGAGCTACCGGGCTGCTCCACCCCGCGTCAAACCGGCGCAAAAGAATACGTGATGAAGGGTCGGTTGAACGGAACATCCTCTTGGCAGACCTGGCCGCGACCTACTCTCCCGCGCCTTGAGACGAAGTACCATCGGCCCTGGAGGACTTAACGACCGAGTTCGGGATGGGATCGGGTGGGGAACCTCCGGCATAGCTACCAGGTCAGCAAAGAGGATGTTTCGATGACATCATTGTCGGCGGCGATCAAAATCGACGCGCATGAGTTTTGATAAGAACGATCAAGCCTATCGAGCGATTAGTACCAGTAAGCTACACGCCTCACGGCGCTTCCACACCTGGCCTATCGACGTGATGGTCTATCACGGCTCTCGGCGAAGCCTTGTTTTGAGGTGGGTTTCCCGCTTAGATGCTTTCAGCGGTTATCCCGTCCATACTTAGCTACCCTGCTGCGCGGCTGGCGCCACGACAGGTCCACCAGAGGTATGTCCATCCCGGTCCTCTCGTACTAGGGACAGATCCTCTCAAGCTTCGAACACCCACGGCAGATAGGGACCAAACTGTCTCACGACGTTCTGAACCCAGCTCACGTACCACTTTAATCGGCGAACAGCCGAACCCTTGGGAGCTGCTCCACCCCCAGGATGTGATGAGCCGACATCGAGGTGCCAAACTTTGCCGTCGCTGTGGACGCTTGGGCAAAATCAGCCTGTTATCCCTAGAGTACCTTTTATTCGTTGAGCGATGGCCCTTCCACGCAG